>NZ_JBQSYV010000028.1:0-41591 GCF_052379685.1 Halomonas sp. 111
ATTAGGTTCTGTTTGAAAAATGCTTAACAGCAAATGGCCATTCGCATTGAATGGCCATTTCTTACTTCTGAACCCCTGTAAATCACAGCGGCGGACAACCTCAGACTTCTTCTGAACCCCTGGATTCAGGGCGTTGCTGGAACTGAAGACCCATTAAAAAATTACGCAACACCTGGTCTTTACACTCACGATAATTTTTATGCGTAGGCTTGCGGAAGAAAGCACTTAACTCGTGGTTGCTCAACCGAAACTCGGCCTGCTCAAAAATAGCTAGAATATCGTCGGCTTTTAAATTCAGCGCAATGCGCAGCTTCTGGAACACCATATTGTTGTTCAAGTTACTTTCTGGCGCGGGCTGCTCGCCGTCACGCTTCCCACGCTTATAGCTAATAAATCCGTTAAGAAACGCGGCCAACTCGCGGTCTCTCATCTTAAGGAATTTTTCGTCTTCCTCCTTTTTTAGCCACCCGGACACCTGCTCCTCAGATACTGTGAACTCTGCCAGCGCGAAAACTTTCAATACGGCAGTATCTTTTAAATCAAAGCAGTACCGGATACGGCGAAAAATATCATTATTGGTCAAACGACAGCTCCTGGTCTTAGGAAAACCCAGCACAATCCCGCTGGATGTGCATTTATCAAGATCATCATGGTAACAACAAAGCCAGCTATTTCGCTGTCAGTTTTTCAAGCAGCTCATCAATTTCTGCTTTCAAATCTTTATCTTCAATCTTGTTGGCACTGATTTTGGCATTTTGCAGATGTTGAATAGCAGCCTCTTCCTGGCCCAACTCAACCTGCAGGGTCGCCATTGAAAAACCGATAGACGACAGGTGGTCTTTAGCATTGGCGACCTCGGCTTTGTGAAGCGCCTTTTCATACATCACCAGCGCGTCATCCAGCTCTTCGGTAAAATCCGCCAACGTTTCCCACTGCTCTGGATGATCCTTATCGGTATCTTCATGCTCAATACAAATGGCGTTCAGCTCTGCATAAAGCGAATCAAACGTCTCTCGATCGTCCTTCTCTGCCGCCTTCATCAGCTTTTCAGCCAACTCATAAACAGCCTTGTAAATTTTGGTATTGATCATGTCAGCTACCTTCAACAGTAAAATGAGAATCGACTGATAAACTCGCCGATACGACCCGATATGCGCGCCCACACTACGGCAATTGGCGATGGGGCGCATTATACCCGTGAAGCGCTCTCTTGAAGGTTTTTCCGACAGTAACGTCGAGTTGGCATAGTTTGGCAGCGAGTAACGCCTAACACGTTCGTCTCCAAGCTATTGACACAAACCATCAAGGTAATCTGCATTATTCTCGGGCTAATCATGGCGTTAAGCCTAATCGGCGCCGAGACGATTATAGGTGCCCTGCGAGGAGGAGCTGGGGTGATCGGTATCGCCATTGGTTTTGCCGTCAAAGACACCATCGAAAACTACATCGCCTCCTTGATGCTCAGCATCCGCCAACCCTTTCAGGCGCGAGACCACGTAGTTATCAACGACAGAGAAGGCATCGTGGTACATCTGACCTCACGCGCCACCATTCTTATGACGCTGGTGGGAAATCAACGGCGTATCCCTAACGCCGACGTCTTCAAGGGCATCATTCTCAATTACACTCATAACCCGGAGCGCCGCACAATGCGGCACTCGGAAAGCATTACATGGTGAAGTTTATTTGTCAGCCAGAATGCCCGTTGCCACGACGGTTTCGAAATACTCAACTTTTAAATCGAAGGACTGGAGCAGTTTTTGTGTGCTCGGTTTCACGACAGCATCGTCGAAAGCGGCGCCCTCGAAATGGCCTGCGGATTCAAGATCTTCCCAAAAGCTGGCAACGACCAGTTCATTGTCCTTACCCTCGACTTTGGTCGACAGAGTTGCGCCAAGATGCCCCGGGAGCTCGGCCATCTCACGAAACGTCGTGCGCTCAAGGTGTTCTGCATACTGTTGAAGAACCTCATCGGTACCAGCTACGGCGCGCCACCAGCGAATAATCATGGTGTTATCCTCTTTATTATCGTTTCAAACATTGCCTGCATGAGAAATTTCTTATAGCAAAAAAATCCTATAAAAGCAATTAAATCAACAAAAGTGTCGAGTAAATGCTACCAGAGCTCTATACATTCCACTTTGAAAGAGCTTTTAAGCCTAGAATAACGACTTAAAATGCTATGCATCTTTAAAACAAATCAAGGTTAGGCCTATTGGACCAATGATCTATACCTAAAAACGAAAATTTCCGATATAAGTAAATTATGACGACAAAAAATATACTTCAAACCGCTCTGAAATCTCTTAGGGTACTCCGTATCGTATCCGAAGCGGGCGAGCCGATCTCCATGACAGAAGTCGCCGTCAAGGCCGAGCTGTCTCGCACTGTGGCGTTTCGTATGCTGAAAACGCTGGAAACGGCAGGCTACGTACAGGTAGTTCAGGGTGGATTACGTTATGAAGCGACCGTCAACCAGGCGGGCGCCGCCTCGCTGGGAGATGCACTCGAGCTTTTGCGCAAGATCTCAATTAGCAATCCCGTCGAGGGGGTCAGCGCGCAAATACTTCATCAGAACTCGTCCTTGTCACTGCCGCAAATTCATTCGGCACTGGACGATCTGCACCGTTATCGCCTGGTGGACCCCATAGGTGCCGATCACTGGCGAATCTCTCCAGCGATACTTGGCTATGCACAGCCGCTACTGCGGGGCTCACCCACTCTGACCGCGCTGCGCCCGATCATGCAGCGCCTTTCTGATGAGACCGGCGAAACCATCACCTTTTTCCGTGAAACAGATGGCTTTCAGGTGGTGACGGAAGTGATTTCCTGCAAGCAGCCGCTGAGCTATTCGCTTCCCCTTGGTAGCGCCCACTCGGTGCTGAGAGGCGCCGCCGGGCGCGCCTGGCTTTCGGGACACAAAACCGAGGAAGTTACCCGCATCGTTTACCGCTTGGGCGCGCTGGGTACTCACGAGCCGCTGGTCAGCCTGGAAACGCTGATCGAAGATGCCCATGCCTTTCGAAAACAGGGCTACGCCTACTGTCATAACGAGCGAATTCCGAATGCCGCCGCCACTGCGGTACCGGTCGTCGGACCTACAGGGCGGGTCGCCGGCGTACTGAGCGTCATGGCCCCAGATTCCAGACTATCGAGCAACCGAGCCAACATCATCGGCTCGCGCATGGCAAAACTGACCGAGAACCTTTTCGGAGCAACCGCCCTTGATGAAGAAGCGCTTACACCGCAGCAGGGCTGAATCTGGGCATCTACGCCCACCAGAGCAGAATTGGCAAACCGCCTTTCGAGGCTAATTAATAACGACAATATTCCCAATACCAGTGGAGACATCGCCATGATCATCAAACTAACTGCCACAACGCTCATCGGCGCAACGCTTGCTGCCGTTCCGGTGCTTTCCCAGGCAGCCGACTATCCGACCCGCCCGGTATCGGTCATCGTACCGTTCAACGCAGGCGGAAGTACTGATCTGCTGGGCCGCGCGTTTTCGCGGGAAATGGAAGATATTCTGGGCACCGCCTTCCCAGTCAAGAATATTGGCGGCGGCGCGGCAACGATTGGCACCGCCAACGTGGCGCGTGCACGCCCCGATGGCTACACCATTGGCTATGTGGCCGCCGCTCCGCTGATCAGCCAACCACACATGCGCGATACGCCCTACTCGACCAACGACTTTACCTATATCTGCAAGACTTTCGATTCGCCCCAAGTGCTGGCGACCAAGCCTGACTCCCCTTTCGAAGGGTTGGGCGACTTGGTCGCCTACGCAAGCGAGCATCCGGGTGAATTGACCTACAGCTCGCCAGGCCCCGGCTCGCTTCCACACCTTGCGATGGAGATGCTCCTTGCGGAAACCGGTATCGAAATCCGTCACGTGCCGATGAACGGCGACGCAGCCGGCGCGGCCGCGCTCATGGGCGGGCATATCGACCTTATGATGGCGGTTATCCCCATTGCGCTTCAAAACGAGCTGCACACCATCGCGGTGATGTCTGACGAGCGCTCGGACATGATGCCCGATGTCGAGACAAGCATCGAGCAGGGCTTTGACACCACCTTCTCCTGGTGGGGAGGCGTTGTTGCTCCGAAAGGCGTCTCCGACGATATCGCCGCAACTCTGGGCGACGCCTGCGCGAACGCGACTCAGCAAGAGCGGTATCTCGAAGTGTTGTCCCGGCTGGGAGCGCAGGCAGGCTACCTCGACAGCGAAGATATGGCCGAGGAAGTTCAGACACAAAGCGAAGCCACGGCCCTGATCATCGATAACATCACCACCGAGTGATCGCCAATCGACGCAAAGGAACATCCCATGTCAAAGCACTTGTCTGACCTGGTCGGCGGGGTGATCTTTTTCGGTCTCACCCTGCTGTTCTGGCTACAAACCACCGGCCAGCCTGCCGTTGGGCAGGATATGGCCAACAACCCTTTCTGGTATCCCAGGGTGCTGTTAATTCTGATGGGACTGGCCTCACTGTTGCTCATCGGCAAGGGGATGGCCAAGCGTTCGGAGCAAGGGGAGCGCATCAAGCTCCCCTTCAAGAGCATCCGACTGTGGGCCGGCGTGGGGTTGATCGCTCTGTTTCTGCTCGCCTTCGACTCGCTTGGCTTTTTACCCTCGGCGTTGTTACTGGTGCCTCTTTTTTGTTTCAGCATGGGCTACCGAAACTACGTTGTCGTCGCGGTATTCACGCTCGTGTTCGTCCCCCTGATCTGGCTCGTCTTCACGTATGGATTCAGTATCCGCCCGCCAGGCGTAGGGCTGGATACCGTTCTCGAAATGATCGCTGGAGGAACCGATGGATAGCCTTCTAACTGCGTTGCAAAGTCTCAGCGACCCTCAGGTCATCTTTCTGGTCATTGCCGGCACCGGCGCAGGCATTTTGATTGGCGCCATGCCGGGTCTTGGCTCCGTACTAGCGATCACCTTGGCACTGCCGCTCACCTTCGTGCTCGATCCCCAGGCCAGCATCATACTGCTGCTTTCGCTCTATTGTGGCTCGGTCTATGGAGGCTCGCTTTCGGCTATTACCATCAATACGCCCGGCACCCCGCAATCCGCCGCGACGCTGCTGGATGGCTACCCGATGATGGTCCAGGGCAAGGGCCCCCAAGCCATGGGCTGGGCCACCGTGGGCTCTACTATCGGCGGTCTGCTGTCGGCGGTAATTCTTGTGATGGCTGCTCCGGTGCTGGCTCGCTTCGGGCTGAGATTTGGCCCTATAGAATATTTCGCACTTGGGATTTTCTCCTTAACCTGTGTAGTCGCAGTTTCTGGCGAGGCGCGGCTCAAGGGGCTTATCGCCTGCCTGTTCGGCTTGCTGATCGCCACCATCGGCCAAGACCCGCTGACCGGCAGCCTTCGCCTAGACTTCTCTTCCTTCGAACTATCAGCGGGCGTCGGCCTCATTCCGCTTCTCGTAGGTCTCTTTGCTCTATCTGAAGTATTTTCACGCCTGTCCACCAAACTCCCCGCCACCCTGGGCAATACCCAATCCGGCTTTCGTCTGCCGGCGCTCAGGGATTTGCTCTCGCGTTGGCAGATTCTTTTACGCTCGTCGGTTATCGGCACGGCCGTGGGCACCCTGCCCGGCGTGGGCGCCACCGCCGCCTCAATGATCAGTTATGCCGAGGCGCGCCGCGTCTCTCCAAACAGGGAGAACTTTGGCAAGGGCGAACCCGATGGCCTGCTGGCCTCAGAAACCGCGAACAATGCGGTCACTTCAGGGGCGCTAGTGCCAACGCTTTCGCTCGGCATTCCGGGCGATCCAATCACGGCGGTCATGCTGGGAGCGCTCACGCTGCAGGGCGTAACACCAGGCCCCAAACTGTTCACCGAGAACCCGGATCTCACCACCTTCATTTTCGCCGGCCTCTTTTTTATCAACATCGCCATGTTCGCTTTGGGCGCTCTGCTCTGCCCGCTGTTCTCGCGCATCATCCGTGTGCCCGAGCAGTTGCTTCTGGCCGCGGTCATCATTCTCGTTGCTATCGGCACGTATTCGGTCAACTACAGCGCGTTCGATCTGGGGCTCATGCTGGTGGCAGGGCTAGCGGGCTTTGCCATGCGACTGCTGGGTTTTCCGCTCGCGCCGGTGGTCATCGGCTTCGTGCTCGGCAACATGATCGAACAGAGCCTGCGCCAGGGCATGATTCTTACCAACGGTAACTTCCTTGGTTTCCTGGAAAGCCCCATTGCGCTGACGCTGTTCGTTCTGACCGCCGTATTTCTTGCGCTGCCTCCCCTGCTGCGTCTGATCAAATTCCAGAGGGCACACTGATGCGTGCCGACACACTCACCACCGATACAAAGCCGATGCCATGACCATCTCCTATCAGTCAGACCTGTTGAACAAGATCAAGCCAGCCGCCGCCTTGGCGGTCGCCGCGAAGGCAACCGAACTGAAGGCCGCAGGGGCGCCGGTGATCAATCTCTCGCTGGGGGAGCCGGATTTTGATACGCCGCCCCACGTGTTGGACGCCGCCGAACGGGCCATGCGCGGCGGCGCGACCCGCTACACCGTGCCGGATGGCTCCGCCGAACTCAAGGACGCCGTGGTTGAGAAGTTCAAGCGCGACAATACGTTGACGTACACCCGCGAGAATATCTCCTGCGCCAACGGGGCGAAGCAGTCGATTTACAACACCCTGCTAGCCACGCTGAACCCCGGTGACGAAGTACTCTTCGGCGCGCCGCACTGGGTCTCTTATACTGGCGTATCAACCCTGGCGGGAGGCATTCCGCGGGCCGTACCTTGCAGCGCGGCCTCCAACTACAAACTCACACCACAAGCGCTGGAAGACGCCATCACGCCCGCGACGCGCTGGGTTATTTTCAACTCTCCGGCCAACCCCACCGGCGCAGTCTACTCCCGCGGCGAGTACAAAGCGCTGGGCGAGGTACTGGCGCGCCACCCGCGCGTGCTGATCATGTCAGACGAGATATACGAGCACATCTACTATCTGGATACGCCATTTGCCAGCTTTGGCGAAGCCTGCCCTGCGTTGTTTGATCGCACTGTCATCATCAACGGCGTTGCGAAGGCCTATGCGATGACGGGCTGGCGAATCGGCTACTTGGCCGCACCGGCGGAACTTGCCAAAGTCGCCTCCAAGATCCAATCACAGACGACCGCGAACCCCTGTTCCATTAGTCAGGCCGCGGCGATCGAGGCGCTGACCGGGCCCCAGGAGTTCATCGTATCGGCGCTAAGCGAATACTGCGCGCGGCGCGATTTGATCAGCGATGGGCTGGAGCGCCTTATGGGCATGCCGGTCAAAGCACCCGATGGAGCCTTCTATGTGTTCCCGGATATGACCGCTTATCTCGGGCGCCCATTGAAAAACGGCCTCAGCGCCAACACCGACGTAGCGCTTGCCACCATGCTACTGGAAACCGCCAACGTCGCCTGCGTGCCGGGCAGCGCTTTCGGTAGCCCCGGACATATTCGTTTCTCATTTGCTACTTCACGGAAGAATATAGGCCGCGCTATGGATAACCTTGAAACACTTCTACCCGGTGATACATCCGCCTGAGCGCTTACCATAGCAGCCCTTTTACCGAGTATGGGACCCCCTACCGGCGCACAATGACAAACGTAATAGCAGCACGATGAGCTTGATTTATAGCTCGCCGTGCTCAACACCCGCGATTTATGAGTCAAACCAAAGGCATGTTCTACAGACAAAGGTATAATCATCAAGCATGGGCGAGTTTAAGCCCGACAAGCCCCGCAACGATCAGCGTTAAACTCATTAGTTTGAGTACGCCCAAAGATTCGCCAAACAGCACGATGCCTAAAATGGCCGTCCCCACTGCGCCAATCCCTACCCATATCGCGTAAGCGGTACCCACGGGCAGGGTTTTCAGCGCCAGGCCCAGCAGTAGAAAACTCGCCACTAGCGAAAGTAGCGTCCAGGCAGTCGGCCAGAGTTTTGTAAAGCCCACCGAATATTTCAGCCCGATGGCCCAGCCGATCTCCAAAAGGCCCGCTACAAACAATATAAACCAGCTCATGTATTCCTCATCGTCGATTGCTTAATCAATTCTCTGACTCGATTATCTCATAATGGCGCACGGCGTTGCGGGTCAGCCCGCCCTATTCGGGATTTGGATGCGGAGCAGCAAGGCATGTGCAAAGTTCACGCAACACGGTAAATCAGCGCTACTACAAGCACTACGTTATACTGCGGCATATTTTCATTTCGACACCCCTTACGACATCCCGTCAGAGCCCCCTATGTCATTTGCAAAACTAGGCTTATCCAGCCCACTTGTTCAAGCGATTACCAAACTTGGTTACAAAGCCCCAACGCCCATTCAGGAACAGGCGATTCCTGCCATTCTTTCGGGTAACGATTTAATCGCCACCGCACAAACCGGAACAGGCAAAACCGCTGCCTTCGTTCTGCCTCTGCTGGAAAGATTTAGTACAGCGGGAACGCTACGCGGCAAACGCATCCGTGCGCTGATCCTCGTACCGACCCGCGAGCTAGCAGTTCAGGTTGAAGCCAGTGTGGCTCAATACGCTAAACATCTGCGCTTAACATCTATGGCGGTGTATGGCGGTGTGGATAGCGAACCTCAAAAACAGCGTTTAATTGAAGGGGTTGATATCCTTGTCGCCACACCGGGTAGATTGCTGGATTTGGCGCATCAGCGTGCGCTGCACTTTGATGAACTCAAAGCCATGGTGTTGGACGAAGCGGACAGAATGGTCGACATGGGTTTTGTCGACGATATCAACAAAATCATTGAACGCCTGCCTGAAAACCGTCAGAACCTGCTGTTTTCGGCCACCATGAATGGCGACGTTCGCGCCCTCGCCTACGGCTTTTCAGACAGCAAGATGACCGATCTAGCGTCTGAAATATCCATTTCTCCCAACATTCGCGCCGCCGCTAATATCAAACAATGGCTAATCGCCGTAGACAAAGACACCAAGTCCGCCCTTCTGAGCCACCTGATTAACGAGCAAGCGTGGGATCAGGCGCTTATTTTTATTGAGAAAAAACACGGCGCGGCCAAGCTGGTTGACCAACTCGCAAAACGTGGCATCAAAGCGGATTCCATTCATGGCGACAGAAGCCAGGCCATGCGCGAAAAGATTTTGGCGCAGTTCAAATCTGGCGAGCTAAAGTACTTGGTCGCCACGGAGGTTGCCGCACGGGGGTTGGATATTGGCGAGCTAAGCCGTGTGGTGAATTACGATTTACCCTTTCAACCAGAAGAGTACATCCACCGTATTGGCCGAACCGGCCGTGCGGGTGCCTCTGGTGAAGCTATCTCGTTTGTCGCCTTGGGCGACTTTAAAAATCTTTGCGCCATTGAAAGGCGATTAGACAGCATTATTGAGCGCAAAGAAATTGAAGGCTTTCCGGTTCGAAAAGTAGTGCCCGCTTCAAACCTGAACTTTAAGAAAAAGTAATCGTTAAGCCTTACCAAAGAAGCTCACCTCTTAATGAATAAAAGGTGAGCTTCTCTACTAAAGGCGTTTGCAATTAAGGTCTATTTAAACAAACCATGGGTAAGCAGTGTAGCCGTTAAAGGTCTTCCTGATGACTAGGCTGAGCCTGGTGAAAACGCGTCCAATAGTTCGGCATTGGTTGGATATTTCTCCAATAAATCAAATAACTTCTGCGCGCCTTCCACTGGTTTAAGTTGTGTCAACGCTCTACGCAGTGTGCGTACTTTTTCCATGTCTTTTGCCTCAATCAAAAGTTCTTCGCGCCGGGTACTGCTTTTGGCGATATCTATGGCCGGGAAAATCCTCTGATTGGCCACCTCGCGTGACAGCACGATCTCCATATTGCCCGTGCCCTTAAACTCCTCGAAAATCACCTGATCCATACGGCTTCCCGTATCCACCAGCACGGTGGCCAGAATGGTGAGCGACCCGCCGTTTTCGATCTTTCGCGCGGCGCCAAACAGCTTGCGCGGTATTTCCATCGCTCGGGCATCCAACCCACCCGACATGGTACGGCCATTGCCCCGCTGCTCGGCATTATGAACGCGTGAAAGCCTAGTCAGCGAATCGATCACGATCATCACATCGTGCCCTTCACCCGCTTGTTTGCGCGCCGTTTTAAGGAGCTTATCGGCCATACGCACATGGTGGGCGTAGCTTTCGTCTGACGACGACGCATGTACCTCTGCCGACACGCTGCGCTTGAAATCCGTCACCTCTTCAGGGCGCTCATCGATCAGCAAGGCATACAGCTTGATATCCGGGTGCGCCTCGGCCACAGCCTGGCAGATGTGTTTGAGCAACGTCGTTTTGCCGGAGCCTGGCGGTGCCACGATTAAGCCACGCTGCCCCATCCCGATGGGCGTGATCAAATCCATCGCGCGCACACTGCGCTGCTTGGAACCAGGCTCTAAATGAATGCGGGGGGAAGGATGAATCGCGACGCCGTTTAAAAAGCGTTTTTCGGGGTCATCGGAGAATTGGTCGCCTAATTCGTCGGCGGGCTTGGCGTCAGTCTGTCTTTTAACTTTTAAGCTTAGTGTTTTTCTCGTCATAAGATCGATGGATCGCCTTGGGTAAGCTGGGTGAATAGAGTAATGGCTGGGCTTTGAAAATGGTATTGAGCGCGAGCAACACTGCCTCAGCCATTCTCAGTGAACTGGAGCAAATCGTCGGCAATCTCGTACCACGGTGCCTTGTTGCCCACGAACACATGGCGGCCTGGACGCACACCGGGATCGGTATCGAGGGTGCCAAGGGGAAGCGCGTAAACCTCCGGCTTTTCCGTGAACCGAGTATGAATGCTGGACCCGCAGGTCGAACAGAAGACCTTGAACTCCCCGGGCGACGACTCGTAAGTTTTAAGTAGCTCTTCGCCTTTGATGGTTCGCCAGTCGCTGGCCTGCACCTTGGCACAGGTTCGAAAAGCGGCTGCGTGGAGCTTGCGGCACATCGAGCAGTGGCAGTGGTAGACGTCGGTTAGGGGGCCGGTTATTTCGTATTGGATGCCGCCGCAGAGGCAGCTGCCTGATAGGGTCATTTTTAAACTCGCTATTTTACGACCGCATTTGCGGCTGGTTTGGGGCACAGCAGAAAACCAGTCCGCCAACATACGCTCGCTAAGCCCTATACTTGACAGAACCACTAACTTTGAACACATGCATACACCGCCTTCCGGTGGTTTCGCTCCCTTGGCATGTAATGCTTTTTACTATCTCTTTTTCCTTGCTGTTTACCGCTTCTCGTAAAACATTACCCATCGAAAAACCACCACCGTCACACGATGGATTGGTGCAATCAATGTATTCACCGCCAGGGTACTTTGCGGTGAGGTAATGTGTTGTCTGTTCTTTCATCCAGATTAGGCTTTCTAACTCTATAACATGAATGGACATTTCCTGAACTTCAGGAAAAGCGTCTTTGAAATTACCTTTTGACCCGAAAACGTAGTCTTTTTCGTTAAAAACATCTGAAGCCTTCTTCGGCATACAACTTCTCCTTTACGGCTTAACGCCCGGCTTTGGGGCGGACTTGTAGCCGCGAAGCGGCGGAAAGGCCGTCCCAGCCCCGAAGGGGCGACAACAGCCGTTTGTTAGGCACCCGGCGGCTCCTCCGCCTGATCATCAGATTCTCCGTTATCGGTTTCTGTCGGATGGTTTCGGGCGTTCCAGAATGTGTTAAACACAATCTTGAGCATGAGCCACCACGCATAGATGGAGTAAGTGGACTGTGCCTGATCTACGCCAATTAGCCCGTGTGCAAGTTCATTTCGCAGGTTTGGGCCGAACGGGTCGCAGAAAAGCGCCTTGATTTCAAAGGCTATGTCCTCGCCGAAAATGGCCTTCACAGTATCGTTTTCCATCAACGTGCTCAGACCGTTCTCGTTCTCTATGCCACCTTGATCGAGATTTGTAGTTTGCACGCCAGCTTGTTTCAAGTGACACCGAACCAGGTGTTCCAGCTGAGGGACCAGAATGTGCAGTGCGGTAACGACATCGTTATCGAAGCCCGCATAGAGCCCCTTGCCAACAAGTTGCTCTCGACCGGCCGGCACGAGCGGTGATTGCTTGGCCAACGCGACGAAATCGCGCTCCCGGATACGGTGCTCAAGCCTGACAACTTCCAAGGCGGGCCAGATATCACCCTGAACTACGATTTCCAGTTCCATAACGTAATGCTTGACCGTTTCTGCCCACAATGCCCTTTCTTCAGCTTCGGCTGACCCGAAGTCGGCTCCGGGACGCTTGGCAATCACTCGACCGTCGGAGGACATGTGTGTTGCAGCAAATAGAGCCTGCAATGGGTATTGCGCCATCATCTCCCGGGAGAGTTCCTGAATTTTTTCGACTTTAGCTCCACGGTAGATGTTGGCTAGCGCGAGGAGTGCCTCCAGGGGAGGTTTTCCTCGGACTGCCTTCTTCGCGTTTTGTATTAACTCTGAAATATCAACCGGTTCTGACGAAATAACGCCCATTTCCTCAAGCGACAGCTCTCCCGCCTCATTCAACTCGGCCCGGAGTTCAGCCACTCGAACATCAACGTTATGCGCTTCACGATAGGCTCGAGGGACTGACCTATATTTTTGAATTGCATTTTCATAGAAGCTACCCGCCACCATGTGGCTTGGGGCTGAACCACCAGACTGCCGACCGATAGCCTCATTAACCCAGGCTTCGGCGGACTGAACGATCATTTCCGCCATCTTTTCTTGGTTTCCGCCACGGGCATACCATTGCTCAGCTGCTTCATAAAAATCGCGAGAACGTTGAATATTCCCCGACTCGGCATATGTGTTGGCTAATGTTTCGAGATGAGAGGCCACATTATGACGGCGATCCTTTCCGAGACGATGTTTATCCAGTAAATCAGCAATCCACACTGGCAGGTAGCCGTCTTCAATGCTCGAGCCAAAAAGCCCGGCCAAAATTTCTTGCTCTATCGCTTGAATTCGATCGCCGGCTCCAGCTCTAAGCATCAGACACAATTGAATGGCGCGATCCCAACATTCGCGACCATCTCTGACCCAACTCTCGGTGCTAATTGCAATTTGGTGATATGCGTCAATAGCTGCTAGCGCAGCCTGAGGCTGTCTGGGTTTGGCGACTAGCCAAACCAAATCTGCGATCCTGGCCCTCAACTTAGGATCATCTAGTTCGCCGTATATTGATGAAAAGAAGGCGATTTCTTCCTCACCCAAATCATCGGGCAATGCTGATCGCTTGCCATCCATGACCATGAAAGGCTTAAAGGGCTCGTTGATGCTTCCCGCCTTTAACATCATTGAGCACGCATCTGCGAGAAGCCAGAGAACACGTCCTTGCTCCGGATTACCTCCATCAACAGCCTCACGAGCGGCCGTCGATAGTGCTTGCCACATGGATGAGTAGTCTTCTCGTGCGGCCGCATTGAGGGCCTCATCCCAGCGTGATGATTCGAAGGCTTCTCTTGTTATCGGTGTATTGGCCGGATAGCGTGTCAACTTGATTCGCCTTGTTTGAGGGTGCCTAACGCCGACGCTCGGTTGCCGACCGAAGCGCAACAGCGCTTTGGGCGGCCAACTGCAGCGACTTGTTATACATATTCACGACCAGCTAAAGCCTGTAAAGCTCACACTATCCGTTACCTGGATCACTTGCTGGTCTGAGTATTTCTTACCGAACCACCCTTCATACTTAATAGTGATCGGAAAACAAGAACCGTAACGCCAAAAACCACCATCGTCGGCCATTGAAGTGCCAAATGAGCAAGTAGTTTCCTGCGTATTTTGCAAAACACGGATGATGTGTTTTTCTTCAAAGCAGCAAAGCCACCGAGCCTTGTTCTCTTGCGTTGCGTCACGGCCTAACGCCGACTCGATTTCGGACATATTGATGCTCAATCGTATGTTACGCGCTGGCAACGACCCCGAATTGGCTATTTGTAGGTCGTAGGCGATGGCTTTATTGTCAGCTTGGTGCGTTTTCACCATAGCAGTGACTATTGGTCGAAACGATTTTTTCCAGAACCAGACGGATACTGAAAGCGAAGCGATCGACGAGCCTAATGCAACAAACGCAATCAACGTAGACGGAGTTAGAACCAGGTCGAACGTCATTGACATCCTTCACTCTTTATAACGTATGGTTAAGGGGCGGGCTTTAGCCCGTCCCAGTGAGCGCAGCGAACGGTTTGAACCAGTTGTTAGACTTTTGGTGGTGTCCAGCCATTACGCTCTGCAAGGATTTGCCACTCTGGTTTCTTTGAGCCAACAGCTTTTTGACAATAATTAATCAGTGCTTTTGCTTCTGGGGCTTGAGCATTTTCTATTGAAAATGGAGTTCCCTTACTCTTGCTTCTTGCATGTCCGTTTTGGAGTTCACGAACAAGCGTGTCAATCGCCTGTATGAGAGTTGAATCCTCAGTGGCAGCTCTTATTTTTCCGAGCGCGGTCATATGAGCGCTGGCGCTCTTGACTTCCTTAAGTGAGACTAATGTTTTTTCGTAGTAATTCATAATGGCATCTTGAGCATTAGCTTGATGGCGGAACTTAGCGTGACTATTTTTACTTAAAAAGTTATATTTGGTGGCTGTTATGGCAATTCAAGATTTTTGCCATCGGTCATAAATACTGGGTTTTCCCAGTGTTGCTCCACAAATTTGTTTAATTCTTCTTTAGTTTTAAATGTGACGTCCTTCAGGGGTATCCCGCTTGGTGTTTTTTCCATCGGACGGCCTGTAAGTGGGTTCATTATTACAAAACCCTCGGGTGCTATTTCCTTATTGCTCATTACTTGCTCTCCACGAAAGTTATTTAGAGTGTAAAGGTTTATTGGTTTTGATGAGTCTAACGCTGCCAACACGCGCATATTTTTTGTGGAGCCGCAGGCGCGGCGAAAAATACGTCGCAGTGCTTGGCCTTGTTAGCTTATTGAGTTGTATACATTAATGAAATTTGGGATTTGTGAATGATCTGCACCCGCATCTTTAAGATAAGTAAATGCGGCCTCTGCTTTTTCTTCATCGATTTGAGGGTCGAAGCCGGATTCCTTCAGTTTTGACTTCCACCAGCTGATGTTCTTCTCGTGATCGTTTTTTGAGATCTCAAATATGACAAATGTATATACACCTTTCTCTAGATACTCCTCCCCACCTCGGGACATATGCTCTACAAACATGTGCCCCCGCTGAGCTCCCATAGCTGTAATCATGCTCTCAATAAAATGTGCCTTGACGTTGATCTTCCGCCCAATGCTGACAGCAACTGATCTCGGCTTTGAAGAAATTACTTTGTAGACAATTCCTAACACTAAAGCGATGCCAATTACCCAGTACCAAATCATTTGATGCTCCATAGGTTATTTTCAGCTAACAGTGATTATATCCCCATCTGCATAACCTCAATAAACGCGCCGGCGCGTTTATTGAGGTTATGTAGCCCGGGTATAAGCCATAACGTACTGATTCATATGCCACTTACCAATTGTCAGGCAGCATATTCATTATTCGCGTGCCCGCTCGTTTTGCTCATTTCAATCATACTCTATTCACAAATTTTCCTTCGGTCACGTAGTAATTTCATGACAGCGGTCAGCAATAGGTCAGAGTGCAGCGAGGTCACTGGAAAGAATGGGGCGCGGTGAGGAAAATCTGATGTCAGTTTTTTGAGCTAAAAGGCTGCATGAGCGCTAGCATCGGGGCAGCTAGCGCTGCCCTTCGCGGGTGCCTCATTGGCTCGTGCCTCGCCAAATCGTTACGCCGCGCTACGGGGTGATGATTATTGAGGCGGAATCTTTCGCGCGCTAAAGCGGGCTCCCACAAAACCAGCCTGTAGCAGTCCTAAGGAAAGGGGGGGGGCAGGCCAAGTTGGCCTGCAAAGTGGTGGCTTGCGTTATGCTTTCAGCACGTACTTGAGGGTTTCAACGACCTGCTCGGTGGTGGTGCACCAGGCTTGCGCACCGGCGTCCACTTCTTTCAACGGGTGAACGATATCCTCAGAGTGCAAGGTGATGTAGGGCTTGGCGAGTGCTGAACAGTAGCCCGCATCAAACGCGGCGTTCCACTGCTTGTATTTATCGCCAAAGCGTACGACGACTAAATCGCTTTGTTCGATCAGCGTGCGGGTGCGGATGGCGTTGACCTTGGAGGATTGGTGGTCACGCCAGAACGGGTTGCTCTGCTCGCCCAGGTGGTCGCCAGCGGCGTCACTGGCGTCGTGGTCGGTGACCGGGGCGGTGAACACTATATCTAGGCCGGCGGCGTCGGCGCCGCGCTGGATTTCGTCGCGCCAGTCGGTGTGAATCTCGCCGGAAAGGTAGACGTAAAAGCTCATGGCTTGCTCCTTGAATGCTGACTGTCAGGTAACTGTAGCGTCATTTTATGGAAAAATATTCCACATTAATACCGGCGCTAGATGAGTGGCTGTTGGGCGAGTAGGTAGATATCCATAATCCAGCCATGCGTTTCACGTAGTGCTGCGCGGCGTTCAATAATCTCGTCACTTACCTCGCTGAGCGGGCCTTTGATCAGGCACTGCTTATCCATGCCTAAATAAGCGCCCCACCAGATGTGGGTGTCGGCTTGTGGCAGCGTGGTAAACGCCCCGCCGCTGTCGAGCATCACGGCTACCGTGGCGGCATCTTCAGGCCAGCCGCGTTCGCGCAGGCGGCGGCCGGTGGTGATTTGGATGGGTTCGGCGAGCGCGTTGAGCGGGATTTTATGCTCGGCGGTGAGCACTTGCAGGCTGGTGATGCCGGGCACGACGTTGACCTCAACCGCACGGCCGCTATCCGTCAGGCGCTTGGCGATGCGCAGGCTGCTGTCGTAAAGCGAGGGGTCGCCCCATACCAGCATTCCTACTCGGCCACCGCCAGGCAGGTGCTTATCCATCAGCTCGGCCCATACGCTGGCAATGGCGTTATGCCATTCGTCTACTGCGTTTAGGTACTGGCTCTCGGCATCGCGGGTGGGTAAATCGAACTCAACGATGCGGGTATTAGCCGTTTCATTAAGAAGCTGTTCGCAAAGCACGCGGCGCAGGTCGATAAGGTCCGATTTCGCTTCACCCTTACGGGGTAGCAGAATCACTTCGGCCTCGTTGAGGGCACGCACGGCTGCGAGCGTTACGTGGTCGACGTTGCCGGTGCCAATACCGATCAGCGAGAGCGTGATCATGCGCCGCCCTCTTCATCGCTGCTGGCAAACGGTGAGTCGGCGGACTGGGGGCGAAAACGGCGGTCGTAACCTACCGCGTACAGGCTGCTTTCCTGAAAGTCTTCGGATTCGAGCACCGGCCCTACCAGAATCAGCGCCGTACGCTGGAGTGTGTTGTCGATCAGGGATTCCACCGTGGATAAGCGCCCGCGCACCACGTGCTCATCCGGCCAGCTGGCCCGCCATACAATCGCTACCGGGCACTCTTCGCCGTAATGGGGCGTCAGGCTTTCTACTACCTGGGCCAGGTTGTGGATGGAGAGGTGAATAGCAAGCGTGGTGCCGGTGCGGGCGAAGTTGGCCAGCGTTTCATTTTCAGGCATGGCGCTTGCCCGGCCCGGCGTGCGGGTCAGCACGACGGACTGCGCTACGCCGGGTAGCGTGAGTTCCTGGCCGAGCGTTGCCGCCGCCGCCGCAAAGGAAGGCACGCCGGGGGTAACACTGTAGGGAATATCAAGCTCGCGCAGGCGACGCAGCTGTTCGCCCATGGCGGACCACACTGATAAATCGCCGGAGTGCAGCCGGGCTACGTCATGGCCTGCGGCGTGGGCGGTTTGAATTTCCTGCATAATCTCATCGAGCGACAGCGGCGCGGTGTTGATGATGCGCGCGCCTTCTGGGCAGTGCTCGAGGATTTCTTCGGGGACGAGCGACCCTGCATACAGGCATACCGGGCAGGCGGCGATCAGGTCGCGCCCGCGCAGCGTGAGAAGATCCGGCGCGCCGGGGCCTGCGCCAATAAAATGAACCGTCATAATCCAACTCCTTGCGCCGCTGTGGCTGCCACCGCGGCCGTGGCCTTTCTATCGTCTGAAACTGTTCGCGGGCCTAGAAGCCGTGCCCCTTGGCCTGCGGCCAGCAGCGCCACGGCTTCGGCCACGCTGCCGGTGCCTTTTTCGCGCAGGCTGTAGGCGGAATGCGTCAGCGTGGTGGCGCTGGGTAATGCTTCGTCCGCTACGCCTATTACCGGGATGTTACGAGCGCTGCCCAGCGCTTCAACCAGTGGCAGCATACTGCGCGCTGCCGCCAACTGATCAATAGGGCCGTACTCGGCAATCAACTGATCCAGCGCCTGTTCAAGCGACTCACGCGTTGCCTGCCGGCGAAAGCCGAAACCTGCCACGTTCATCGCTATTGTTTGCGTAGTCATCGAACACCGCGCCACTGCACGATTGGGTAGCTGGATTTCCAGCCCCGGCGCGTGCCCATGGGCGCGGCGTGGGCAAGCTCCAGGCGCAGCAGTTCGCCGCCCGCCTGTTGCTGCCAATGCGCCAGCAACGCTTCGGATTCCAGCGTGACCGCGTTGGCTACTACCCGCGTGCCGTGGGGCAACACCTGCCATAAAGTGTCCAGCAGTTTTTGGGAAAGCCCTCCGCCGATAAACACCGCATCGGGCAGCGGCGCATTCTCAAGCACCTCCGGGGCGCAGCCTTCGTTTACCTCCAGCCAATCAACGCCGAGGTTTTCTGCATTACGCCGCGCCCGCGCGGCGCGCTCCGGATGCTGCTCAAAGCCAATGGCCTGATTATCCGGATGGGCCAGCAGCCACTCAATGGCGATGGAGCCAGAGCCAGTGCCGATATCCCACAACCGCTCCCCAGACTTGGGGGCAAGTGCCGAAAGCGTTAGGCTGCGCACGGCCTGCTTGGTGATCTGCCCATCGTGCTCAAAAAAGCTATCGGCCAGGCCCGGCGTTAAAGGCAGCGCGGGGCCGTTACCGGCGACTTCGATGCCGACCGCCACCGGGTGAGCGATATCCTCGGGTAGCGTATCCCCCATGCGCAGCGTGCGGACGCGTTCATCTTCACCGCCCAGAGCTTCCAGCACGCGTAGCTGGGAATCCCCAAAGCCAAATGTTTTCACCAGCGCGGCCAATTCAGCTACAGCGGCACCATCGCGTAACAGCACCAGCAAGCGTCTACCGCTTTGCAGGTAGGGTCGAATGCGGGTAAGCGGTTTAGCGTGCAGGCCCAGGCAGGTGCAGCGCTCAAGCGGCCAGCCCAACCGGGCCGCCGCTAGGTTAAAGGTCGAGGGTGATGGCACGGCGATCCATTCGCTGGCCTCCAAGTGGCGCGCCACGCTAGTGCCCGCCCCGAACCAGAACGGATCATTGGATACCAGCATGACCACTTGGCGGCCGCGCTCGTTGAGAAGTGCGGGGATGCCATCAAGAAACGGCACCGGCCACTCGCGAATATCCGCGTTTAACGGAGGAAGAAGCCGCAGATGGCGGCGGGCGCCGAACACGATTTCGGCACGTTCAAGCTGCTCACGGCTTGCCGCTGTCAGGCCCGCTGTGCCACTCTCCCCCCAACCTAACAGTGTGAGCCACGGAGCCTTGTTAACTAAAGCCATGATAAACGTCCTGATTCTTGGGGGTACGAGCGAGGCCAGTGCACTGGCCAGCGCCGTTAGCCAGCGCGGCATTCCAGCCATGTTCAGCTATGCAGGCCGCGTTAACGCGCCTAAAGCGCAGCCGCTGCCCACCCGCGTGGGCGGTTTCGGCGGCGCCGGCGGTTTGGCGGCTTTTATTACCCAACAGCGCATCACCCATATTATTGATGCAACCCACCCGTTTGCCACACAGATGAGCCATAACGTGTTGGCCGCCGCCCAGCAAACCGGCGTACCGGCGATTGCTCTGACCCGCCCCGCCTGGGTGCCCACCACTCACGATAACTGGCAACACGTGGCAAGTGTCGAAGAGGCGGTTAGCGCCCTCGAAGGCCCGCTCCAGCGTGTGCTGCTCGCCATTGGCCGCATGCACCTGGCCGCGTTTGCCGCACAACCTCAACACCACTATGTGCTGCGTTTGGTCGACGAGCCAACCGCCCCGCCGCCGCTTGCCCACTTCACCACCACGGTGGATAGAGGCCCGTTCACGCTGGAGGGCGATTTAGCGCTACTCAAAACCCAACGTATCGAGCGCATCGTGTGCAAAAACGCTGGTGGCGAAGGTGCTGTTTCCAAACTTGGCGCCGCCCGCGCGCTCGGCGTGCCAGTTATCATGATTGACCGCCCGGCGCTGCCCGCTCGCCATGAAGTGCATAGCGTTGATGAGGTGCTTGCCTGGCTTAATGATCGCTCTTGATCAAAGCGCTGAACGCGGCGTATAAACCAACGGCTCACCATCTCGCTCAATTAACCGCGTCTGTTTTGAACCGACAATCACCAGTGTGCGCATATCGGCCATTTCCGGGGTGGCATCTTTTAAGGCCGTTACGCGGATTGACTCTTCCGGCGTGGAAACCGCGCGGGCGAAGATGATCAACCGTTCGGGTTCGCACGCCTCGCGCAACACCTCCAACGTGCGTTCAAACCCTACCGGGCGCGATTTTGAGCGCGGATTATAAAACGCCATCGCAAAATCGGCTTCAACGGCCAAACGCAGGCGCTTTTCGATCAGCGCCCAGGGCTTCAAATTGTCGGATAAATTGATGCAGCAGAAGTCGTGGCCCAGCGGCGCGCCCGCACGGGCGCTGGCCGCCAGCATGGCCGAAATACCCGGCAGCACCTGAATATCCAGTGCGCGCCACGCGGCATCGCCCGCTTCCAGCGCTTCAAACACTGCCGAGGCCATGGCGAATACGCCGGGGTCGCCAGAGGAAACCACCACAACTCGGTGCCCTTCTAACGCCAGCTGCAAGGCCTGCTCGGCACGGCGAATCTCTTCGCGGTTATCCGAGCCGTGGCGCGTAAGTCCTTCCCTCGGCGCTACGCGGTTAACGTAAGGCACATAGCCGACAACGTCGGTGGCATCCGAAAGCGCGGCGGACACTTCGGGGGTCATCATCGCCTCGGCGCCTGGGCCCAGGCCGACAATTTTTAGCCAGCCGCTCATGGGCGCCTCCCGTTACCGTGAATCAGCACTATCGAGAAGTAAGGCACGCTCTCGCCAACGTCTACCAACGGCAGCACGCGCTGCTGCTCCATGGCAGCGTACTCAATCAACCACGCCTGGTCTTCCCGGCCCGCTTGTTTAAGCGCCCGGCGCAGCTTGTTTAGATTACGCCCAATCTTCATGACCACCAGCGCGTCGGTATCGGTGATATGTTTGCCGAGCGTTTCTTCCGGCAGCGTGCCCATCAGCACGGTCAGAATATCATCGCCCCAGGTAATCGGCTGCGCGGTCGCCGTCCAGGCGGCAGACATACCGGTAATCCCCGGCACTACCGACACCGGCACTTGGTTGAGCAGGCGCGTATACAGGTGCATAAACGAACCATAGAAGAACGGGTCGCCTTCGCAGAGCACCACCACGTTGTCACCGGCGTTGGCTATCTCGATCAGTTGGGCCACACATCGCGAGTAAAACTCCGAGAGCAGCGCGTTGTACTGCGGGTCGTCGAAAGGGATCTCTGTGGTAACCGGATACTCCATGGGCAGCTCGATAGTGCCGGAGGCTAACAAGCCTTCAACAATACTGCGCGCATGACCCTTGCGGCCCTTTTTACGAAAATAGGCGATATGTGTGGCGCCGCGAATCAGCCGGTCGGCGCGCACGCTCATCAAGTCCTGGCTGCCCGGCCCCAGGCCAACGCCGTAAACCGTGCCTTGCTTGGTACTTTGTATAGTTTCTTGCGTAGAGGCCTGAGTCATTCGACGCGATCCGCCATGGCGTTAATGGCCGCGACCGTCACCGCGCTTCCCCCCAAACGGCCACGAACGATGCAGCTGGGAATGGCGGGCGTCGCCCATAGCGCTTCCTTGGATTCAGCGGCGCCTACAAAGCCTACCGGGCAGCCGATTACTGCCGCTGGGCGTGGGCAGCTCGGGTCTTCCAGCATGTTCAAAAGATGAAACAGCGCGGTGGGCGCGTTGCCAATGGCCACCACGGCGCCTTCCAGATGCGGGCGCCATAGTTCTAGTGCTGCGGCCGAACGGGTGTTAGCCATTTCCTGGGCGAGGTGTGGCGTGCGCTCATCGTTCAGGGTGCAAATAATCTCGTTATTGGCCGGCAGCCGCTTGCGGGTGATGCCTTCGGACACCATGCGTGCATCGCAGAGAATCGGCGCGCCGCGTTCGAGTGCTGAACGCGCTTTATTGACCGCGTCATTTTGAAAGTGAATATGCGCGGCCAACTCGACAAGCCCGGCAGCGTGAATCATGCGCACGGCAACGGTCTCTTCCTCGGCAGAAAAGCGCGCAAGGTCGGCCTCGCTACGGATAATCGCGAAGGATTCCCGGTAAATCGCCGGGCCGCTTGTTTCATACGTATAGGGCACCCAAACTCTCCAAATATTCGACGACCTCAGTCTCGGTGAGGCCTATCTTAACGGGCGTGCTCTGGGCATCACCCTTAACAATAAGATTAAATCGGCCTGCCTGACCGACCAGGCACACGTCGGCCGATGAACGGCGGGCGCACCCCTTGGCGCAACCGGATATATGAACGCTGTGTCTTTTAACGCCGGGCGCTAACCGTTTAGCCAGCGGCTGGGTAGCAACGCTTGCCTGAGCGCAGTAAGGCGCGCCGGGGCAGGCATCCATCAATAAGCGCGTATCCTGATTATCACTGATCAACCCTTCAACCGGCTCACTTGCGCCCTTGACCCATAAGCGTCGCCACGGCGTTACCCGCACATAGCTTACCGCCGCAGGCGTAACCGCTGCCCGCAACGCAGCAGCGGCTGCGCGCCCAAACGGCAGCCCGTAAACCATCCCCGCTTGATACTTGCCAAGCGCCAGTACCGCGCCCTGCGTTGCATTCTCCATGGCAGAAGCGCTCGCGGGGCGCATTTTAGCAGGTGACCACGCGGGAAGCGGCACTTTATGCCGCCGCATCCGCCCGGCGTCATTTCCGCCGCTTTCCACAAACCAGTGCGTCAGGCGTATTAAATGCTCAATGGCCGCCTCAATAGAGCCCACCGGGGTACCGCAGGCCTGGCCTTCAGCGCGCACTATCAGCCCGCCTTCTATTGCGCGTTCCACTCGAAAATCAGCGGAGGTATCTCCCAATACCGCTAATTCACCCACATCAATCGCAATGCCAACTTTGCTGGGCATCGCGGCCAGTTCACTGCCTCGCAGCTGTAATAAGCAGGCAAGTTGATGCGTGTCATCGCCCGCCTGCCAGCCGGGCGCTAGCAGGCACTGGGGTTGCTGCTCGGTGGCGGGGTCCGCACTGACCAATTCGTGCACTACCAAAAAATCCATTAGCGGCGGCCATGTGCTTTCCGAGACGCCGCGCAGCTGAATATTGGCGCGGCTGGTTAACTCAATTAACCCATTGCCATAGGTTTCCGCTGCGTCGCACAGCGCGAGCACCTGCGCCCTGGATAGCTGGCCGAGCGGTGGGCGCACGCGCACCAACCAGCCGTCACCGGTTTCCATAGGCCGCCAGGCGCTTGGGCACCAGCCTTTGATCAGCGGACTAGTGCTCATAAACTGGCGGTTTCCCTGGCTTCGTCCATTTCCAGCAGCAGGTCTTGCAGCGCGTCGCCGTGCTCGCTGGGTTCCTGCCACATGCCGCGCTGGGCAGCTTCCAGCAACCGCTCGGCCATCTCTTCAAGCGCTGCGGGGTTATGCTCACGTAAAAACTGCTGGTTGGCCTCATCCAGCACCAGCGCTTCGCTCACCTGGGCGTACTGGTAATCCGCCACCAAATCCGTGGTGGCGTCATAAGCAAACAGGTAGTCGACCGTGGCGGCCATCTCAAACGCGCCCTTGTAGCCGTGTTCGCGCATGGCGTTGATCCACTTGGGGTTCAACACGCGCGAGCGAATGACCCGGGCAAGCTCCTCTTTGAGCGTGCGAATTTTGGGTACGGCGGGGTTGGCGTGGTCGGCGTGATAAATCTCCGGCGCCTGGCCGGCAAGCGCGCGGGTAGCGTTGGCCATGCCGCCCTGAAAGGCGTAGTAGCTGTTGGAATCGAGAATATCGTGCTCACGGTTATCCTGATTCTGCATCACCGCATCCAGCCCTTTGATCTGCTGCTCAAAGGCGCCGCGTGCGGCGGTGCCGGAATCCGCGAACTGCCCGTAAGCGTAGGCGCCGGTGCCCAGGTAGGCCTCGGCCAGGTCATCGGCATCGCTCCAGCTACGGTTTTCAATCAGCCGGTTCAGGCCTGCGCCATACTCGCCAGGCTTGCTGCCAAAAATACGGTAGCTCGCTTCCTGGGCGGCCATTTCGGCACTTAACCCTTGCGCTTCAAGGGCGTGCTGGCGTTCAAGCACAGCGGCGCGAATGGTGTTGCTATCGCCCGGTTCTGCATAGTTGGCCACTGCTTGCACGGCGGCATCAAACAGGCGAATCACGTTCGGAAAGGCATCGCGAAAGAATCCGGATACGCGCAGCGTGACATCCACCCGTGGGCGGTTAAGCAGCATCGAAGGAATCACTTCAAAATCGATCACCCGCTGAGAACCCAATGACCATTTGGGCCGCACGCCCATCAGCGCAAAGGCCTGGGCGATATCGTCGCCGCCGGTACGCATGGTCGCGGTCCCCCAGATGGAGAGCCCCAAGCGGCGTGGATAGTCACCGTGATCCTGCAGGTAGCGTTCGACAAATGCCTGGGCGGACTTTTCGCCCAGCGTCGAGGCGGCGGGCGATGGGATCGAGCGGTTGTCCAAGCTGAAAAAGTTGCGCCCGGTGGGCAGCGTATCCAACCGCCCCCGGCTCGGCGCACCGCTCGGCCCGGCGGGTACAAAAATCCCCTCAAGCCCATCCAGCAGCGAGCCAATCTCCATCTTTACGCCCTGCTGCATGGCGGCCCACAGCTGCTCGCGGGCAAATTTAAGCTGCTCAGCCGTGGTGGGATACACCTGGGCAAGCGCTGCCAGATTGCCTTGGGTCAACACGTAGTCGGCTACAAGCTCTTCGCCGAGCAGCTCCAGCCGCTCGCGGGTATCGGCGCCGGTTCGCCAGGCAGCGGTTAGTTTGCTTGCTAGCACAGCCGGTTTAGGGCCAAGCCAAGGCTCGCTGCCCGCCGCCAGCGGGTCGAAGTCCTCGCCCAGCGCCAGGTCAGCGGCCAGATTGTGCAGCAAACCGCGGCTTGCCACCGCTTCACCACGCGGCAGCCTTAACAGTGCTACCAGCGTGGCCGCCCGTTTTTCCTCGGGCGGAAGCTCACCCAGTATGTGCAGGCCGTGGCGAATCTGGGCTTCCTTGATATCGCACAGAAACGTATCCAGCTCATTGAGAATTTCGCTGTCACAGCTGCTATTCACCGCGTGGGCAAGCTCTTGATCAATGCCGGTTGCCCGCAAGTGAGCCAATATCTGTTCGCGAATCAGCGCTTCGCGACGCGGGTCCATGTCCAGCGCCTGATAATACTCATCGGTCAGCGCTTCAAGCTCGGCCATAGGGCCGTAAAGTTCAGCGCGCGCCAGCGGCGGCATCAAGTGATCGATAATTACCGCCTGGCTTCTGCGCTTGGCCTGGGCGCCTTCGCCGGGGTCATTGACAATAAACGGATAAAAGTGCGGCATCGGCCCGAGCGCGATATCCGGCCAGCATTCGGCGCTTAACGCGCTGCTTTTACCCGGCAGCCACTCCAGATTACCGTGCTTGCCCACGTGAATAACCGCCTCGACCTGATAGTGCTCGCGCAGCCAGAGGTAGAACGCCAGGTAGCTATGCGGCGGCGCCAGCTCCATATCGTGATAGGACTGGGTCAGGTCTTCGATAAAGTCGCGCTCGGGCTGGATGCCCACGAAGGTTTCGCCCAGGCGGATACCCGAGATCATCAGCCGCCCCTGGCGGCATTTGGGGTCATCTTGCGGCGCGCCCCAGCGGGTCCATATCGTTTTCTGAAGCGCGGCGGGCAGGGTTTGAAACCAGGCCAGATAGTCGTCAACGCTGATGCTTTGCCAGCAGGCGCGCTGATCCAGGCTGTCATGATCGTTAGTAACCGCGCCCTGGAGCAGGCGAATCAGCGCATCGCCGCTTTCCGGCAATTCGCTTAGCGGATAACCAGCACCTTGCAGGGCATTTAAAATGTGCAGCGTAGAGGCCGGTGTATCCAGCCCCACGCCGTTACCGATACGCCCATCGCGGTTGGGGTAGTTGGCCATAATCAGCGCGACGCGCTTTTGGGCATTGGGCGTTTGGCGTAGGGCGCAAAACCGTTGGGCCAGCTTGGCCACAAAGGCGGCACGCTCCGGGTGCAGCGTATGGTGCGTGACAGAGAGCTGGGCGCGAGCGTTATAGTGCGCCTCGGCTTTAAACCCAACGGCGCGGGTGATAATCCGCCCGTCCATTTCGGGCAGCACTACCTGCATGGCGACATCGCGGCTATGCAGGCCTGCGGCCATGCCCTGCCAGTCATCCGCCGTACTGCTGGCGAGTATCGCCTGAAGCACCACCGGCCGCCCGACAAAAAGGCTCTCATGAAGATTGCTGCCCAGCTCATCTGCTGCATTGGCGTCATCGGCGGTACGGTTTACCGAAAAGCCGGTGGTATTGACCACCAGCATGGCGCCGGTTTGCTCAATGAGGTGATTGGCGAACGCGATGCAGGGGCCTTCTTTTAAAGAGGCCACCGCGACGGCTAACGGCTCAAGCCCTTCGTCTTTCAGCGCGTCGATCATGCCGTCGAGCACAGCGGTATTCGCGCCTTGCAGGTGGCTGCGATAAAACAGCAGCAGGCACACCGGGCGCTCTGCAATACGCTGGTCACGCCACTCGCTTAGGCTGACCGCCTGCTGGCCGTTGGCTTGGGGTGCGTAAATTACCGCCGCCGGAATCACTTTAGGCTCTTGCCACAGATGCTCGTGCGCTAAACATTCATTGGCGATAAATCGAAGCATCTGCTCGGCGTTATCCACACCGCCTTCGCGCAAGTAGCGCCATACGCGGTAGGCATCGTCAAAGGCAATGCTAGAGTCTTCCAGCAGGGCATCGTCCGGGGCATCGCAGCCGGGCACCAGAATCAGCTGGCGCCCGGGCTTGGCAGCCGCCCAAGCCAGAAGCCGCTCGTAGCCATATTGCCAGTAGCCCTTTCCGCCCAGCAGTGACACCACCACCAGCCGGGCCTTTTCCAGCACGCGGTCTTCGTAAAGATCAAACGCCGCTGGTTTCACCAGGTTCATCCAGTTCGCCAGCCGCACCGAGGGGTAGTCATCGCCCAGGCGATCAACCGCCTGGGCCAACGCCGACAGGTTGCTGTCAGCGGCGGACATAATGACAACCTCGGCAGGGCTTTGCTGCAGGTCGATGATGCCTTCATCATCAACAAAGCCTCCCGGTTTGGCGGCGAAAAGATGCATTAGGCGCTTACCGATTTCTCAGCGCTGGCCAACGCCTTATGAATTTCATCGCTGTTCAGCGTTTTGCCGATAATCACCAGTTGGGTCTGGCGCGGCTCGTCCTGGCGCCACAATCGGTCAAAATAGCCGTCCAGGCGCTCGCCGACGGCCTGGATGACTCGGCGCATGGGCTTACCGGGAATTGCCGCAAAGCCCTTGGCGCGATAGATCTCCTGGGTTTTCAGCAGGTGTTGAAGCTTGGCCGCCAGCTCATCGCCATCGACTTCGCCCAGCGTAATCACGCAGGAATCAAAGTTATCGTGGGCGTGATCGTGGTGGGCGCCTTCGGCATGGTGCTTGTCGTGATGGTTGGTAATCTTGTCGATATGCTCTTCACTGGCCGCGCCTATGCCCATCAGGGCTTCCAGCTGGGCCGTGTCAGTCGCTAGCGTTTGGTCGATAAACAGCGTTTTGACCGATGCGGGTACCCGCGCCTGTACCAGCGCTTCAACGCGGGCTTTCTCGTCGGCGCTCAGCAGGTCGGTTTTACTGACCAGCACTAAATCCGCCGCGCTTAGCTGGTCATCCAGCAGTTCGCGCAGGCTGGGGTCGTGATCAAGGCTGTCATCGGCCAGCCGCTGGGCGGCAACCTTTTCTTCGTCGTTGGCAAACCGGCCCGCAGCGACGGCAGGCCCGTCGATCACCGTGATAATCGCATCCACGGTGCAGTGCTGACGCACTTCCGGCCAGTTAAACGCCTGTACCAGCGGCTTGGGCAAGGCCAGCCCGCTGGTTTCGATCAGGATATGGTCGATATCATCACGCCGCGCCACCAGTTGTTTCATCACCGGCAAAAACTCTTCTTCCACCGTGCAGCAGATGCAGCCATTGGCCAGCTCGTAAATGCTGCCGTCTTCACCGGAGGCGATTTGCTCACCCTCGTCACTTTCTGCGTCACAATCCAGCGCACAGCTACGCAGCAGGCTTGAGTCGATATCCTGCTCGCCAAACTCATTGACGATAACCGCAATTCGCTTACCGGTGATCTGGCGCAGAATATTGGCCAGCAAGGTGGTCTTGCCGCTGCCCAGAAAACCAGTCACAACCGTGGCGGGAATTTTATTTAACTGCATGCGAGGATTCCTTAATTTGGGAGCTTGCGGCCGTGGCCTGCGCTGAATCGTTGCCAAGAGCGTGGCTAAACAGACGCGCTACCGCCGCAGGATTATTCGGGAAAAACAGATGTAAGTAGGTCGCCGTCAGGCGCCCGGCACGATAAATCGGCTCGCCAGGCGCTGGGTGGCGCTGGCGGCGCCCGTAAGCAATCGGCTCGGGCGTTTGCTCGGCCATCGAGCGATGGTGCGCATGGCCGCGAACCGGTCCTTCGGGTAGCTCGGCAGTCTGCATGCCTTGGCAACCGCGACGCCCGCGCATGGCACCGTGCCCCGGCAGTAAACCGAGCATGGAGTGAGGGTTCTCAGCATAGTCGGTTAACGTTTCCAGGCTATACAGCATGCCACCACACTCGGCGAGGATGGGTTTGTCCGCGCTAAAGAAGCCTTTTATGGCATCGCGCATGGCGCCGTTCGCCGCAAGCGCCTGCGCGTGAAGCTCCGGGTAGCCGCCGGGTAGCCAAAGGGCATCGCACTCGGGCAGTTCAGCGTCGCTCAGCGGCGAGAAAAAGCGCACCTGCGCGCCCATCTGCGCCAGCAGGTCCAGGTTGGCCTGATAAATAAAGCTGAACGCCGCATCGCGGGCTACGCCTATCGTCTGCCCTGTTAGCCCTTGCGGCACAGCGGGAAGCGCCTCAGTAGAAGCACTAAAGCTGACCGGCGAAAGCGTGGCGAGCGCATCCAGCAGGCCTGCGGCTTCCAGCGCCTGCGCGGCGGCTTCAAAGCGAATTTCCAGATCGTCGCGAATCTCTTCCGCCTGCACCAGGCCCAGATGGCGCTCGGGAAGTGCCAGCTCAGGGTCACGTGGTACAGCAGCCAGAAACGGTATGGCTTCAGGCAGCGCGCCTTCAATCAGCTCACGGTGGCGCTGCGAGCCACAGTTATTGGCGATCAGCCCGGCAAAATGAATGTCTTCACGAAAGCCAGCCAGCCCTGTAACCAGCGCAGCGGCGGTTTGGGCCATGCCTTTAACATCCATCACGATGGCCATGGGAATGCCGAACAGCGCGGCTAAATCGGCACTGGAAGGCTCGCCGTCAAACATCCCCATGGCGCCTTCCACCAGAATCAAATCGGCTTCAACAGCGGCTTCATAAAAGCGTTGGCGGCAGTAGGCTTCGCCTGCCATCCATAAGTCGAGCTGATCAACCGGCTGGCCCGAGGCCTGGGCGAGTATTTGCGGGTCCAGGTAGTCCGGACCAGTTTTAAATACCCGCACCACCTTGCCCTGATTACGCAGCAGCCGCGCAAGCCCAGCGGTTACCGTGGTTTTACCCTGGCCTGAGGCCGGTGCCGAGATAAACAGCGCGGGGCAGCGGGCGGAAGGTGTGCTCATCAGTACTCGATCCCCGGCTGGGCTTTAACGCCGCCGCGAAATGCGTGACGCTCATCCTGCACGGTGCTGATAGTGTCGGCGATTTCCTGAAGCGGCTGCGCCATGGTGCGCCCGGTAATAATCACGTTTTGATGCGCCGGGCGACGCTTTAAAGCCTCGACCACCGGCACCGGGTCCAGGTAGCCGTACTTGAACATGTAGCTCATTTCGTCCAGCACGATGATGTTATAGGCCGGGTCTTCCAGCAGCCCCTTAGCGATTTTCCAGGCGGCTTCGGCGGCCTTTATATCGCGCTCGCGGTCCTGGGTTTCCCAGGTAAACCCTTGACCCATGATGTGCCAGTCAAGCCTTGGGTGGTCACGAAAGAACAGGTATTCACCGGTTTCGCGCCGCCCTTTAATGAACTGAATGACCGCGCCTTTCTGACCATGCCCCAGCGAGCGCGCCAATGTACCGAGCGCCGAGCTGCTTTTACCCTTGCCGTTGCCTTTGAGCAGGATTAACACCCCGCGCTCATCAATAGCGCGGCTGATGCGCTCGTCGACCACCTCTTTTTTGCGCTGCATGCGGTTTTGGTGATTGCTATCGCTCATGCTGACTCCTGGGTGGGCATGGCCCAATAGTGGGCGCCCAGCTGCTGGGCAAGGCGCGCGGCCTGGCCACGTTTTACAAATGAGTATTCGGTATCCATCACCACGCAGTCTCCCAGTTTTGGCAGGTCTGCAACGGTTTCGCGGGTGCGTCCGTCGGTGATCAAGTAAGTGCGTATATGCAGGCCAGGCTCACGGCACTGCCACTGGCGAATCAACCGTCCTGCCTCCTCTACCACTTTACGCAGCGGCGTACCGCCCCCGCCATCGGCACTATTCAGCGTCGCTTCCAGGCTTTTGGGGGCGCGTTGTCGGGTGAATAACGCTGTCACCGCATCGTTGCCAAAGCCCAATACGGCCAGCTGCTCGCGCGCGCTGTACGCCTGGCGAGTCAGGCTATCGACCCAGCCCTTGGCTTGGCCCAACAGGCGCTTACCCAGCGTCGAGCCGGAGGTGTCCAGCAGCACCAAATGCAGCACCGGCTGCCCAGTGCGCGCTTTTTGATAACGCAACTGCCGCCAAGGCCATTGGCCGCGATTGGCGATCAGCGTAGCAAACCAGTCTGGCCGAGGGCTCAGCGCAGCCCTGGTTCGCCCCTGGCCCGCTTCATCACCCTTGCGCCTACCACCCAGTGATAGCGGCTGCTTAGCCACAGGCCGGTGGGAAGAAGGAGCCAAGCGTAGCGCAGGGAGATCAAGCGGCTGACTATCCCGCATATTCTGCGCCACGGGCGGCATGGCGCCCCACTGTCCTTGCTCGCCAGAATGTCCACTGGCAGACGGCTGACCGCCAGAAGGTTTTTCATTTGGCGTGGATGACGGGGGCGGAGAAGACGGCGGTGTGGAAGATTCACGCGTACGCCGATGGGCCAATATCCAAGGCTCAACGGTATCGACATCGTCCTGAGTGATCGTATCGCTCCCCCGCCAAGCGGCATGGGCCTGGGCGGCGCGGTGCCAGGTAACATCGGCACGCAGGCCTTCAACGCCGGCCTCTTCACAGCGCCTGGCGATGTGCGCGTAAACCCAATCAGGTGCGGTAACGGCAGCAAGCGTGCGGCGCGCCTGCTCGATACGTTCACGCAGGGCTGACTGCTCATCAGCGTAGTCGGCGATAAAGCGCTCGGGGTCGCGATCAAAAGCATCGCGCTGCTGCACGATGGCGATGCGTTCTTCGATACGGATGGAGGCTGGCTGTTCCAGACAGAGGCCAAAGCGGTCGAGCAACTGCGGGCGCAGTTCCCCTTCATCCGGGTTCATGGTGCCAATCAGGCTAAAGCGTGCCGCGTGGGAGTGACTGATACCGTCGCGTTCGACGATATTGACCCCACTGGCAGCCACATCCAGCAGCAGATCAACCAGCGTGTCAGCGAGCAGATTGACTTCATCGACGTACAAAACGCCGCCATGGGCTTTGGCCAACAGCCCTTCGTGAAAGGTAGCTTCGCGCTCGTTCAATACCTTTTGCAGGTCCAGGCTACCGGTCAGGCGGTCTTCGCTGGCGCCCAGCGGCAGCGTAACAAACGGCGACGTGTCGCCCTGACCTGATTCTGGAAGCAGTGCGGCCAACGCGCGGGCGAGGGTCGATTTTGCGCTGCCTCGCGGGCCGCTAATCAGCACGCCGCCAATGCGCGGGTTAATCACGTTCAGAAGCAGCGCTTTTTTAAGCGATGCCTGGCCGACGACGGCGGTAAAGGGAAACTCAACCACAGGCATCACCATGGGCAGAAGGAACATTAACTTGATTTAACAAGAAGATATTGAGCTACTCAGCGCCCTAACAAGCGAGTAAAGCGCCTACTTTACAAGCGGGTAAACCTAATACATTAAGCGACGCATGGACACTGCAACACACGTGAAAGTTATTCATCACTGACAAGAGAATAACGATAGAGCCAAGCGCCGATAAAATGACTACAATAACCGCGCATTATAGAGGATGGCACCAGGGTGTAGCCACCTCCCCGCTTAAGCAAGTCATCAATCGCAAAGGTTTTTCGTGCTTTATCGTCACATCTTCGGCAGTCTGTCGAGTTTTATATCCATCGGCACCCGGAATACCATTCTATGAAGCCCTTCTCCGCCCTACCTGCTACCTCGTTTACGCCATGAAAGCGGTTGCGATGCAAAGCACCCAAGCACCGCGCTCTCAGGCGCACTGGTTTTGGCTTGCCCCCTTGGTATTGCTGGTAGCACTGCTCGCCGGTACGGCGATTGGTGAAACCTCGATCCCTGTGGATACGATTCTCAAGGTATTGGCCAATCATCTTCTGGGCGCTAACTACGCTGTTGATCGTATTGATGCCGGTATTATCTGGAACTACCGCTTAAGCCGCGCCATTGTGGCTGCGTGTTGTGGCGCCGCGCTGGCGCTGGCCGGAGTGGTGCTTCAAGCGTTGCTGCGTAACCCCCTGGCGGACCCGTACTTGATGGGTATTTCTGCAGGCGCCTCAACCGGTGCCGTAGCCGTTACCGTAGCAGGGCTTGGTGCGGGTGCTTTCACTTTATCTGCCGGGGCGTTTGCCGGGGCAGTACTTGCCTTTGGCCTGGTGGTACTGCTTGCCCATGCAGCCAGCAGCGGGACTGGCGGTGGGCGCAGCACCCAAGCCGCCGGGGCTATTATTCTGGCGGGCATTGCAGGCTCTCAACTGTTTAACGCGCTGACCGCCTTCATCATTACCAAGTCGGCCAGTGCCGAGCAGGCACGCGGCATCATGTTCTGGCTACTGGGCAATCTTTCCGGCGTGCGCTGGAGCGATGTCGTGATCGCTTTACCTGCCACCCTGGGCGGCCTGCTGATTTGCCTTTGGCACCGCCGCGCACTGGACGCCTTTACTTTCGGCGCCGACAGCGCGGCGTCCATGGGCATCGCCGTGCGCCCAACACGGGGGCTGTTAATTATTGCGGTAGCGCTGGTGACAGCCATTATGGTGTCGATGGTGGGCGCTATTGGCTTTGTCGGTTTGGTCATTCCGCATGCCATGCGTTTTATCGTGGGCACCCAGCACACGCGCCTGGTGCCCGCTTCGGCACTTGCTGGCGCCGTGTTTTTGATTGGCTCAGATATTCTCTCGCGCATTCTGGTGCCCGGCCAGGTGCTGCCCATTGGGGTTATTACCTCGCTGATCGGCGCGCCAGCTTTTGCGATGATTCTTGTTCGCGGCACGAGGAACCGATGAAATTAACCGCTGAACAGCTGGGCTGGAGCGTGCATGGACGCACGCTTTTAAAGGACGTTTGCCTGGACGTTGCGCCCGGCCAAACCTTTGGCTTGATTGGCCCCAACGGCTCAGGCAAGACCACGCTGCTTCGCCTGCTGGCAGGTTTAAACAAACCCAAAACGGGTCATGTGCACATGGGCGGTCAGCCGATCGCCAAAATGCGCCAACGCCATATTGCGCAGTCTATCGCAATGGTTGAACAGCAGGCGGAAACCACCGATAGAATTCATGTGCGTCAGGTGGTTGCACTGGGACGTACGCCGTTTCTCACTGCGCTTCGCCCCTGGTCTGCCGAGGATGATGCGATTGTCGGCCAGGCACTGGATGACGTGGATATGGCACACATGGCGGACCGCCTCTGGCATACCCTTTCTGGCGGTGAGCGCCAGCGCGTTCATATTGCCCGGGCACTGGCCCAGCAACCCAAAATTCTCCTGCTGGACGAGCCCACCAACCATTTGGATATCCGCCACCAGCTCTCCATTCTTGAGCTGGTCAGGCAATTGCCGATTACCGTTGTGATCACCCTGCACGACCTTAACCAGGCCATGGAGTGCGACCGCATTGGCGTGATGGACGGCGGACGACTGATCGCCAGCGGCCAACCACATGACGTGCTAACCGCCCAGTGCTTACAAGAGACGTTCGGCGTGCATGCCCACGTGCTGGATGATCCCATTGACGGCAAACGGATCATGCGTTTTAGAAGCGCGGTTTAAAAGGCATGCCAGCCACTCTCTGCGTACACGCCAGACAATAAAACAGCACTAATTCTATGCTGGCATCGGCATAACCAACCCATGGCGCACATACCAAACGTGCTCGGCACGTTCCGCTACGTCTTGGCTAAACCAGCCGTTTAAATCACGCAGGCGGCGTTGGTGGCGCTCGATGGGCACTATGCCTCGGCCGATATCGCTGGCGATAATAACCAGCGCTGTTTGCTGCGCCTTGGCAGATTGCAGAAGCTCGTTTAAATCATCGCACCATTGTGACCGCCAGCCATCGCTTCCTGCATCTGAGTCCATGGAGGCTGAGAGCCACTCCAGTACGCCATGCAGTATTAATGGTGTGCTGGGCAACATTACCCCGGCGCACTCACGTAAGCGCTGCCCAGGCGCTAACCGCCACCAGACAGCACTTGGAAAACGTGTTTTTACAAGGCTTCGCTTACCGGCACAGGCACCGCCGATGAACAGTTGCATAGCCACTCTCCTTTTCCACAATCGCCGGGGTGATACGTCAATTGCCAGCGTCTTCCCTGGGCCTGAGTCACCGCGCCATCCCAAAACTCAATCGTTTCAAAGCGGCGACGAAGCTCGCGGATAACGCCGCCATGCGTCACGACCAGAATCTTGTGATACCCATGCGCCAAGGCATCTTTCGCTACATCGGCAAGCCAAAGCGCCAAGCGCTCACGTAACTGAGCCGCGGACTCGCCACCGGGAATTTGTAGCTCGCCGACACTATCCACCCAGGCTCGATAATGCGGCAAGTCCTTAAGTTCATCGTAAACCTTGCCTTCATAATCGCCAAAATTGAGTTCTTGTAGGCGAGACTCCAAACGTAGCGGCACCCCCGGCTTGGCCGCTTGAATCCATTCAAGCGTTTGTTGGCAGCGGTGAAGGTCACTTGAATAGATCGCGTCAAAACGCTCGCTTGCTAGCGCTTCGCGAAGTGCTAAAAGCCCCTCTTCAGCATCAGGAAATAACAACGGAATATCGCGCTGCCCCTGATAGCGGCGCTCTACATTCCAGGCGGTGATGCCATGGCGTACCACCACCAGCTCAACATTAACCCCATCAGCCACAACTCACCCCCTTCTATCGTCGCACCCACCATATCACCATTAATACCCTGGAACAGTGTCATCAGCGCCCATCGGCTGGCGACTACAAATAAGCCCGTCGCAAGACACATTGCCATAATGCCCGGCCAAAAAAGCGCGAGCAGCAGCAAAGGTACCAGCGCCAGCAGTACATCACGCAGGCCAAGCGACTGTTTCCAGGCCCAGGCCAGCCCTGTTTGTTGAGCACATGGCGTGAATACCAGTAGCATTGCACCGCCCCACCGCCCCAGCGCGGGGAGTACCACCAACCACCAGAGCGGAGCACCGTATTGCAGCAATGCCCAAAGCAGGACGCCTTTCCAGGCAAGCAAAAAAAGCAGCGCCAGGATGCCGAAACTGCCAATTTGGGGGTCTTTCATGATTTCCCAGCGGCGCGCCAGCGGCTGATTGCTGCCCAGTGCATCGGCTAAATCCATTACCCCATCCAGGTGCAAGCCACCGCTCAAGCCCACCCATAGGCTGAGCAGCGCAAGTGCGGCAATTGGCGTGGGCGCGTTTTGAAGCAACAGCGCCAGCAGCGCTAACAAACTACCCAACAATAGCCCCACCAGGGGATAGACACGGATAGCCCAGCGGCGGGTTTTAGGTGTCCAAGGGCAAGCAATCGGTACCGGTAAGCGGGTTAAAAACTGCAGGGCAAGCGCACCACCATAAAAAGCATTTTTCATGAAGGCTCACTCTTGGGTTTCCACTCAATGGCATGCCCAGCCACCACTTCAAGCACCGAGTTTGCCTCAGCCGCCAGCCAGCAATGCAGTGCCTGTAAAAACGTCAGGAAACTCCAGAGTTCTTTATCAGGTGAAGGCAGATCCTCATTGAGGTCGTTGGACACCAGCACCAGGTGAATGCCTCGCGAGCGCGCATCTTGTACGCTCTTTTGTAAGAGCGCCTTGCCTTGGGAGTCAGTTAAACCACCCGCGTAACGCACCTGACTGGCCCAGAGTGTCAGGCAGTCCAACAATACAGCGGCGCCATCGGGCACTTGTGCGATAGCTTGGTCAATGGCAATGGGTGCCTCTATCGTGATCCAACGCGTATCCCGTGCGCTTTGATGGCGTGCCACTCGAGCCGCCATCTCTGCGCCATAAACCTCCGCAGTAGCAATGTAGTAGCAACTGCTCCCCTTGGCGGCTTTTATTACCTGCTGCTCGGCCACTGCGCTTTTCCCCGAGCGAGCGCCGCCACTAACAAAGACAATCATTCAGTACCTTTAATAATCGTTGGTTCGCTGTTGCGCCACGCAGGGCAATGCGCACCCAATCACCGTCCAGACCTGCAAAGTTATGCGTATGACGAACCAGTATGCCGTTTCGCAACAGATGCTCAAAAAGTACGTTACTGGTAAGCCCCCTTTCACGCAAAGTGTTATTAGGCCTTACCAGAAAAAAATTCGTCGTGCTGGTGACGACATCAAGCTCTTTTGTAGGCAGAGATGCCGCCATCAGCGGATGCTGCTGGTTTAGCCAGCTGCGAGTTTGCTCAGCAAACACCGCATCCCGAAGGAGCGGCGCCACCAACGCAGCCGCCATCTGATTTACGCTCCAGGGCGGTTGATGCACCGCCAGCGTTTGGATGACCACCGAAGACGCCAGCACGTAGCCTACGCGTAACCCCGGCAACGTATAAAACTTGGTCATCGAGCGTAGCAGCAGTAGATGCGGATACTCGGTCAACAGGGGCGTTAACGACGCTCTTTCCCCCTCCTCCACGGTCATATCGACAAACGCTTCATCAACCACCACATCGCAACCTATCGCTGCCGTGCGGGCCAATAGCGCCTGCATGGTACTCAGTGGAATCAACGTAGCGGTAGGGTTATTGGGGCGGCATAAAAACAGTACGCTGATGTCTTTTAGTGATGCCATTAATGCGTCGAGATCAAGCTCAAACGTTGGAGCGGGTAACGCAATATAAGTAATTGGCAAACGGTGTGCGCGGCAGGCGCGCGCATACTCTCCAAAGCCAGGCGTCACGATGGCGGCGCGCTTGCCTGCATATCGGGCTGCCGTTAAAAAAATCGCCTCAGCGCCCCCGTTGGTCAGCAGTACCTGCTCGGGCGTAACGCCGTGGTAGGCGGCTATCGCTTCCCGAGCCTCGCGATAATCAGGTGCCGGGTAATGGGCTAGCGACGCAATCGACGTAGTGAGCGCGTTTGCCACCCACTCAGGCGGACCAAGCGGATTAAGGTTGGCGCTAAAGTCTTCTATCGGGTGCGCATCGGGTAGCCCAAAGCGCTTTAAAAGTGCGGCTGGCTGGCCACCATGGCTTGGCCAGTGAGAGACGCACTGCTCTGCTTTATAGCTCACCTTACCCCCACCCATAGCAACCCCATCAGCACCATAAACAGCAGCCACCCTACATGCATTAGTTGAATGGTCGCCCCAATGTGCGTCACGTTTAGTGGCGCCAGTGGCTCGCCAAGCGTTGCGCGCCGAGAAATAGCGCCTTGATAGGTATTAAGCCCACCCAACTGCACACCCAATAGCCTGGCAACCATGGCCTCTGGCCAGCCGGCATTGGGGCTTGGGTGACGCGGGGCCTCTTGGAAAGTGGCACGTAGCGCGCCTCGCCAGCGTAGCGGCTTGTTGGCCACCAAGGCCAATAAAATGCCGCCTAACCAAAGGCAACACGCGGTGATTCGGGCAGGCAGCCAGTTGGCAATATCGTCCAGCTTGGCCGAGGCAAAGCCAAAATTTTCAAAGCGCTCGTTACGGTAACCTACCATGGAGTCCAGCGTGTTAATCGCCTTATACGCCAGAGCTAACGGCGCCCCACCTATCATGGCAAAAAACAGCGGTGCGGTAATACCATCCACGGTATTTTCAGCCACGGTTTCCACCGTCGCCCGAGTGATTTCAGCCTCATCGAGCGCTGCCGTATCGCGCCCAACAATCATGGAAAGCGCTTGGCGTGCGCCCGGCAAATCGCCGTTAGCCAGCGGTACCGCGACGGCTCGGCCTGCATCCGCCAGCCCTTTAATGGCAAGCGTTGTAGCCAGCAGCCAGAGCTCCGCAGCTAACCCAAGCCAAACGTTAATCGCCGTTAACAGCGCAAGCACTGACCAGCTTACGCCCCATACGCTAATGACGACGGTTGCGGTGAGTAGAAATCCCCGGCGCTTTCGCTGTGAATCAGTGCCTCGATTCCAGCGCTTTTCCAAAAAGCTGATCATGCGGCCAATGAAAACGACCGGGTGCGGCAACGAGCGAGGGTCGCCTAGTAGTAAATCCAACCCGATAGCGAGGGTAATAAGCAGTAGCAGGGTCACGCTGTTTTGTCCGCGATACCGGCGGAGGTAAACGTCGCCATTTCAGCCATCATGGCGGTAGCCGCCTGGAGCAAAGGGAAAGCCAGCGCGGCACCGCTGCCTTCCCCCAAGCGCATGCCCAGCGCGAGTAACGGTGTTGCCTCAAGCGCTTCCAGCGCTACCCCGTGGCCTGGCTCTTCAGAGCGATGACCGAATACAAGATAGCCGCTTACAGCGGGGCAAATTCGGCAGGCAGTCAGTGCGGCCACGCTCGCAATAAAGCCATCGACAATGACGGGCAGACGATAAGCGGCTGCAGCCAAATAGGCGCCGGTCATCGCGGCTATTTCAAGCCCACCCAAGGTGGCCAGCACACTTAACGGTTGATTCGCCTCAAAATGCCGCGCCGCAAGCGCCCGTTCAATAACATTCACCTTATGGGTTTGCTGCTGGCTGTTAAGCCCCGTGCCTGCGCCCACCACCTGAGCCACCGGCGTACCGGTCAAGGCCGCTAACATGGCGCTACTCGCGGTGGTGTTGGCAATGCCCATCTCGCCTACTATCACACTACGACAACCCGCCTGGTGAGCGCGCCTCACGGCACTAATGCCTGCCTCAATTGCCGCTTGGGCTTGCTCAGGGAGCATGGCATTTTCAATAGCAATATTACCCGAGGCGCGACGTATCTTATTGACGACCACGCCCGGCATATCAATATCGCCTACGACACCCACATCGACGATTTCCAGCCTGGCGTTCACCTGCCGGGCAAACACGTTGATTGCCGCACCTCCGCTGGCGAAGTTGGCGACCATCTGTGCCGTAACCGCTTGGGGAAAGGCAGAAACGCCTTCGGCGGCAACGCCATGGTCCGCGGCAAACACCACGACCCCAGGCGGCGTAAGAGTAGGCGCACGTTCACCGCTAATTTCGCTAAGCTGAATCGCCAACTGCTCTAGCATCCCAAGGCTTCCAGGCGGCTTGGTCAGCGTGTCCAGATACGCCCTTGCCCTATCACCAGCAGCGTAATCAACAGGTTGTATCTGGGCAATAAGGGAATGCATAGCGAGCTCCGGTAGCGTAAAAGAAAACAGACAGTTAAGCCTCAAATAGTAACAAACGTTGGGGCTTTAACGTTGCTCTTTCATCGCCGCGCACCTGGCTTTTTAGCCGTTACGCTGGTGCTATTGCAGTGTTGCCGGAGGATTGGCCTGCCACCCGCCGCCCAGGGCTTTAAATAACGTCGCTGCCGCCGCCAACCGTTCGCGCTGCACATCCGCACGGTCAAGCTCGGCTGAAAGCAGCGAGCGATCAGCGTCGAGCCTTTCCAGCATGCTGACTTGCCCTTGCTCATGCATCAGCACCGCAAGCTCCTGCGCCCGCTCTACCGCCTCAAGCTGGTCATTGACTGCCTCGACGCGCTGCTGGCTGATATCGTAGTTATACAGCGCATCGCGTACTTCGTTGAAGGCGGTCAACACGGTTAGTCGATACTGCGCATCGGCTTGTTCGACCAGCGCTTCCGCGCTTTCCACATTGGCTCGGCTGCGCCCGAAATCCAGAAGCGGCCCAACAATTGATGCACCAAGCCCCCAAGAGTGTGCATTATCGGTAAACAGGTCGCTGGTATTGGCCGCCACGCTTGCCAGGGAAGCATTGAGGTTCAGCGATGGCAAACGGCCGGCTTCGGCCACACCAACCTGGGCGTTAGCGGCGATCAGCTCAGCCTCCGCTGCCCGCAGGTCTGGCCGCCGCTGAAGCAGTTCTGAAGGGAGTAAATGCGGAATACGCGCAGGCTCAGCAATTTCGCGTAGATGCGTATCGCCAAAATCAAGCTCGCCCATTAGTTCACGCGGTGACATCCCCGCCAGCACGGCCAAGGCGCCTCTCAGCGTCTCTACCCGCTGAGTAACCTGCGGGAGTTCAGTACGCGCGCCCTGCCACTCAGCTTCAGCCTGGCGCACCTCAAGTTCACTGCTTTCACCCAACTCGAACCGCAGTTGTTGCAGCCGGTACGTCTCTTCGTAAGCGGCCTGCGTCTCTTCAAGTATCGCCTGCTGGTACTGAGCGCTTTTAAGATCGAAATAGGTAGTGACAACATCCGCAATGACGCCAATTTCAGCGGCATCGTGGGCAAACTGACTCTCTTCAAACATGGCGATGGCGGCCTCGCGTTGGCGCGCCAACCGTCCCCAAAGGTCAAATTCATACTCAAGGCTACCCGCGAGAGAGTATTGATTGCTGGTCGAGGTGAGCAAGTCTTGCACCGGCTCAATATCGATGGGTATGGAAGCCCCAGGCATGCGTTCGCGGTTAGCTTCAGCTTGGTAACCAACGCTTGGGAATAGCTCGGCATCGGCCAACCCCAACTGTGCTCGGGCCTCTTGAATACGGCCCAGTTGAACGGCCAATTCGAGATTATCCTGCGTGGCACGGGCAACCAGCGTATTTAAGGCGGGATCATTGAACTGCTTCCACCAATCGCGCCATTCGCTGCGCTCTGCCTGGCTGAGCGTAATACGCTCAGGCCAGGTATCCGGTAGCGCTATTTCAGGACGCTGATAATCAGGCCCTACCGTACAGCCACTTAATAAAGCGACAAGCGCCACCCCTAACCAACGGCGTTTGACGTTCCCCTTGTACATCTGCACTCCTTTGCATTCTTCTACAGTGTTTGCCACCGTTGAGCTATTCATCCACTCAAATAATTATCTCAGGATAAAATTAAACAACCGTTCGTCGCACTCCCCGCTAACTACTATAGTTCTAACAGCTATGGCTCTAACGACGATGGTTCTAACGACTATAGTTGC
>NZ_JBQSYV010000029.1:0-28674 GCF_052379685.1 Halomonas sp. 111
CTAGAGCAAACACTTTAAATAACGAACCCACTTATCACTATATCTATCTAACTGACACTAATTCTCTAGAAATTTAATTTTTATTAAACCAATGACGCTTCACTGCTGCACTGGTTAGAGGCCACCATTCAGTGTTTCGCAAATAAAGTCCCTTTTTGCTGCTGTATAAGCTTCTCTATCCAACCTATATTTCGCCGCCCAACGCCTATCGATCAGAGAGGCGTTATATTCCATGGAAGTTGAAAAGAGGCAGCAGCCGAGCCCGTTCCTCTTCAAACAGAGTTGGCCAATCTGTACTGTATGAGCAGAGTACTATCTTCTCGTTAGTCGCTCGGTTCAAGGACTCTGCCTCATTCATACTATGGATACTCTCCGCCTTGAGAATGGCGACGCTCAATCACTCTCTATCAACAGCGGCGGCATGGGGCATTCCAGCATATCGGCGATGACGCGAAACAGCTCGGCCTCTGCGGGCTTTATTTGCCCGCTATGCTCAATACAGCGGGCCATTGCCTGCAGAACAGCAGGCTTTTGTTGCGGTCGTAAACGACGCAAGCGGCTGACTGCGGAGCCCAGCGTTTTGATATCAGGGGCCTCTCTTTTTGCGTTTAGTGCAAACGGCAGCTCTTGTTCAGCGGCATCTAGCGCAGCGCTTACCTTTTCGGGGTCACTCTGCCCTGCCCAGGCCAGCACGTTGAGCAGCCGCTGGCACTCTTGCTGTAAATCGCTCAGCTTACGAACAGCAGGGCCACTACCTTTCTTGCCCAGGCCCAAGTGATGAACCAGCCAATGATACAGCGTCCACTCAAACAGGCTGACCTGACTATCCGCATTGATCAGTTCTACCATGCAGTGTCGAAAATGCGTGACCTGATCCACCGATAGGTTTTTTAATGCAGGCAACGCCAATTCCATCAGTGGCAGACGAAGCTGGTCTCTAAGCATTAATACGTCCCCGGCATGATTCATAACTTCACGATACACATCGGGCAAGGCTGTCTGCTGAAGTGATGCCAGCTGCTGCTTACGCACCTCGATATTCTGGCTCAGCAGCAGTGCGTACATTAATGCGCGTACTGCGTAAGGATCGTGGGCAGCATCGACGAGCCGCGTAGGCAATGCATTGAGCATGGTACGTGCCTGGGCCAAATGGCGTGGGCCGGGTTGCCTCATTGAGGCAATCGCCATGCGGGCCGAGGTGCCGTTCATGGTTGCTGCGCTGGGGTGAGCGGAAGCGGAGGGGGTGTCTGCAAAGCCAACCACTGACTCACCTCCCGCTTTTTCCATGTCACCGTCAAAAGGCGCACTGAGCGGCGCGTTAAATTCACCGCTCCAGCTTGGCATAACGCGTTTGATGCGCTGGCGTATCGGCGGGTGGGTCGCCAATAATCGAGTGAAGCCAAGCTTCATGCCCTGGCCGAAAAACAGGTGGCTATATTCGCTCGCTTGGGAGGCTTCGATTCTGGCCCCCTGCGTAAGGGAGCCTATCTTGATTAACGCTTGGCCGATGCCATTGGGGTTACGCGTATATTGAACGGCGGAGGCGTCGGCCAGGTATTCTCGCTGACGGCTAACTGCCGCCTTGATCCAGTTGCCAAAAAACGTGCCCGCATAGCCAATGACGGCCAAGGCAACGCCAAGGGCAAGTACGACGACAGCGCCTTTGCCATTTGAATTGTTGCGCCGCACAGCTCGACCACGCGACGTCGTACTGCGCAGCAGAATATAGCCTAACAGGCCGATCAGAAGCACACCGTGAAGTACGCTGATCAAACGCATATTCAAGCGCATATCGCCATGCAGAATGTGGCTGAACTCATGGGCAACCACACCTTGTAGTTCCTCGCGGTTGAGGTGATTGATCGCCCCTTGGGTGATCCCGATCACGGCATCGCTGGTATCATACCCGGCGGCGAAAGCGTTAATACCCGCTTCCTGAAGCAGATAAACCGGTGGAACCGGCGTGCCCGAGGCAATTGCCATTTCTTCCACCACGTTGAGAATACGGCGCTCGTTAGCGTTTTCGGTGCTGGGGCTGATTTCTCGTCCGCCCAGCGCCTCGGCCACTACTTTACCGCCGCCACGACGTAGCTGAGAGCGCTTGAAAAGCCCGCCGAGACCCACTAACGCCACCACGCCAAGCGCAACCACGGCTATCAGTTCTGGGGATAGCGCAGCCAACAGGTTATTCGCTGTCACGCTGCCTCGGTCATCTCTCATGAAATGCACGACGATTGCGATCACGACAGTGGTGACCGCTATCAGGGCGATTACCGCCGCTATCAATAAAACAACCAGTTGCCCGGTTTTACGCCGGGCGTTGTCCTGAGCCGTAAAGAAATCCATGCACACCTATCCTTGTCGGTTCAAGAACGCTTCAAAACGATATTTTAGGCGCTGACTGAATCTGGGCGCTGTCCTCGAACTCCAGGAAGGAAGCGTCCTCGCCATGCCCCAACAGGCCAGCCACGGCCACCGGAGGGAAGCTCTGGCGGTAAGTGTTGTATTGCATGACAGCGTCGTTGAACGCCTGGCGGGCAAAAGCGACCTTGTTTTCAGTACTGGTAAGCTCTTCAGAGAGCTGCTGCATGTTTTCAGAGGCCTTGAGGTCCGGGTAAGCTTCCATCACCACATTAAGCCGCCCCATCGCCTGGCTTAGCGCACCTTCTGCCCCGCCCAATTCGGCCATCGCTTTGGCGCTCCCTGGGTTGGCAGCCGCCGCTTTGAGCCCCGCCGCCGCTGAATTGCGCGCTTCAATCACCGACTGAAGCGTTTCGCGCTCGTGGCTGAGATACCCTTTGGCGGTTTCGACCAGGTTAGGTATCAAGTCGTGACGGCGCTTTAGCTGCACTTCAATTTGAGCAAAGGCGTTTTGAAAACGGTTTCGCAGTGAGACAAGTCGGTTGTACACACCGATAAGGTAAAATGCGATAACCGCTATTATCGCTACGATAATGATAGTTAAAACCATAATTAATCCTTCCTGTGGTTAATAAAAAAACTATTACGTATCACGGCCTGACGGCTTTACTTGGCGAGTTTAGGCAAAAACTCTATATCCATGTGATATTTCTGGGGATCATTCTGCTCGATAAAGACAGCAATCGTATCCGTATTGATATAAGGCGAGGGATCAAACCAGATATTCTGGCTTTTAAACACATGTACTTGCATGGTAGCGGGGTTCAACCACTGCGTTATCACCTGATAAGGATGTTTTCCATTGACCGAAAGTTTCAATACGGTACAAATTTGTTTAGTGCAGTGATCTTAATACCTTTGATTTAACACTACGCCACTCCATATGGCGTAGTGCTTATGATACAAGCCTTGCTTACATCACTTCTTCACCATTAACCGTCAGGACGCCGTCTTGCCAGGTCAGCGTCTGCTCTTCAAAGTCCGGATCGATTAACAGAGCATAAGGCATGGGAATGAGTGAAAGTACCATCTGGGGAGGTGTCGTTACGCCAATATCCAGGCTCAAGCGGTTTTGGAGGTACTCTTGCGCCTCCGGTGTGCTCATCCTATCTTGCGATGCCTGAAGCTGCTCGGGTAACGGCAAACGGTTATCCCATAAAGCGCTGTATAGCGCCTCCTTGGAAAGTTCTTCACCATCAAAGCGGATATCCGCCGTAATGCGGGGATTAAAATCGATACCCAGCATGGGCAGCGTAACGTGCGCTTCCAGCGGTTGGAACGCCATTGAGGGACTCGCAATCAGAACATCATAGCCTCGTTCGATAGACTGGATCAGTAGTTCACGCTCCTCCTGCTCATCGCCGCGTACACCGGTCTCTTCATACTCTGCACGCATGACTTCCAACGGTGTATAGGCTTCCTGAAGCGCCTGAAATGCTGACATATCCCAGTTCTTGGCATCGATATCAAGTGACAGGCTGCCCATTGAGGTGCCGTCGGCGCCGATATCGGCTATCTTAAAACGGCCGCCTGAATTGACGATTTGGCTATCACCTACGGATTCAGACTCGGCCTCAAGCTCAATGCCATCTATATAAACATTGACGCCCTCCGCCAAAAACTCAATTTTGGGTATTTCCAAGCGTTGATGTATCAGGCTAGACGCTTCCTGTGAGCTATTTTCAAAGCGTGGCGAGACAATCCGAAACGAGTCGTTCTCGTCATTGACAACAATTTCACGTGCCTGGCCGTCTACCTTCCAAACGTCTTCATCTTCAAGATCAAGATCCACTACCAGGTCGTGCAGAGTGCCGTCAAACTCAACACCGCTTAACGAACCGGCCGTCAACTGCCCCGTGACGGCGCTGCGAGTAGCGACCAGATCAACGTCGATATCCCCGCTTAGAAACTGCTCGTTGGGATGAATCGTGCCGGTAATCGGGCTATTGATAATGCCGTGATCCACCAGCAGATTTACCTGGGCATTGGCGTTTTCAACACCTTCCATACCGATCGTTGCCGTCGCCGTTGTATTGAACAACGATTTATCAATCGTTACGTCGCTTGCATACCAGGAAACAGAATCATCCAACTGCGCAAAGGTTTGGGCTAGCGCTTTTTCCACCTCATTACCCACCACCGCTTGGGCGCCTATATATCCCCCTGCCCCGAGCACTACAACACCAGCAGCGGTCAAAATTAACGTCTTGGAAGTTGCGGGCATATCACTATCCTTAATAAAAATGATTATTAATTATCCTGTATTTAAGAATAAAAACCCACTGTTAATTCAGTTCATGGCTAGCTATTAAAGAAAGAAAAAGCGAGGCGAAGACTCTTATTCTTCGCCATTAAACCGCATAGTCATATACATTGCGCTGCTTGCGGTTATTTGCCATCAGGAAGCAAGAAGTACCATGTTACCCATCAACCCAAGCAGAAACCCAGCGACAGCACCGATTGCCGGCATTCCATGTTGTTCGAGCTTGGACCCAGGGGCAATATCCTGAAAAACAAGGTACAAAATACCTGCACTCGCAAATAGCATTAGCGCTCCCATTAACACATCGTACTGTGCCAATACGTAATAGCCGGTTGCTGCTGAGATGGGCCCCACTAATGCCAAACCGCTAAATGCCAGTATGATTTTATTGGAAGATAGTTGAGTATTATTATTGCTCAGCTCTTCGTAAGCGTTAAAACCCTCGGGCAGATTTTGTAAAATCATTAATAGTGCAAGCAGCAACCCTGTGGCTTCGCCTGCTGCAAAGGCAGCACCCAAGGCAATCGCTTCAGGGATAAAATCAGACAACATTGCCACCAGTTGGCCTACCGAGCTATTGAGTTTTTTTAAGTAGGCATCAAGGAAGTAAAAACATACCCCACCAGCAGCAAAACACAAGGCGGCCGGTACAAGCGGTAACTTACTAGCACCTTCAGGTACCAATACCAGAGCGACCGCTGACATTAGCGCTCCACCACCAAAAGCAATAATGAAATGTCGCCAGGAATCCCCTAAAAGGGAGGGATGAACCAGGTCAAACTTAGCTAATAATGCCCCGATGGGCATTGCGGCACCTGCCATTAATGATAAAAGAAGGATAGTGATAATTTCAGCCATAAAATGTCAGATTAGCCTCTTTTCAACCATCATTGGTTCACCGGTTTGTCCGGAATTTCTCGCTGCCTCCTAAGCGTTTCAGAGGATCGAGCCGTGTCTTTTTCGTCCCTTGCGTTTGTTCAGCTTATGAAGGTCCATAAGGCCATGAATGCCGCAAATTAACGGGGTGCGTCTCACGCTTATTTGTTACCAGAATCATCTTCTTTCGATCCTGAAGATACAGGCCTTTTCTTGGTTATTGCGCGTGAGAAGAAAGGCACCACGTACAGCACTGTCCAGGCCAGCACGGTACACAAAACGGCCGTTTGCTCACGCCCAAGACCAACGGCGACACCTATAGCTGCTGTAAACCAAATGCCAGCCGCCGTGGTAAGCCCGGTAGCAAATAGATCATTCTTACGGGTGATAATACTTCCAGCACATAAAAAACCAATGCCGCTAATAACACCTTGAATGACCCGGCTCATCTCCGCATCTGAAATGCCTGCTTGCTGCGGGATTAATATAAATAACGCCGCCCCCATGCACACAAGCATGTGGGTACGTATTCCAGCTGGCTTACCGCTCTGTTCACGCTCAAGCCCCAAGAGGCCACCGAGAAAAGCAGCCATTAGCAATCGAGTCACTACAATAATAAATTCACTTAGGTCATTAAAATCAGAAAATTCAGAAATAACAATATTACTCACTGACTCCATTGCTTCAGCCCTGTCGTTAACGCGCGATGAGTGAACATCTTTTATCTAATTCAACCGTTACGTGCTGCCTCAATGGTGGCAATATCGATTTTTTTCATCTGCATCATCGCTGCAAACGCGCGTTTTGCAGCGGCAGGGTCCGAGGCAGTGATTGCTTCAATCAGCGCCACAGGCGTTACCTGCCAAGACACGCCCCATTTATCTTTACACCAACCACACGCGCTTTCTTGCCCGCCATTACCCACTATCGCGTTCCAATAGCGGTCCGTTTCGGCCTGATCATTGGTTGAGACCTGAAAGGAAAACGCTTCGCTATGCGTAACCCCAAGCCCACCGTTAAGCCCCAGGCATGGAATGCCCAGCACGGTAAACTCAACGGTCAACACATCCCCTTCCTTACCGGATGGAAAGTCTCCCGGCGCGCGGTGAACAGCGCTAACAAACGAATCAGGAAAGGTATCTGCATAAAAGCGCGCGGCTTCTTCTGCGCGACCATCGAACCAAAGACAAACCGTATTCTTTGCTGGTGTTGCCATGACACTTCTCCAATCAAAACGAAACAGCCAATGATGGGTATGACATTGTAATGCGGCGCACCCACTCTCCTTTAACAGCTCCTCCCAAGATGATTGCTGAGGAATCACCAAGTCTTATCAGCACCTGGCGGGCCTATATCGAGCTGCATATCAGGGGCAATATCCACCACTCCGTTGACCTTTTTAAGCCGCTCAACGGTAACGTCATCTGCCGCCCCGGTGATGCACCCAATCTCCTCAAACACCTCTCTGATGGTGAGCCCTTCGTCACTAAGGCGCGAAGCTATTTCATTGATCGATTGATCTTCAGAAATCGTGATTATCCAAAGCGCTATTGTCGGCATCGATCATCCTCAACTAAGGTGCCTGTACCAATCCGGCCCCAACACGGGAACCAGAAGATGGTAAAGGCTTTGCAGAATCCAACAGCCGTTGCCAGAGTTTCATACCGCGCAGCGAGGCATCTGACTCAGCCCAAAGGGCGGCGCAGCCTGCAACGTGGGGCGTCGCCATACTGGTTCCGCTAATCGTTTTATGGTGTACCGGCCGGGGCCAGGACGAAAAAATGTCGCCACCCGGCGCGGCAATTTCGATTTTGCCTGCGTTAGAAAAGCTCGAAGGCTTTAAGTTGGCGTCAATAGATGCAACCGACATGATAGTAGGTGAGTTGGCAGGCGCTCCCGTATGGGCAGAAGAGTTTCCTGCGGCAGCAATAATCAGGCACCCTTTACGCAGAGCCGCAGCACCCGCGTGGGTGTAGGCAGCTTGCACAGGACTTTGACTGCCCAGCGACATCGAAATGACGTCACATCGATTGGCGATCGCCCAATTCATTCCCGCAAGTACTCCCGCCCCCGTACTGCTACCCGAGTTGGTGAGCACCTTTCCAACAAGCACCTGTGAATCGGATGCGATACCGTAGCGAGGAGCGTTTTCGAAAGGCATCCTGGGGCCGCAAGCCGTGCCGATACAGTGTGTTCCGTGACCATTGATATCTTGAACCGGCTCTCCTACGAATGAGCAGCTAATAAACTCTCTACCTACAAAGTCAGGATGGCCAAGGTCCATCCCGGTATCCAGCACGGCCACTTTAATCCCAGCCCCACTCCACCGGCTTTGCAACACATTGCATTGAATCAATCCCCAGGTCGTTTCTGGCTTGCCTGGCTCACGCTTATCTTGGGCTTCATCCAGATCAACATCAGCACCAAGATCGCGAGCAATCGTACTCGCGGCCCGCAAAAAGCCTCGCAGATACTCTGAATTTTCGGAAAAGGCAAAATACTCTGGCTCAATAATTTCTATTGGACTATCGGCTGAAATAGGGTCTTTGAGACTCATCCCATGCAGCTGTAAAGCGTCACTACCAACAAGCGCAACCCCAAGCTCTGGGAACACCACAACCTCCGCATCACCGACGTCTTCCAAACTGACGGCTTGGTCAGCAAAGTCACGCGCGTCGGCCACTCGAAACTTCTGAGCCTTGAGAGACTTAATGCCCTCTTCCATTCGCCCTTCACGATAACTGATAAGAAAACGCCCGGTTTCAAGACAATTAACGCCTCGCTCAAGAGCAGCCACAAGCAGCTGTTCAGCACCGCACGAAATTGTGGCTAATGATTCACTCTTGCCAGAGGGGTTGCTTTCGCTTCCGTTGCTTTTAGATTTATTAGCCATCATCGCTTCCTTTCTGTTGGTTTGGCCGCACTAAAAACCAGCTGCATAACACCAAGCTACCAAAAACCGTATAAAGCAGCACAAACACCCACTCCGGCGCCGTGTAGTAAAGCAGGCTTTGCAACCAGTACTGAATGAAGGACCCCGTATAGGTTGCTGTGCCGGCCTCTTCTCTCAAGGCCATTTCCCACGTAGTAAGCGGGCAAACCGCGCCCAACCAGGACTGCACCACTACATACCCAATAGCGGACAAATGCAAAATACGAAATTTCTTATTTCGCACCCATCGCCACCTTAAAAAATAACCGGCATAAATAGCCAGCAACCCGAAGACGACAAAGACAACAAACAGCACATGAACGACTAATATCGCATCCGCCATGAGCAGAAGTAGTGAAGGAGCCATATCTCTCCCAAGTGAAGCATAGGCAGAGGAGGTAGCCAGTGTTTGCAGTGGCCACGAAACCTCTTAATTGCCAGTATGCTGAGCAAAAACCTCCTCGCCGGTTAAGTCTCTGGTGGCTTGAGAAAACGAGTAAAACGCTGGTTTTTGCTCAATAAATATCTGCTCCTCAAGCTGCCACTGGCCGTTATCCTCCAGAAGCCCCACAGGGATAGCATAGTGCCCGCCCTCTTTTAACCGATAAAACAGATGCGTCCCACACTGCTTGCAGAAACCGCGTTCGGCCCACTCTGAGGAGCTGAAGATAGCAATATGCTCAGCCCCCTGGAAATCCACCTCGTTTTGGGACTCAACCGCAAACAGCGGCCCTCCACCCCACTTTCTACAAAGGCTGCAGTGGCAAACCGCTACATGATGACTGTCTAAATGAGTTAAAAGCTGCACTTCACCGCAGAGACAGCTACCCCGGTGCTCAATGTTGGATTGCATATGATCCTCCGTTAGATACGTAACACCGTCTATTCATGCTTAATAGAGCGAACCCTAAACCCCACCTTTTCTATATAGACAGTAGCAGGCCGCTTGGCTATGCGCTGTTAATGCGTAAAATTGCACGATATGGCCTGTAAACCTGTTATCCATGGCAGTATAAAACATCGTTGAGCGGGCATTTTTAATCGACCGTTTAGCGGCTTTATTGGGTTGCTCGGATGCTTCCTTCTGACTGCCAAGCGTGCTTGCCTAAAATAGAAAACACATTTGATAAATGCACAATTGTTAGCCATGGGCTTCCTTGGTAGGTTGATTTCAAACAACACTAAAGGTGGCCCTTTCACCACCTGCGAACCAGGCGCTATGGACCTTCTACCTAACCTATTTCGTGGAAGTACACAAACGTCACCACCCGATGCTACGCCTCACACTAAACCGCTTCGGCCTACCTACCCCCTCGGCCATGCACACGGTTTACTTGTCGTTGAGCGTTTGAGTCGCACATACTGCCTAGAGTAGCGCCACCAATAAAACGATAACCCTCTGACCGCGAAGACGAATATGACAACGAAGCTGAGTAAAGGCGCGCCAGAAAAGGCACAAACAATGAAGAAAAAACGCCCTATGCCGGATGTGTTCATCATCCTGTTTAGCTTTATGGTACTGGTACTGCTCGCCTCTTATATAATCCCCGCAGGAAGCTACGAAAGAACCAACAACAATGGCCTGACGCAGGTCGCCACCGATAGCTTTCAGTACATTACAGCAGCGCCCCTGAACGTAATGGACCTGTTTACCGCTATTCAAAAAGGCCTGGTGGCGGCGGCTCCGCTGATCTTCTTAATCATGATGGTCGGCGGCGTGCTCAAGGTGATTGAGTCAACAGGCGCCATCAGCGCAGGTATTCACCAACTCATTAGCAAGGCCAATGGTCGTCGAAACGTTCTTATTTTTATCTTTTGCGCTACGTTTTCAACGCTTGCATCGGTTGGGGTAGGTGCCAACCTGGCCATTGCCTTTATTCCTATCGGACTGTTTCTTGCCCGCTCAATGAAGCTTGACCCCGTTGTAGGCGTGGCCATTATCTTTTTAGGCTCCTACGCAGGCTTCGGTGCAGGCGTTTTTGACCCGACCGTTACCGTTGCCGGGCAAACCATTGCCGAGTTACCGCTGTTTTCCGGATTTATATACCGTGGCGTTATCTTTATTGTCTTTTTGGCCGTTACCACGGTGTACATCTGCCGCTATGCCAAACGTATCAAGCAGAACCCGGCTCATAGCGTGATGGGAGCAGACGCCTTTGATAACACCGAAGCCACACATGAGCCTGGCGCCCTGCCGCCCTTTACCTTTTCTCATAAGTTAGTGCTGCTGATATTTGCCGCTTCCTTTGTGTTTTTCCTGTACGGCGGTTTTAACTTCGGATGGGGAATCACTGAACTCTCTGCCACGTTTTTAATGGTGGGGATCGCCACGGCACTGATCGGCAGAATGTCTCCCAACGATTTTGTAAAACGCCTGATGAATGGCGCAAGCGAAGTCATGTACGGTGCATTGGTGGTGGGTGTCGCCGCCGCTGTCATCGTGTTGCTTAGACAAGCACAGCTCATCGACACCCTCGTGCATAGCGTCGCAAGCTCTTTAGATGGCCATGGCAAGATTGTCGCCATGGAGCTTTTATACGTGTTTAACCTGGTATTTAACGGATTGATTACTTCGGGTACCGGCCAAGCCGCTATCGTGATGCCAATTATGGTTCCGATTGGCGATATGCTGGAAGTCACCCGCCAGTCGACCTTCATCACCTTCAAGCTGGGCGATGCCGTTACCAATATTATTACTCCGCTTTCTGGCACCTTGATGGCATGCCTGGCGATCGCCCGCGTTTCTTACGTGGAGTGGTTCAAATTCGTGCTTCCACTGGTATTGATTTGGATTGTCATCGGCGGCGCGTTTGTTGGGGTTGCCGTTGCGATTAACTACGGTCCGTTTTAAACAGGTTCGCTTCCAAGCCGCCCATTATGGGTGGCTTGGCATCTAACGGGCCTGCGCTTAACAGTCAACGGCCGTCAGCTTCTCTTCCAGAACAACTAAAAACGCCTCGATATGAGCAGGCAGGTAGCGTTCAGCCATCACCTGTACCTGAAGGCTTCGCTGAGAAAGCTGGGGCTCGTGTAGCGGCTTTAAAACCAGCCCATCCTTGTGCATTTTACCGCTTACCGCCACGGCACTACACAACCCGATCATATTGGGATGCTCGCTGACCATGGTATAGGTCGCGCCCAGTGAATCGCAGGAGAAACTTGGGAATACCTTAATACCGGACAAGCTACAGGCGACATCAAACAGATAGCGCATTGTCGAGCCATTAAGCGACATGGTAAGCGGGTAGTCGCATAAATCCTTTACATACAAAACGTCATTAACGGCCAATGGGTGCTCACTCGACATAAGGGCACTAATTGCGGCGTTATGGCTTGAAACCACCTTTACGCCAATATCCGGCGAGAGGCTAAAGGTTAAGGCGATATCAGCACTGCCTTCTTTTACCAATTCAGAAGCACGCGCTGAATCGGCCATCTGCAGATCAAACCGAATATCAGGATGCTGAGTAATAAAGCGCGAAATAACACTGGGAAGAAAGTGCCACGCCATGCCATCAGGGCAAGCCACCACAATGGTTTGGCGTTGGCGTGTCATTGCATCCTGCATCTCATCGATAACGCTATTAACTTCTAACTGGTTACGCAGTGCATAGGCGTTCAGCAGTTTGCCTGCTTCGGTTAACTGCATACCTCGCGGCTGACGGTTGAACAGTTTGATATCCAGGCGCTGCTCAAGGTTGGTGATTTGGCGGCTAACCGCTGAAACAGCAACGTGCAACTCTTCAGCGGCAGCGGACAACGAGCCCGTTTTCGCAACGCTTTGAAAGTAGCGCAAGTGGAGATCCTGCATAACGGCCTCATTAACGACCTGCCTATTAGCAGGTGAAAGCACTATCGGCGGCGGTTCAAACATCTACCGATGATTTCTAATAGTTAGAAAGGTAGTTTGAAATCTTAATGATTGCTGCAAACAAGAGCAAGGGCTAGGCTCACTTCAACGACCACTAAAAGCCCAATGATAAAAAGGCACGCCATGACAACACCGCAGCGTTCAAAACGGGAACAGGCGATTCAGCTAGCGAGTGATGAGCTTTCAAACGGTAATTTTTATAAGACGCTGGCAAAACGTATTGCCATGCGCACGGTCAGCCAGGACCCCGCCTGTGCCGATACACTCAACGCGTACCTTGAACAAGAAATTGGCCCGCTGCTTTCAAGGCTGGGCTTCACCTGCCAGATTATCGAGAACCCGAAACCCGGCTTTCCTCCCCTGCTGATTGGGGAGCGCATTGAGGACCCCGCCTACTCCACGCTGCTGCTTTATGGCCATGGTGACGTTACCGATGGCCAGGAAGAGCAATGGGCAAACGGTATTGACCCGTGGGCGCTAACCTTTAAAGAAGACCGTGTTTATGGCCGCGGCACCGCCGATAACAAGGGCCAGCACAGTGTCAATTTAACCGCGCTGGAAGCTGTGATTAACGCTCGTAAGGGTCGGTTAGGCTACAACGTAAAAATGCTGTTTGAAATGAGCGAGGAGATAGGCTCACCAGGGCTGGAAGAGGCCTGTGCTGCCTATCAGCAAGCGCTTAAATCCGACCTTTTTCTGGCCTCTGATGGCCCCAGAATCCGCCACGACATGCCCACCCTCTTTTTGGGTTCTCGCGGCGTTGTTCAGCTCAAACTGTCACTTAACACCGGCAATGGCGGCCGCCATTCCGGCAACTGGGGAGGTGTTATTACCAACCCGGCGGTTGTGCTGTGTAATGCGCTCGCCACGCTACTTTCCCCGAGCGGCAAAATTCTGGCGGATTTCCTCAAGGCGCCGTCGATGACAGAAGACGTCTCCCGGTTAGTGCGCGACTTGCCGGTAGGCGGCGGTGCCTCCGACCCCACGATTAACCCAGCGTGGGGTGAAGAAGCCCTGGCGGATGGCGAGCGTTTATACGGGGCCAATACGTTAGAAATTCTTGGCTTAAGTGCGGGTAGAACCGACAAGCCTGTCGGCGCGATTCCAGAGCACGCGGAAGCGGTACTACAGCTGCGCTTTGTAAAAGGCACCGACTGGCAAGCGGTGGAGAGTAACCTGCGCCAGCACCTGGATGCCCATGGCTTTAACGATATCCAGCTGACGTTTTTAGGCGGCTACGCGGCGACTCGGTTGGACCCCAATCACCCGTGGGTAAATTTTGTTGCTCAATCGGCCGAGAACAGCCTGAATGAAGCGCCCCATATTTTACCCAACCTGGGCGGCACGATTCCCAATCACTGCTTTTCAGACGTGCTTAATCTGCCCACCGTTTGGCTGCCCCACTCCTACCCGTCATGCAATCAGCATGCCCCCGATGAGCACTTGCTGGAAACCATTGTCGAGCAAGGGCTAAAACTAGCCGCCGGGATCTTCTGGGATTTAGGCGAACCTCAAGCACAAGCGCTAACCACTCATGACGCGGCAAAGGCATATTAAGTGATGGAAACTCCAAAAAAGAACAGCGTTGATAACGAAGCCATCCACTGGGACCAGGATATCAGCTACGGCCAATACCTTGACCTTGAGCCCTTGCTGGCTTGCCAGAACCCGGCCTCTGAAGAGCACGATGAACTACTCTTTATCATGATTCATCAGGTGTCGGAGCTATGGATCAAGCTCTGCTTGCACGAAGCCCACGCAGCGGCCAGGCATATTGCCGATGACAACCTGAGCCCTGCGTTCAAAATGCTCTCACGCGTCTCTCGCATCCAGGAACAGCTCATCAACGCCTGGGAAGTGCTGGTAACGATGACGCCCGCCGATTACTTGAGCTTTCGGGACAGCCTTGGGCAAAGCTCGGGCTTTCAATCCTATCAGTACCGAGAAATTGAGTTTTTGCTGGGTAACAAAAACGCCAAATTGATCGAAGCACACCGTTCAAAGCCCAAGCACTACCAAAAACTCCAGCATGCGCTTAATTCGCCCAGCCTTTATGACGTCTCGCTGCAGCTACTGGCCCGCCGGGGTTTTGATATTCCAGACAACATCACCCATCGTGACTGGAGCATTCCCTACACCGCGAGTAGCGACGTCGAAGCGGTGTGGATGGAGATCTATCGCAACAGTGAAAAGTATTGGGACCTATACGAACTGGCCGAAAAGCTGGTGGATGTCGAGTTCAACTTCCAGCGCTGGCGCTTTAACCACATGAAAACGGTGGAGCGCATTATTGGCTATCGACGTGGCACCGGTGGCTCGTCGGGCGTGAGCTACCTGGTCAAGGCACTCGACCTGCAGTTCTTCCCGGAACTTTGGAGCGTAAGGACATCTATTTAACGGCAAGCGCCCAATAAGCCTTACCCCAATTTTCACCTGTGTGACGACATTTTTTGCTGGAGTACCGATATGCGCGTGAGCCTGGATACCGTTCGTGAGCTGGACCGCCAAGACCCACTGGCAGATTTTAAACGCCACTTTTCCCTGCCAGAAGGTGTTCTCTACCTGGATGGCAACTCGCTTGGTGCGCAACTGGTCGCGGCCAAGCAAGCGGTTGATGACACTATGGAGCAGTGGCGTACCCAACTGATTAAAGGCTGGAACCAGGGCTGGTTTGATGCGCCCGAACGTCTGGGAAACCTGCTCGCCCCGGTGATTGGCGCTCAGCACGGTGAAGTGGTGGTCACGGATAACATCACGCTCAATATTTTCAAACTGTTGGGCTATATCCTCGACAAGCGCCAGGATGATTGCCGCACGGTACTCAGTGAAGGCGGCAACTTCCCCACTGACGGCTACATTGCCCAAGGCTACTGCCGGGTTAGCGGTTGTGAACATCGCTTTATGCCCGAAGGTGACGACCTTGCTGCGCACCTGGAAGGCATGGCCGTGGTGGTGCTTAGTCAGGTCAACTATCGCACGGGCAAACTGCGCGACATGGCGGCCACTACTCAACTGGTTCATGAACATGGCGCCGAGGTCATTTGGGATTTAGCCCACTCTGCTGGCGCGCTACCTGTCGATCTTAACGGCGTGGGCGCACGCTATGCTGTAGGTTGTACTTATAAATACCTGAACGGCGGCCCTGGTGCGCCCGCTTTTCTTTACGTGCACCGCGACCACCTGGACAGCACGTGGCAACCGCTCTCGGGCTGGCATGGCCATACCTCACCTTTCGCCTTTCAGGCCGACTACGCACCCGCCGATGACATCTCGCGTTTTCGTACCGGCACACACTCGGCGATTATTTACGCCGCCCTTGAAGCGTCTTTAGCTATCTGGGCTGACGTCGATATGCAGGCCGTGCGTGAAAAAAGCCTGGCCATGAGCAATCTATTCCGCGAGTGCCTGGCAGATATTTTTGAAGCCCACGGTATCGAGGACATTACCCCGGCAGCCGACCAGCGTGGCAGCCAGGTATCACTGGTAGATGCCCAAAACGGTTATGCCATTGTACAAGCGCTGATCGCGCGTGGCGTGATTGGTGATTATCGGGAGCCGGGCTTAATGCGCTTCGGCTTCACCCCGCTCTATTTAAGCTACGAAGATGTGTGGCAGGCCGCGCAGTACTTCCGCGAGGTAGTCGAAAGCGGCGAGTATCAAAATCCTGAATTTCACGTGCTTAGCGCCGTTACCTGATAGAGAGCACGCATGACAGAGCTAACGCCGGACTTGGCCTACTCACCGAGCCATTTTGCGTCAGAGTTTGAATCCACTCTTACACGTCAGGCGGATGCCGGACGCACGCTAAGGGACCGCCACCCACCGATAACAGTCGCCTATGGCGACCACCCGGCGGCGTGCCTTAACCTGTTTATTCCGCCGGGAGAAGGCCCGTGGCCTTTGGTGGTATTCATTCACGGTGGCTACTGGCAGGAGCTTGACCACACTGCCACGGATTTTCTGGCCGAGCGCTATCTGGCACGGGGAATGGCCTTCGCCTCAATTGGCTATGGCTTAGCCCCAACCCACACCATTGAAAACATGATGACTCAGTGCATTCAGGGGCTAGAAGCGGCCTACCACGCGCTGGAAGAAAGCGGCGGTGTGTGGTCCATCACCCTGGGAGGCCATAGCGCGGGCGCCCAACTGGCTTACTGGGTAGCCGTTAGCGGCAGGGTTCCTATTGATAAGCTGGTGCTGGTCAGCGGTGTTTATGACCTTACACCGCTGGTAGAAACCTACGTTAACGACCCTCTAAAGCTGACCAAATCACAGGCACGCGCACTTAGCCCTCAGTTTGGCGAGCTGACCGCGCTGCCCACCTGCCAGGTTGTGATTGCCGAAAAAGACCCGCCCGCGTTTCATCAGCAGGGACACAATTTTATAGCGCTGCTACGCGCAGCCAACGTTCAAGCAGAGCTAATTGAGCTGCCGGGGTGCGATCACTTTGATGTGCTGGAGTATTTGTAAGCGCTAGCCGAGCTCACAATAACCACGCCGTTACTTTCTAGCGACGGCATGGAGTTTTAATACCACTGTCTCTCAAAAGCCTGTTTCACGTCCGCCCGGCTAGTTTTCAGATGACTTGTCATAGGTCACCTTGAATCGCCTAACTAGTCAAAGATTAAACACGCTCTTCACCGCGCAAAGTAAGCACCTCAACACCCTCGGCCGTCACTGCCACCGTATGCTCCCACTGCGCGGATAACGACTTGTCGCTAGTCACGACGGTCCAGCCATCTTTTTTGATTTTTACCTTGGCTTTGCCTTGGTTAATCATGGGTTCGATGGTGAATACCATGCCCTCTTTCAACACCACGCCGTGCCCTGGCTTTCCGTAGTGCACGACTTCCGGCTCTTCATGCATTTCCTGGCCGATGCCGTGGCCGCAATATTCACGCACCACCGAGTAGCCGTTCTGTTCCGCATGCCGCTGGATCGCATGGCCTACATCACCCAGTGTTGCCCCCGGTTTAACCGCGTGGATGCCCTTCCACAGCGCCTCATAGGTTTTATCGACCAGGCGCTTGGCAATAGGCTTTACCTCACCCAACATGTACATCTTGCTTGAATCGGCAATATAGCCGTTCTTCTCAAGCGTGATATCAATGTTAACGATATCGCCTGATTTTAGCGTGAGTGTCTCAGAGGGAACGCCATGACACACCACCTGGTTCACAGACGCATTCAGCACATATTGATAATCGTATTGCCCTTTGCTGGCCGGGCGAGCCTTTAGCTCATCAACGATATAACGCTCGGCCCAATCGTTGATCTGCATGGTGGTGACACCCGGCTCAATTAACGTATCAAGATAACCAAACACCTGCGCCAGCAAGCGCCCTGCTTCGCGCATCAGCGTCAACTCTTCTGCACTTTTCAGCGGTACGTTATCCACCGATCACCTGCCTTACTTCAATGTCTGCCTGTTGCATCTGCTCGCGCATAATGTCGGTGAAGGTCATGCCTGGATTAGCCTCTGCCAGCATGCCCACTTTAATCCAATACTCCGCCTGTGCGTTGATCGAACGCACCATGACCGAGCTGGCTTTACGAATATCTTCGTGTAGTTGGTCGTTGATTTTTACGATACCCATGGAATGCCTTGATATATGAAACGTATATAAAGCATATATTAAGATAAGAACACGCAGCAAGCGACCTGGTGAAGCCGACGTTCAATAAGAGTGGTTTTTCAACTGCAGGCACACTATTGGCGATGACGAGCAATCAGTGCCGCCAACGGTTGATAGCCTTCTTCAAGCGCAGGGCTCGATAGATTAGTGACGCCTAAGAGCAATCCTTTTCGCGCATTGGCTTGCGTGGCGTACCAGGGAGACAACGGCGCCGGTGCCAGGTTAAAGGCCGCTGCCGCTTCGGCAATGCCAACATCGTCAGTGTCATCAGCCAAGGGGAGCAACAGCGACAAGCCCGCCATATGATTGACTGAAACCGTGCTGTCCATGAGTGCAAGCAGCGCATTCCGGCGCTGTATATACAAACGCTTCATACGCCGAATATGGCGCAAGTAATGTCCGTCGCGCAAAAACTCCGCAACGGCCAGCTGGCTAGGCAGTGCAGACGCGGGTGACAATGCAGCGGCCGTATCTCCCGCGCGCTCCGACAACCTCGCAGGCATCACCATAAAACCAAGCCGCAATCGTGGGCTGATGGTTTTACTGAAAGTACCCATGTGAATCACTCTTTCGTCATGGTCCAGCGAGGCCAGTGCGGGCGTTGCCTGGCCGCTTAACTGCAGCTCACTTAAATAGTCATCTTCGATGATCCAGCTATCGTTTTCTTTAGCCCATGCTAATAACGCCTGGCGGCGAGCCAGCGACAACTGCATACCCAGCGGTGCTTGTTGGCTTGGCGTCACAATCGCCAACCGCGCCTCCGCAGCAAGCGCTATCCCTTGCTCCACACAAATCCCCTGGTCATCGACCGGAACAGGAACCGAGGTAAAGCCTGCCAAAGACAAAGCGTGCCTATTGAGTGGATAACAAGGGTCTTCAACCCACACCCGCTTTGAATCCGGGCGCAACAAGTGCAATGCCAAGCCCAGCGCACCCGCATATCCATTGGTGATGATGATCTGGTCTGCAGAGCAAAGCAGCCCGCGAGCCACGGCCAGATAGGCAGCAATTTCCTTGCGTAGTGTCTGCTCTCCGCGTGGGTCAGGGTAACGCAGTGACTCGGCCACCGCCTGACGTGAACCGCGCAGCATGATGCGCGACCACTGCTTAAAGGGAAAGCCATCTTGCGCAGGCACCCCCACTTGAAAAAGCCTGGGCGCGCTTTCCAGGTCCTGATAGAGATCAGGCAGTGGCAGCCGAGAGGCCTCAACCACCACTTTTGGTGCCGCGGGTAGCACGGCGCTAACGAACGTACCGGCGGCCCCTTTTGAGATGACTAACTGATCATCGCTCAGCCGATCATAAGCCGTTTTAATAGTGCCTCGTGAAACGCCCAGTTGCGTGGCAAGATCACGCCATGAAGGCAGCCGTGCGCCCTCATATAAATGCCCTTGTCGAATGGCATCAGCAATGCTCGAACGCACCTGCTCTGACAAAGATTGCTCGCCTTGGCGATTAAGTGAAAAACGAAGTTTACTCATCCCTCCATGGTACATAGAAACCCATCAGTCTTGGTGCTTTTTTTAGACCATGAAGCCTTTCACAATCACTATCTACTCTACACTTTTACCGTTCTAAATCTTTGTGCCAGTTCTCGAGCTAGTTCTTTATGCCGGTTCTTGAGTTAGCTCTTTACCTTAGCTCTTTACGTTAGCTCAGAACGATTTGCCAAAAGGATGAAATCAATGCGTATAGTAAACACGAAATGTTCAGCGGCGATACTGCTCGCCATGTTGGTCGGCTGCTTCGGTTCGGCACACGCCACCGAGACCACTGAGCAACCAGACGCCGATCAAGCCTATGATCAAGATGCCGACGGTGAACAGCGTGCCATAGCGGCTGGCGAGTCCTTAATTGGTCAGCCAGGCCCCGAGCTGAGCATTACCACGCTGGATGGTGAGACTATTGATCTAGGCGCGCTATATGGCGAAAAACCCGTGTATATAAAGTTCTGGGCAACCTGGTGCGTGCCCTGCCGCCAGCAGATGCCCGGGTTCCAGGCATTTCAAGAAGCGCATGGTGATGATATCCAAGTCATCGCCGTGAATACCGGCTACGCTGACACCGAAGAGTCCGCACGTGTCTATCGCGAGGAAATGGGCCTGACCATGCCCATCACGGTAGATGACGGCACGCTAGCCGAAGCGCTGAATCTACGCGTTACCCCGCAGCACGTTCTGATTGATCGCAGTGGTCACATCACTCACATTGGTCATCGTGACGATCAAGCCTTGGAACAGGCGCTACAGGCAGTGCTTGAACCCGCTGATCCCAACTCAGCAGCGACCGAAGGAGCCGCCGTCAAGGATATCGACGCCAACGCTTTAACGGTGGGCGATACGGTGACTCACCTGGATGTCACCACGCGTGACGGCACTACCATCGACCTGACTCGGGAGACGACAGACAAGCCACTGGGTGTGGTATTTTTTGCCACGTGGTGTGAGCCTTATCTTGCCGAGAGCCAGCCAGAAACCTCCACCGCCTGCCGCCGCGTACGCGAAACCGTCAACCAACTGAGCGAAGACCAAAGCGTACAGTGGGTAGGCATTATTTCTGGTCTTTGGACCCAAGAGTCCGATGTCGAAAGTTATCTTGATACCACCGAGACGGCGATACCGGTGTTGCTTGACGCCGAGGGCGATATACACCGTGCATTCGGCGTTCAGCAGATACCCACCGTTGTGTTAATTGATGCTGACGGCAAGATAACCGACAAGCTTGGACCACAAGACACCGCATTAGGCGAAGCTGTCGAGCGCCTCAGCCAATAAGCGTAAGCCACTCCGCTCAAGCCATAGCGCGGCCCCCCTTTCTTTACTGGAGCAGCCCGCCTCACGCGGGCTGATAGCCAATGCCCACGTTCCTTTATCGCTATTTTGTCCTTTTCTGCCTGGTGTTAATGCTGACTCCCCAGATCGGCGCTGCACAGGAATTTCCCGGCATCTCGGGCGAAGTACTGATTAAGAGCACTTTGGTAGCGGAAACAGATCAACCGGTACCTGGTTCCTCCAGCACCTTAGCCGTCTTCATGGAGCCGCAATCAGGTTGGCATGGGTATTGGAAACAGCCGGGTAGCATTGGCCTACCACCGCAGTTCAATTGGCAATTGCCGGAAGGTGTCAGCGTAGGCGATGCCGCTTACCCAGTACCGCAGACGCTAATGACTGGCGATCTGATGAATCATGTCTACGAGCACCCTTATGCACTATTGCTGCCCATTAAAATAGACGCCTCTGTACCCACCGGGACCTCTCTGCCTATTAGCGTTGATTTCAACTACTTGGCTTGTCGCGCTGATGCCTGCATTCCAGAGGAGGCATCGCTTGCCACTACGCTGGTCGCAGGCGATGGCCACATTACGCCTGAGCGCAAAACACGCTTCGATGAATGGCGGCGCGAGCTTCCCAGGCCTCTCGGTTCGCAAGCCAGCTTTGTGACGACCGATGATAACCAGCTGCGTTTAAGCATCCCCTTGCCCACCAGCGTGGAACTAAACGATCCACACTTGTTTGTTGCCACCGACAATGTGGTTGATCCCGCGTCTGAGCAGGTTTTTAGTCGTGAAGGCGACACATTGATTATTGAAACCCAGTTGGCAAAATACTGGCAGACAGACAATCCACCTGACGAGTTCGAAGCACTTCTGTCACTGGGCAATGGAACCGGTTTAGCATTGGTTAGCCGTAGTGATGGTGCGCCAACGCCAAACGCAAGCACAGCTGGCGTACAAAGTAGTTCTACATTACTACTGACCGCATTTCTCGGTGCCATCCTCGGCGGCGTTCTGCTCAATATCATGCCCTGCGTTTTCCCTATTCTCAGCCTTAAGGTCCTTAGCCTTGCACGCCTGTCCGGTGGTCAACGCGAAGCCCGGCGTGAGGCGCTAGCCTATACCGCCGGTGTGGTCCTCGTTTGCTTGATACTGGGCGCAACGATTATTGCTCTGCGCGCAGCCGGTACTCACGTTGGCTGGGCATTCCAGTTGCAAGACCCACGGGTCATTGTGGTGCTTACGCTGTTGACTGCCGCGATTGGCTTTAACCTGGCAGGCCTTTTTGAACTAGGCTCCATCAATGCTGGCTCCAAACTGGCTAGCCAGGAGGGCATGTCCGGCGCTTTCTGGACGGGCGTACTTGCCGCCTTTGTCGCAACACCTTGCTCCGGCCCATTTATGGCCACAGCGCTTGGCGCTGCCTTGGTACTCCCTACGGTTGCCGCACTGACGGTTTTCGTGGGCTTGGGCTTGGGCATTGCCTTACCGTTTTTGCTGCTTGGTTTCATACCAATGCTTCGTCGCCGCCTTCCTCGGCCGGGCCCTTGGCTTGCAACCTTTCGGCATATCATGGCCATCCCAATGTTTCTAACCGCTTTAGCGTTAGCTTGGGTGCTTGGCCGCCAGCTCAGCAATAACGGCATGATTGCAAGCCTCGCTCTAATCTTACTACTGGCGATAGGACTTTGGTTCACCGGCCTGCGCCAACGCAATGGCAAGCGCTTGAGCTGGGTGCCGGCAGGACTCGCGGCCGTACTCGCGCTGACGGGAAGCATCCTCGTTCCGGGCTCTTTTGCAGGGCACGAAGCGCCCATTAATGCAGCCGCAAATTCCCCCGCCACACGCACACTCGACTTTGACGCGGACCGCTTGGCCGAACTTCGGCAACAGGAGCAAACCATCTTTGTCTACTTTTCCGCAGACTGGTGCGTCACTTGCCATATGAACGAACAGCGAGCCATTGATATAGCCAGCACGCAACAAGCATTTGAGCAGGCGGATGTGATCACTATGAAAGGTGACTGGACCAATGGTGACCCAGCTATCACCGCTTTTTTGGAACAACACGGCCGCTCAGGGGTACCTCTCTACTTGTGGTACACGCCAGACCAAAACGAGCCTGAAGTCCTTTCACAGATTCTTGCGCCAAATGTGTTATCGACGTTAGCGGGCAAGTCTGGTTAACCCGCACGGTTAACAGGTGCTGAACAGTTAGCAGGAGAACCGTGCGTAAGACCGCCGTGGCGTCTTCCAAGCCTTGTTGTAATGCCTTGGATACAAGAGGCTTCGAAGGCGGCGATGAGGCGGCCACGTAGAGCGATGGCGTTAGCCAATATACTGCTTTGTTGTAGTGACCGTACCGTAAGCAAAGGCCAAGGCTGCCATTATCGTTGCGTGAACCTGAGGCGCTGGCACCGTCACGCCATCGAATTCAAGATCCAGCGTGGCGCAGGCATCGTGGATAATCGTCGTCTTGTAACCCAAATCCGACGCTGCACGGCTGGTGGCATCGATGCACATGTGGCTCATTGCGCCAATAATGACGACCTCCTCAATATTTTGCTGGTCCAACAGCTCTTGCAAACCGGTCTCACGAAACGAGTTAGGAAAATGCTTCACTAGTACCGTTTCCTCGCCCAACGGCGCGACTATGGGGTGAATGGCTACCCCTTGCGTACCAGGGGTGAAAAAAGGAATGTCTGGATCGGCAGATTCATGCTGAAAATAGACGACAAGATCGTTTGCCGACCGGGCATGTTCAATGACGTTAGCTGCGTTCGTGGCAGCCTCTTCAATACCGTTCAACAGCAGCTTGCCGCCGGGGAAATACTCATTTTGGATATCGACGACAATGATTGCGCGATGACTCATATTATCAATCCTTTTCAGTAGCGTTTGCCAATAGGCTGGCAAGAAGAAGTAGGCCGCTATATAAAGAAGCGGCCCTTGGGATTAGAAGGAAATGACCTCACCATCGGCGGGAATAAGTACGTGTTCCTGAACTCCCTCTTTTTGCACATAATCGGCCAGTTCGTCACGGCTTAGCGTCATATGATTCACGGCATCCATATGCACCGCGATGATGGTGGCATTCGGGGCTTTCTGGTGGGTACGCAGGGTATCTTCTTTACCCATAATGATGGGATCACCTTCGAAACCATCTACCTCGGCAGCACCGGTATTCAACACGATCATCTCTGGGTTGTAGCGCTCCATTGCCTGCTCGACCTCATCACGCCATACGCTATCGCCGACTAAATACGTCGTTTTCTGCCCCGGAGCTTCGAAGACGACACCCATGATCTCACCTAGTGATTGCGCCAGCTCAGGAACAGCATAGAGAGCATCGGAGCCATGCTGGCCGCCCGTCTTGTGAAGCTGCACGCCGCCAAACTCGGTGCCGCTATCAAGGATGCGCACATCGCTGAATCCCTGAGAGCGAATCAGCTCGGCATCAGCGGTATTCTGAGCGAACAAGGGAATGTCCTTCGGCAATTGCGCTTGCGCGGCGGCATCCCAGTGGTCGAGGTGCGTGTGAGTGACGATGACAGCGTCTATATCGCCGATCACATCTTCCACCGGCATTGGCAGCCCAACCAGCGGATTACGCAACTCGCTACGGTAGGTATCTTCAAATCCCGGATAGGCGCCCTGCTCGGCCAGCATAGGATCAATCAGGAAAGTGGTGTCCCCATAGGTGATTTTTACCGTCGCATTGCGGATCTGCTGCACCTGCTGCGTTGCCTCCTGAGAGAGCGAGTCCGCGGATGCGCTATGAGCGATAAGCACCGTGGCGATGGCAAGAGAACTAGCGAGGGTCTTGATGAGCATCTGTGTACTTCCTTAAATTCGTTACGGGTAATGGCAAGTAGTTTAGAGAGGCTCAATCAACAAAAGAATTGGCCTGAAAGACATTTATCGAAACTTTTGGGCCATGATGCTACTGTTTATAAAACGCATAGCAGGAGTCGCACTTTGTCTCTACCCAATGTCGGCCTAATCCTTCACCCACACTTCAGCCCCTTCCACTTCTCCGTGCCCTATATGGTGTTTGGTATAGCGTTGTCTGATCGCACGCTGTTCAATCTTTCCATTGTGGCACCTGGGGGAAATTCCATCGAAGGCGAACGGGCAATGACGGTGAAGCCCGATGGCGGTTTAGAACTGTTGGATAACATGGATATTGCGATAGTGCCTGGATGGCACGACCTGAATGAAGCACCGCCACCAGAGTTGTGTGAGGCGCTCGTCCGCTGTCATGAGCGAGGCGCTCACGTCGTGGGGCTGTGTTACGGCACCTATGCGCTGGCTTATGCCGGGCTGTTGGATGGCAGGCGGGCGTCGACCCACTGGATGGCCGAGCAGGATTTTAGTGGCCGCTTTCCCAACGTTACGCTGGACACCAATGCGCTCTATGTGGAGGAAGACCGTCTAGTGACGTCGGCCGGTACCGCTGCTGGCCTGGATTGCTGCTTATTCCTGGTACGCGAATACTATGGCGCGCAGGTTGCCAACAAGGTGGCCCGTGCCATGATCGTTCCACCCCATCGGGAAGGTGGGCAAGCGCAGTTCATAGAGCAGCCGGTTGCCGCCTCAACCCAAGATGCGCATATCAATCGCCTGCTCGACTACCTACGAGAAAACCTATCGGCATCGCACACGATTGACGAGCTTGCTGAGCGCACCGCCATGAGCCGCCGTACCTTTACGCGAAACTTCCAAAAAGCCACCGGCATGACCGTCGTGGCGTGGCTGGTGAGCGAACGGTTACGGCGTGGGCGTGAGCTTTTGGAAACCACCTCGTTGTCGGTAGAAGCGATTGCAGAAAAGGCGGGCTTTCACACGGCGACGTCTTTCCGCCAACATTTCCGGCAGCGCCATCAAGTTAGCCCACGCGATTGGCGCAAAACCTTTGGCGGCAACGCCTGACGATCAACGCTTACATCTAACATTCCAAGTAATGCACACAACATAATGTGATTGCTATTTCCTAATATGTCTACAATACTGGACATATGGAAATTAAAAACGTCACGGCCAGTTTTAGTGCCCTTTCTCAGGAAACGCGCCTTGAAGCCTTTCGGCTTTTGGTACGCCATGAGCCTGAAGGCCTTCCTGCAGGGGAAATTGCACGCCAGCTATCGGTGCCCCATAACACGATGTCGGCGCACCTTTCAGTGCTTTCACGGGCAGGATGGGTCAGCTCTCATCGGCAGAGCCGTTCCATTATCTATCGCGCTAATCTCGGCCATATGCAACAAATCCTGGGCTTTATGGTTCGCGATTGTTGTGCGGGACACCCAGAGATTTGCGAGCCGCTTCTGACGGCCTTTACTGACTATTCTCTCACTACCGAGAAGGAATAACTCTTTTGAAAACGACGATTTATCACAACCCCGCCTGCGGCACCTCGCGCAATACGTTAGCGATTATCGAAGCATCCGGTGAGACACCGCACGTCATCGAATATCTAAAAACACCACCCAGTCGCGAGCGGCTGGTCGAGCTGATCTCGATGATGGCGATTACCCCAAGAGAGCTACTGCGCCGCAAGGGCACGCCCTTTGAAGAGCTCAATCTCGATGATCCAGCATTAAGCGATGATCAACTGATAGACGCCATGATCGCACACCCCATCCTGATCAATCGCCCTATTGTGGTAACGGAAAAAGGCGCACGCCTGTGCCGCCCTTCAGAGCGTGTACTCGACTTATTGGCCAATCCAGTCACCACGTTTACCAAAGAAGATGGTGAGGTAGTGCACCTTAAGGATAGCCACCCGTGAGCGAACCTATCAGTTTCAATGACCTGCCCAACATTGATCTTCAAAAGCTCCAGCCGATAGATGTGGACGTATTGGCGGGCCCCGATGCGCCGCGTCATTCCCCCAGGATTCTGGTGCTTTACGGCTCTCTGCGCGAACGCTCTTTTTCACGCTTGGCGTCCGAAGAAGCGGCGAGGTTGCTGCGCTGGTACGGCTGTGAAGTACGTACCTTTAACCCATCAGGCTTACCGCTGCCAGATGACTCAGAGGCCGATCACCCGAAGGTAAAAGAGCTGCGCGACCTTGCTCAGTGGTCCGAAGGCATGCTGTGGGTCAGCCCCGAACGGCATGGTGCGATGACGGGGATTATGAAAACGCAAATCGACTGGATACCGCTATCGCTCGGCGGTGTTCGCCCTACTCAGGGTAAAACGCTGGCGGTGATGGAAGTGTCTGGCGGCAGCCAAAGCTTTAATGCCGTTAACCAGATGCGAATCCTCGGGCGTTGGATGCGCATGATCACCATCCCTAACCAATCCTCTGTACCTAAAGCGTTCACCGAATTTGACGATGCCGGACGCATGAAGCCCTCACCTCTTTATATGCGTCTCGTCGATGTGTGTGAGGAACTGGTGAAATTCACCTGGTTGACGCGAGACAGGTCCGCCTATCTTACCGACCGCTATTCAGAGCGTGTCGAGAGTGCTGAAGAGCTCTCTCGCCGCGTTAACCAAAACACTCACTGACGTAAGGTCCTTTCATGTTGGCACTGGCCATTTTTGTCGTCACCCTGGTGCTGGTGATCTGGCAACCTAAGGGTTTGGGTATCGGATGGAGCGCGCTGGGCGGCGCGTTAGTGGCACTGCTTATGGGCGTGGTGCACTTGGCTGATATCGTTGTGGTGTGGGACATCGTCTGGGATGCCACCTTTACGTTCGTTGCCCTGATCATTATTTCGCTGATTTTAGACGAAGCAGGGTTCTTCGCCTGGGCCGCGCTGCACGTGGCGCGCTGGGGCAATGGGCGCGGGCATCTGCTTTTCCCGCTGGTCGTGTTACTCGGCGCGGTCATTGCCGCCTTCTTCGCTAACGATGGCGCCGCCCTACTGCTAACGCCCATTGTGATCGCTATTCTGCTGCGCCTGAAATTTGAGCCGCCTGCGGCGCTGGCCTTTATCATCGCGACGGGCTTCATCGCCGATACCGCAAGCCTACCCCTAGTGATCTCTAACCTCGTTAATATCGTCAGTGCCAACTACTTTGATATTGGCTTTGATCGCTATGCGGCGGTTATGGTGCCGGTGAACCTGGTGTCAGTAGCGGCTACATTGGCCGTGCTCTGGATAGCCTTTGGCCGCCGTATTCCTAAGCACTACGCCGTTGAAGACCTCGACCCACCGCGCTCAGTCATAAAGGACCCGCTGATATTTCGAGTGGCGTTTCCGTTGCTGGCGACACTTCTGATCGCCTACTTCGTGACCGCCCCGCTAGGCATTCCCATCGCCTTTGTGACAGGCACAGCCGCCGTGCTGCTAATGGCAATTGCCGGACGCTGGTGGCAAGCGGGCCGCGGTGCCATCGTCTCCGTATCAAGTGCGTTGCGCGGCGCCCCCTGGCAGATAGTGCTGTTCTCAATCGGCATGTACCTCGTCGTCTACGGGCTGGGTAATGCAGGGCTGACAAATTATGGCGCGCTGGCGCTTGAGTGGCTGGCACAACAGGGTAATTTTATCGCCACGCTGGGCACCGGTTTCCTTTCCGCCATCGTCGCCTCGGTAATGAACAACATGCCCTCGACACTCGTCGGCGCGCTGGCAATCGACCAAGCAAACGTGCCTGCCGTCACTCAGGAATTGATGGTCTACGCCAACGTGATTGGCAATGACCTGGGACCCAAGTTCACCCCCATTGGCAGCCTCGCCACCCTGCTCTGGCTACACGTACTAGCGGGCAAGGGATACAAAATTGGCTGGGGCCAGTATATGAAAATAGGCCTGCTGATAACGCCGCCGGTGCTATTGGCAACGCTGGTTGCCTTGGCGCTTTGGCTGCCGGTGTTGTCTGCGGGGTGAGCTGAATAGGGGTTTAGGTTGGATGGAAGCTAGTCAGGGATTCTGGCTAGCTTCTGGTATCGGC
>NZ_JBQSYV010000030.1:0-25972 GCF_052379685.1 Halomonas sp. 111
ATAAAAAGGGCATTAACGGTGAGCCAAATTTAATGTGGGCTGGTATTTTCTTCCTCGTTCTGCTCGGGTTTGCGGGCGGTGGCGCGATTGGTTTCTTTATTGACAGGTTCGTTACAGCGGGCGCTCTGATTCTACCGGCTTTAATCGCTTTAATTTTAATCGTCATCGTGTGGCGAGATCACGACAGGCATCAGCGTGTTGATACGCTACCTGGCGGCAACTTTGCCTGATCCCTCTTTTCAGGCGACCAATATAGCATCATCCGGCTGTTATCCACTTCAACTGTAACAATAGCTACATTGACCAATACGTTGTAGGTAAATACAGGAGCAAAGCCATGGCTGATAAAGACGCACCTCAGCCCATTCGCGGAACCCAGGGCGCTGACGACCCAGGCCCACGTAATGTTGTTCTGGACAAAATGAATCCAGATATCTTCCTGCCTCCAGAAACCGACAATGGCGGGATCCCGAACCTGAAGTTTCCGTTCGCCATGGCTCATAACCGTCTTGAAGACGGCGGCTGGGCGCGGGAAGTGACGCTGCGCGAGTGCCCGGCTTTGGAAGAGCTCGCTATCGTTAATATGCGTCTTGGCCCTGGTGTTATTCGTGAACTCCATTGGCATAAAGAAGCCGAATGGGCCTACGTAACGGAAGGCCGCGTGCGTTTCTATCTGGTTGACGAAAACCGCCAGACGCTGGTTGAAGACCTCGGGCCAGGTGACCTCTGGTTTGCCCCCGCAGGCGTTCCACATGCCATTCAGGGTCTTGAAGAAGGCACCGAATTCGTTCTGATCTTCAATGACGGTAACTTCTCCGAAAACGAGACACTGCTCGTCACAGAGCTCTTCGCGCATATGCCGAAAGAGGTGCTGGCCAAGAACTTCGGTGTTCCGGAAAGTGCCTTCGACAACATCCCGCCTTCTGAAAAGTATATTTTCCGTCAGCCACAGCCAGCGCCCATTGAGCAGGTTCGCGAAGAGCTCGGCGCTGGTAACATGACAGGCAAATATGTATTCCGGGGAGGTGATATTCCTGAGAACACATGGCAAGGCGGCGCGACCAAAATCATCGATTCGAAAAGTTTCGACGTCACGACCATGGCGATGTTGATGATTAAGCTTGAGCCCGGCGGTATGCGAGAAATTCACTGGCACCCGGATGCTGATGAAATTCAGTACTACCTGTCTGGCCAGGCGCGCATGACCGTGTTCAACGCCGTCAGCAATGCACGTACTTTTAACTACGGCCCCGGCGACGTCGGCTATGTGCCGAAGAACCTGGCCCACTACATTGAGAACATCGGTGACGAGCCAGTGTATGTTCTCAACGTATTCAACAAGGGCGACTACCGCGATGTTTCACTGAACCAATGGCTGGCACTGACACCCGCCAGCATTGTTCAAGGCCACCTGGACGTCGATGACACACTAATGAAGTCACTGCGCCGCGAGCGTTGCCCGGTAGTGAAGTAATACAGTTGGGCAGTCATTGAAAACCGCTAGCCAGCCTCTTTGAGGCTGGCTTTTTCTCACTATAAAGTGCGTAATCATCCATCAGACAAAACGCCCAAGGCCGACCGCTGAGCGCAGTTTATCCATGGTTATCGCAGCCTCCTCCCGAGCACGCTGAGCGCCTTTTTGCAGCACCGCTTCAATATAGGCAGGGTCATCCATTAGCGCATTGTAACGCTCGCGGGGTTCGCTCAGGTGCGCATTGATATACTCAAATACCTGGTTTTTAGCATCGCCCCAGCCAATACCGGCGGCGTACTGTTCACGCAGAGCAGACGTTTCGCTCTCATTGGCAAATGCCGCGTATATCTGGAACAGGGTGCAGGTATCCGGGTCTTTCGGCTCGCCGGGCTCAAGCGAGTTGGTCTTGATTTTACGCACCAGCTTTTGAAGCTTTTTCTCGGGTGAGAACAGCGGAATCGTATTGTTATAGCTTTTGGACATTTTGCGCCCGTCCAGCCCTTTCAACACTTCCACCTTCTCATTCACCACCGCTTCGGGTAGCGTAAAGTACTGCCCTTTATAAAGGTGGTTGAACCGCCCGGCCATATCACGTGCCATTTCGATATGCTGAATCTGGTCGCGCCCTACCGGCACCTTTTTGGCGTTGAACATCAGGATATCGGCAGCCATCAATACCGGATAGCCAAAAAGCCCCATGGTGATGCCTTTGTCCGCATCCTGGTCGCCTGCTTCTTCGTTCTCAGCCACGGCGGCCTTGTAGGCGTGGGCGCGGTTCATCAGGCCTTTGGCACACACGCAGGAAAGCATCCACGAGAGTTCTTGAACTTCCATCAAATCAGACTGGCGGTAAAAAATGGCGTTGTCGGTATCCAGCCCAAGCGCCAGCCAGGTAGCGGCAATTTCCAAGCGTGACGCTTGCACGCGCGCAGGGTCCTGGCACTTGATCAGGGCGTGGTAATCCGCCAAAAAATAGAACGACTGTACATTGGGGTCCTGGCTTGCTTCTATGGCCGGTTTAATCGCACCAACGTAGTTGCCTAAGTGCGGTGTACCGGTCGTCGTAATACCGGTTAAGACGCGGGTTTTAGCAGTTTGACTCATTGTGTTTAGGCTCTTGGGCAAATAGCCCTATCATAACGCGCAGATTTACGCGTGGCGAATGCCATCAGCGCAATCCTGCCAGCCGCCACGTTGCTTCTTCCGGGCTTTGCCTCACAAAAACAGCGTGTGTACTGGCAGACGTACCACCGCTTCTGGCCGTGATGGCAACGCGCTGATCCGCCAGCCGTTCAATATCAATGATGAGGTCATCAAGTAACCGCCTTTGGCCCTCGGCTTGCGCTATTGGCAATGCCTCAAGCAGTGCGTTGAGCGCCTGGCGTGGCAACAACGCCTGACTATCATCGCTTTGCAACTGTCGCTTATCGCCGATATTGAAGGCGGGTGGATACGTTAGTAAACGGTTCAAGAAGGCATCCCGCGATGCTGCATACTGGCGGTCCGACAAGACAGCCAGCAGGCTCTCGTCCAGCATTTGGGCCTGAACGGCAATTCGAAAATTACCCGCCAAACGCTCATCGACTAACGCCGTCCGCATACTCGCCACGCCCAGCAGCAGCGCGGCAGAAAGAAGCGCCATGACGATCACCAGCGCAGCCCCCTGCTGATGCTTCATGGGCTGTCCTCCGTGGCGGGAAGAGGTGTACGACGCGTAATAACGTGATCACGCTGCATCACATGCCATACAAACGGTGTTTGGCGCTCGCCCGCAAATTGGAGCGTTACCCGATAAAGCCCTGTTATACCATCGGCGTCTTTCTCAAACAGGCTAAGCGCGTCGCATGCGTGACTGCCTTTATAAAGCCCTTCTATCAAGGGCTGGCTGTTATGACGTAACGCACAGGTGGTCGCATCGACCAGCGAGTCATTGATCTCATACTGGCCTGCCTCGCCTTTACGAATGTCCCGGGTGAGCGATTGAACGGCAAAAACAAGCGCTTCCTGCTCGCGACTGATGGCCTCGACGCGCTGAAAGGTCGTCACAGTGGTTAACAAAAGCTGGCCTGCGCCCAAAATAATAATGGCGCCGATCACCATCGCGACCATCATTTCAACCAGCGTAAATCCTCCTTGGCGCTTATTGAGCATTAGGCGCCTCGCCAGCATAGCGCGCTTCAATAAAGGGCAAGGTAAACACGTAGTCAAAATGGTCAGCCGCTTGATTGGAAGACCGTGCACGCATCGTAATGGAGACGGTCAATTGGCAACCTCCGGATACAAAAGCGCTATCAACCGTGCCCGTTGCGCCGTTAAGCGGTGCTTGTGAAGGCGTAAACCACTCGGCCTGCCAGTCACTCTCCAGCCCCGCCGTGAGGTGTCGGCAGTTTTGTTTCGCCGCCAGCTGCGCCCAAGCGCGCTCCTGGGCATCCAGGGCTGCCACACTTGCCACGGAGTATTGGTAGCCCGAAGCGGCACTTTGCAGCGACGTTAGCTGAATGGCGGCGATGCCGATCAGCCCAAACGCCAGCAAGGCCAAGGCAATTAACACCTCAACCAGAGTAAACCCCTCTTGGCGCCGCACTTACCAGCACGTCTCGGGCAGGCGTTCACCTTGACTACTGAGCGTTATGGCCTGGCCACAGCCATCTTTTCGCTCAGTCGACGCGCTTAGCAAATAGCGACCGTCCTGGCGTTCAGAATAGGCAAGGCGATAATGCCCGCTTGGTGACAGGTGGGGCATTTCACACTCTTGATAGGAGTAGGTTCGGGCGTGACAGCGCGCTAGCTCAGCCGCCGCCTGCCTTAACCCCGCATGCGCATCCGTGCGCAGGGATGTTTGCAGGTAGCGGGTGTAGGCAGGGTAAGCCATGCCAGCGATAAGGCCGAGAATGCCCATCACCACCACAAGCTCAAGAAGCGTAAAACCGCGCTGACGCTCTATCGAGCGGCCTGCGCGAAAAGTATAAGGATAAAGCGAAAACCTCACATGATGCTCCTGCATCAGCCACCGCATACGCTTTCAGTATGTCGGAAACCGATACGCAGTGCATCAGCTACTGACGATTACCTGCTCGCGCAGCTCTTTGGGCATGGAGAACGTAATGCTCTCCTCGCGGCCTTTTAGCTCTTCCGGCATGGAAGCACCCAATGACTGAAGCTTGCCAATTACGCCTTTCACCAGCACTTCCGGGGCACTGGCACCCGCCGTTACGCCGATGCGGCCGACGTTTTCAAGCCACGTTGGCTCAATCTGGTCGGCATTATCTATCAGGTACGCCGGTGTTCCCATACGCTCGGAAAGCTCGCGCAAGCGGTTAGAGTTGGAACTATTGGGGCTGCCCACTACAAGCACTAGATCACTGTCCGCGGCCAGTTCACGCACCGCATCCTGGCGGTTTTGCGTGGCGTAGCAAATATCATCTTTACGCGGTCCACTGATCTCGGGAAACCTCTCGCGCAGCGCATCAATCACTTTGGCCGTGTCATCCATCGACAGCGTCGTTTGGGTCACAAAGGCAAGGCTGGAAGGGTCATTGACCTCCAGGTTGGCAACGTCCTGCTCATCTTCGACTAGATAGATGCGACCGCCATGCGCCGTGTCATAGCGTCCCATGGTGCCTTCTACTTCGGGATGGCCTGCGTGCCCAATCAGCACGCACTCGTGCCCCCGTTTGGCGTAGCGCAAGACTTCCAAATGCACCTTGGTGACCAGCGGGCAAGTGGCATCAAACACTTTCAGCCCACGCCGGTCAGCATCGGACTGTACGGCTTGAGACACGCCATGCGCAGAGAAAATAACGATCACGTCATCCGGCACTTCGTCGAGCTCTTCCACGAAGACAGCCCCACGCTCGCGCAGCGTTTCCACCACAAAGCGGTTGTGGACAACTTCATGGCGCACATAGATAGGCGGCCCGAACACATCCAGTGCACGGTTGACGATGTCTATAGCGCGATCCACGCCGGCACAAAAACCACGCGGATTGGCCAATTTGATCTGTATGGGCTGTGCTTGCGTCGATTGCATAGTAGTGCCTTGATGCGTTACCGCACCGTTTAGTGAATAAGAACCCGGCTAATGCTAAAGCCAATGCTAAAGACTAGTGCGTTGTAACCGGTTTTACATCCAGTACGTCAACCTCAAAGGTTAACGTGCGCCCCGCCAGCGGATGATTAAAATCCACCTCGACGCGGTCGCCTTCAATGGTTTTGACCACACCAGGCAATTCCGTTCCCGCTTTATCGGCAAACGACATCACCATACCAATTTCAGGCGTTTCATCGCCAAAATCAGCGCCCTTTAACGTCTGGATATTTTGCGGATTGTGCTGCCCAAAGGCATGCTCGGGAGAGACCTGAAAAGTACCTGTCTCGCCCGTTGTCATGCCTTTAATCGGGTGCTCAAAGCCGGGTGGCAAATTGCCGTCACCGTACTGAAAGGTGGCCGGTGCCTTCTCTTTGGTAGAGTCCACTACCGTGCCATCTTCAAGTTTCAGGGTGAAGTGCAGGGTCACTTCCATCCCCTCATCAATCAGGTAATCACTCATTACACTGCTCGCTATGTGGTAAGGCCCTGGCATACTGCCACCAGGGCCTGATTAATGCTAACCGAGTTAGAGGTCGCGGGTTACTTCGTTGAGTGGGCTTTTTTACGCCGCCGGTCACCCATCACTGACTCCCAAATCAACCCAATGGCCCCCAGAGTAATCCCGATGTCTGCCACGTTAAAGGCGGGATAGTACCAACCGGCCACATGAAACGATAAAAAATCGACCACGTAGCCATGCACCAGGCGGTCATAGAGATTCCCAAGCGCCCCACCGATAATCAGCGGCAGCGAAATGGCCAGCAGCTTTTCATCGGCTCTAACACGGGAAAGCCAGATGGTTAAGCCCACGCTTGCGCCAATCGCGATGACCGCAAAAAACCAGCGCTGCCAACCAGGGTGAGAAGCCAAAAAGCTAAAGGCCGCCCCCGTGTTATGCATTAAGGTGAAGTTAAAAAACGGCAGCACTTCTACCGGCTGCAGATACCCCAGCTGGCTGCTGGCAATCGCCTTGGTGGCCAAATCCAGCACAATCACGGCAACGGCCAACCACAGCCAGCGCAGTGGCTGGCGCATGGGCGGCCGCGCGTTGGACGAGACCGACTCAGGCATAATGACGCACCTCACCCGGGCCATCCGGCAGGTTAAGAATCGAGCGCTTGCACAGCGTGGGATGCTCAGGATGCGTGCCTACGTCAGGGCGGCGCTCCCAGCTGCGTTCGCACTTCTCAAACGCACTGACGACCACCGCTACTTTGAGCCCTTCTAGCTCGCTGTAGGCAGATGCCTCGGCATCCGCTAGCGGCTTGAGGGTCGCTTCCGAGGTAATCAGCACAAAGCGTAACTCGTCGCCCAGTTGTGACAGCAACACATTGAGTTCGTCGCTGACGTAAAGGGTGACTTCGCTGTCCAGCGAGCCTTTGATGGCCCCTTCGCTACGCGCTTCTTCCAAGCGCTTATTCACCGCCTGCTTGACCTCTAGCACTGCTTCCCAGTATTCACGCCCCATCTCGGCGTCAGCATCAAGGGGCTTCAGGTCGGTATAGTAGGTTTCCAGCAGCACGCTGTCGCCACGCTTGCCCGGGATATGCTCATAGATCTCTTCTGCGGTGAAGGAGAGAATCGGTGCGACCCAACGCGAAAGCGCCTCGATAACATGATAGAGCGCACTCTGACAGCTGCGGCGTGCCAGCGAATCAGCCTGCGTGGTGTATTGGCGATCCTTGATGATATCCAGATAAAAACCACCCAGGTCGCGCACACAGAAGGTATGCACCTGCTGATACACGTCCAGGAAGCGGTACTCTTCATACGCTTTCTGAATGCGCTCCTGGAGCTGCAGTGCGCGGTCAACGACCCAACGATCCAGAGCGATCATATCCTCAAAAGCCACCATATCGCGCGCCGGGTCAAAGCCGGTCAGGTTGGCCAAAAGAAAGCGCGACGTGTTGCGAATACGCCGATACACGTCCGCTGTACGCTTGAGGATCTCATCCGACACGGCCATTTCATTGGAGTAGTCCGTCGAGGCCACCCAGAGACGTAGAATGTCGGCACCCAGCTTGTCCATCACCGACTGCGGCGCGATGACATTACCCAACGACTTGGACTGCTTACGGCCTTGCGAATCGACGGTAAAGCCGTGGGTCAATAGCTGACGATACGGCGCGTGACCGTCAATTGCCGAACCGGTCAGCAGCGACGAGTGGAACCAGCCGCGATGCTGGTCAGAGCCTTCCAGATACAAATCAGCTCGCGGGCCGCTTTCGTGGCCATGTGGATGCGAGCCGCGCAGCACATGGCGGTGCGTGGTGCCGGAGTCAAACCAGACATCCAGCGTATCAGTCGTCTTGTCGTATTCGGCGGCTTCCGCGCCCAGCAGCTCAGCAGCGTCGAGGCTGAACCAGGCATCAATGCCTTGCTCCTGCACGCGCTTGGCGACTTCTTCCATCAGCTCAATGGTGCGCGGATGCAGCTCGCCGGTTTGTTTGTGCAGGAAGAACGGAATCGGCACGCCCCAGTTACGCTGACGCGAGATGCACCAGTCCGGGCGGTTGGCAATCATGCTGTGCAGGCGCGCCTGGCCCCAGGCGGGCGTAAACTGGGTCGCCTCGATGCCTTCCAGCGCGCGTTCACGCAGGGTTTTACCGTCTTTCCCCTGAATATCCATGCCCACAAACCACTGGGCTGTCGCGCGGTAGATGACCGGCGTTTTATGGCGCCAGCAGTGCATATAGCTGTGCACGATGGGCTTATGCGCCATCAGCGCACCCACTTCGTCAAGCTTGGCGACGATGTTGGGGTTGGCTTTCCAGATCATCTGGCCGCCAAAGAACGGCAGATCATCAACGTACACGCCGTTGCCCTGTACCGGGTTCAGCATGTCGTCAAAGCTCATGTCATGGGCGCGGCAGGTATTAAAGTCATCCAGGCCGTAAGAAGGCGCGGAGTGAACGATACCGGTGCTGCCCACTTCCGACTCGACGTAATCGGCCAGATAAACTGGCGACAGGCGATCATAGAACGGGTGGCGGAAGTTGATCAGGTCTAGCTTGTCACCGCGAGTGGTGGCGATGACCTCGCCTTGTAAACCAAAGCGCTCAAGGCAGCTTTCGACCAGCTCTTCGGCTAGCAGCAGCAGGCGCTCGCCGGTATCGACCAGCGCGTAGGTAAATTCGGGGTGAACGTTCAGCGCCTGGTTGGCGGGGATCGTCCACGGCGTGGTGGTCCAGATCACCACCGCCGCCGGTTTGGGCAGCTCGCTCAGGCCAAACGCAGCGGCCAGCTTATCGGCATCTTCCACCGGAAAAGCGACATCAATCGCGTCGGACTTCTTGTCCTGATACTCGACTTCCGCCTCAGCCAGCGCCGAGCCACAGTCAAAGCACCAGTTAACCGGCTTCAGGCCTTTAAAGACGTAGCCCGCTTCGACCATATCGGCCAGTGCGCGAATCTCGCCTGCTTCATTGGCGTAGTCCATAGTGCGGTAGGGATGATTCCAATCGCCGATAATCCCCAAGCGCACAAAATCAGCCAGCTGTGTTTCAACCTGAGCGCCCGCGTACTCACGGCAAAGCTCACGCGCTTTTGCAGGCGCCAGGTGCTTACCGTGCGTGGTTTCTACCTTGTGCTCAATGGGTAGACCATGGCAGTCCCAGCCCGGCACGTAAGGCGCATCAAAGCCCGCCAGGTTTTTCGATTTAACGATAATATCTTTTAAAATTTTATTAACGGCGTGACCAATATGGATACTGCCGTTGGCGTAGGGAGGGCCATCGTGCAGTACAAACAGCGGTGCGCCAGCACGCGCTTCGCGCAGGCGCTGGTACAGGTTCATATCTTGCCAGCGTGAAACGCGTCCCGGCTCCTGCTTGGGCAACATGCCACGCATAGGAAAGTCGGTTTCAGGCAAGTTTAGCGTGTGCTTATAGTCCATGGTTCGGTCAGCCGTTGTTAGCATCGGCAGCGTCATCCGCCGAAGAAGGATCAGAAGAAATTGTCTTGGAAACCTGAGTCTTGGAAACCTGGGGCTTGGAAGCCTGAGCCTTGGAGGCCATAGCCTCACGCCCAAGCGGGGCCGAGGCTAGCGGCAGCGCGTTATGACAGTCAGTGACGGTCGTCGCAAAGTAGCGATGTGCCTGGCTCTGATCGCGCTCAATTTGCGCTTTTAGTGCATCAAAGTTGTCGAATTTCACTTCCCCACGAAGCCGCGCACAGGGAAATACCGTCATGCGTTTGTCGTAGAGGTCACCGTCAAAGTCAAACAGGTTGACTTCCAGTGTGGGCCGCTTGGAGCCAACCGTCGGCCGAAAGCCAACGTTAGCAATTCCGTGGTAGCGTTGGCCGTTTTCAAGCGTCACCCCAACGGCATAGACACCGCGCAGCGTTAAGGGCTGAGGCAACAGGGGCAGGTTCGCCGTGGGCACACCAATGGTACGGCCAAGCTGCTGGTCACGTACCACACGCCCATCCAGCGAATACGCCCGCCCTAACAGATTGGCCGCTGCGGCAAAGTTACCGCTGGCAAGCAAGGTACGCACCCGTGAGCTTGAAACCCGCTCGTTCTCAACCGTAAAGGTGCGGGTATGTTCAACCCCAAAGCCCTGCTCTTCGCCCACCGCTGCCAGCAGCGTAAAGTCGCCTTGGCGGTCACAGCCAAAACGGAAGTCATCACCAACGACCAGATGTTTAACACCCAGCCCTTCGATCAGCACCTGATCAATAAATTCGCGCCCGGTCAGGCTTCTAAGGGCATTATTAAACGGCAGGCACAGCACCTGTTCAGCGCCGTACTGACCCAACAGACGCACCTTTTCACGCAAGCGCGTTAGCCGTGGGGGTGCCTGGTCACCGGCAAAGTACTCACGCGGCTGGGGCTCAAACACGACCACGGTTAGCGGCACGTTTAGGCGCGCAGCGTGCTCGCGGCACTGCTGCAAAATTGCCTGATGGCCACGATGCACACCGTCAAAATTTCCAATGGTAGCGACGCAGCCACGCTGTGCCGCTACCAGATTGTGCAGTCCTCGAATGACGCGCATGGCACCTCAGCCGTTAATAATTTGCCGCTCCCAAGCCTTGTTGGGTTTGGGTGAAGCTTAAAAAGCTCTGATTATAGCGAACCTACCGTGATATATGTCTAACTCTCTGCCGATTCAACGTGACTTTTAAGCGTTCGGCCACGCATTGCCGCTGTACGGCCTAGCTCTGCATTTTAAAATGCCGTGGCCGCAGGCCCAGCGCAGTAAGCCAGACAACATAAATCCCGCCCCCTAAACCTACCAGCCCGGCCACCCAGGCAACACGCTGCCACAGGCTAAACGCAAGCCACGCGTGCCACTCTGGCGACACCATATAAAGCGCGGCACACATCAAACCGCTACCGCCCAATAGTTGCACCGCGTACCGGCCCCAGCCCGGCTGAAAAACCAGCACGCCCTGCCTGTACAGCAACACTCCCAGCATACCCGCGTTCAAAAATGCCGACAGCGCCGTGGCGAGCGCCAACCCGGCATGGGCAAGCGGCCAAATCAACATCAGGTTGAACACCATATTAGCGACCATGGCGATAATACCCACCTTCACCGGCGTTTTGGTGTCCTGGCGGGCAAAAAAACCAGGCGCCAATACCTTAATCAGCATAAAGGCGACCAGGCCAAAGGCATAGGCACGCAGGCTCATCGCGGCCATCTGAATATCGTGGTCGGTCATTGCGCCATAGTGAAATAGCGTGATCAATAGCGGCTCGGCCAATACCGCCAGCGCCAGTGCGGCAGGCAAGCCCACCAAAAGCACTAACCGGATCGCCCAGTCGAGCATAGCGGCAAAATGCGCCTTTGACTGCTCAGCGTGGCGCTTGGAAAGCGCGGGTAATATCACCGTTGCTATCGCCACACCAAAGACGCCGAGCGGCAGCTCTACCAAGCGGTCAGAGTAGTAAAGCCAGGAGACACTGCCCGCCACCAGCAGTGACGCCAACACCGTATCCAGCAGCAGGTTAATTTGCGAGACCGAGACCCCAAACAGCGCCGGGCCCATCAGCTTTAAAATGCGCTTAACGCCTTCATGAGCGAAGTTCGGCCAAGGCGTGGGCATCAAGCCCAAACGCATTAAAAACGGCACCTGGAAAATCAGTTGGGCAGCACCTGCAATCAGCACGCCCCAGGCCAGCGCCATGGCGGGCTCATCCATTAACGGCATTAAAAAGAGCGCGGCGCCAATGAGTGACAGGTTGAGCAAAACCGGCGTAAAGGCGGGCACTGCAAAACGGTTCCAGGTATTTAGCACGCTGCCAGAAAAAGCCGTGAGCGAGATCAGCAGCAAATACGGAAACGTGAGGCGCAGCATATCGGCGGTCAAGGCATGCTTGGCGGGGTCACTGCCAAAACCGGGCGCAAACACCCAGATAAGCCAGGGCGCGCACAGCATCGCAAGCGCGGTAATCAAAGCCAGCAGTGCGGTTAAACTACCGGCTACGGCGTTGAGTAACTCGCGAATTTCCTGCTTACTGCGCTGGGTCGAGTACTCGGAAAGCACCGGCACAAAGGCCTGGTTAAAGGCACCTTCAGCAAACAGACGACGCAAAAAATTAGGGATTTTAAAAGCGACAAAAAAGGCATCCGCGCCATTCCCGGCGCCCAAAAGCGTCGCCACCACCACATCACGGATCAGGCCCATCACGCGAGAAAGCATGGTCATGGAGCTGACCACCAGCCCCGAGCGCATTAGCCCACGGCGTGGCGGCGCGCCAGGCGCGGCGGAAGTTTCATTCGGCGGCGTGTTTGAGGTCATTTTTGGATCCATAGGCGCGGATGGCCAATACCCATCATAGAGTCATTAGATAAAACCATCAGACACAAAAAAACCGGCCGTAGCCGGTTTTTTTTATGGCGCCTGCCGGCTTACGCCGCCAGTGCCTTAATACGCTTGTTCAAACGGCTTTTCAGGCGCGCTGCTTTCTTCTTGGACAGCACGTCTTTATCAGCAATACGGTCAACGACCGGCTGCATTACCTTGAACTCTTCCATCGCCTTGCCGTGGTCGCCGGTGTTGATCGCTTTGATCACACGCTTGATATAGGTGCGGACCATGCTGCGCTGGCTGGCTTTCAGGACGCGACGAGTCTCGGCCTGGCGGGCGCGCTTGCGTGCTTGCTTGCTGTTCGCCACAGGTATCTCCTTGGAGAATAAAGGTTGCCGCAAATTCGGCAACGGATTAACTATGTGTTCGCCACGCTCATGTTCACTCTAAAAGCTGCCCATAACGCGACTTTCCTTAACAACCAATTGATTCGACAAGCCTTTAAGCTCTGTCAAATAGTGTGACCGACAGTCAAATTGCCTGCCCGCCCACGGGTCTTGTCTGAGAGGATGGCGTAGTCTATCACGCACTATTCCTGCTTGCCACACGTTGTCAATGTTTTATTGCATCAGCCGGCCAACCGAATGGTTTACAAGGCGCTCTCAAAAGAAGCGACATGGACTTTGCCCAGCATCTTCTACATTATTGCTATTAAATATAAAAAACCGGTGTTTGCAGCGGCGTTCTTTGGCGGCCGATCCGCTAGCTTATTTACCTCTGAGGCCTGCGTTAGCCGCACAGCCCCCGTGGCTACTAATGGAGGCTCCATGGCGTTCAGGGACAGTCAGACTCTCGAACAACTTCACTATTAAAGACGGACTCACTATGTCGGATTTTTCTCTTTGGTTTGCCGCTCATATGCTGGCCTACGTCGCCCTGGTGATCCGCGTGCTGACGGTAGAGGGCAAAGAGCCCGCCTCCCGAGCCGCATGGATATTGATTCTCTCGTTTCTACCTGGTTTAGGCATCATTGCTTACCTGCTACTTGGCGAACCATGGATATCGCGCCGTTCACGACGAAAAGCAATTGGCACCGTCACACGGTTGGTAAAAGCCTATAACGTAGGGAAAACATCGGCTCTGGAGCATGTGCCAGACCGTTTTCGGCCTGCCTTTCGCGCCTGCGAGCATTTGGCGCATAGCGGCGTCACTGACCACAACACCGCCATGTTAACCGCCGACTCCAATGCAGCGATCGACGCGATGGTGGAAGACTTCGATGCCGCCAAGGAGAGCATTCATATCTCCTTTTATATTTGGCTTACTGACAACAACGGGCTCAAGATTGTAGAGGCCGTTAAGCGCGCGGCTGAACGTGGCGTGACATGCCGCATCATTGTGGACGGTATTGGTTCGCGAGCGCTTACCCGTTCGGAGCACTGGGCCGCAATGAAAGCCGCCGGTGTTCAACTGTGCATATCGCTTAAGGTCTCTTTTGGGCTTGACGCACTGCCTGGAAACCGCGCAGACCTTAGAAACCATCGCAAGATCGTCGTGGTGGATAACCGACTAACCTACTGCGGAAGCCAGAACTGCGCCGACCCCGAGTTTCGCGTCAAGGCAAAGTATGCACCCTGGGTGGATATCATGCTGCGTTTCGAGGGACCAGTAGTGATGCAAAACCAACTGCTGTTTGCGGCCAACTGGCTGATCGAATCCAACGAGCACCTTGATGTCGCCTGGGAGGCACCGCCGCCATCCTGCACAGAAGCCAGCACGGAAGCCATGAACAGCGCCAGCGCGGCTATTGCCTTTGGCACCGGGCCGCTGTCACCAAAAGGTGCCATGTCGGATGTGTTCGCCAGCCTTCTGCATTGTGCCCAGCATGAGGTCGTGATTTCGAACCCCTACTTTGTTCCGGACGCCTCGTTGCTTTCGGCACTGATTGGATGCGCCAGGCGCGGCGTTCAAACCACGCTCATCCTGCCCCAGCGCAACGACTCCTTTGTGGTAGGCGCCATCAGCAAAGCCTATTACGCGCAGCTTGTTGCCGCTGGCGTGAAGATATTCGAATTTCGCGGCGGCCTTTTGCACGCAAAAACACTGGTGGTGGATGAAGCAGTGGCGCTAGTCGGCTCGGCGAACATGGACCGACGCAGCCTTGAACTTAATTTCGAGAATAATATTCTACTGCACTCCCCCGACGTAGCGAAAAGCATTAGAGAACGCCAAAACGCGTGGCTTTCCGATGCCAATGAAGTGGTCCCCGACCAGGTCATTCATCGCTCGTTGTTACGCCGCATCGGCGATAACGTTGCCACGATTTTCAGCCCGGTGATGTAATCGATGCTCATCGGCTAGTGATCGCTGCCCACGACGGGCATCGGTGAGCTGCTGAAAAACGCCTACACCTGAGAAACCATGACGTTTAAAACAGTGCTACATCAAGCAATCGTTACATCCGGAAAGATGGCTCTGCTGATTGCTCACGGCCCAAGGCTGTCTGAACGGTTATCAGTTGATCCCTCAAGGTAGCGGTCAGGTAAGACTGAACTTCGCTGAAACGACTGCCTCCATAGCACAACCTCAGCGATGTACCGCCCTGAAAAACCAGGCTGTCGAGCATGCTTTCTTTATCCAGCGCATACAACAGATCGTAATGCAGCAGCTCCTTTTCGATAACCGGCCGCATATGCCCTAACGCTGCATCTTTCATTACTTGATCTACCAGGGATTTGAAATCAACAGACTCAATCATCATGTGCATCCCCCTCATCAATCAGGTGGGTGTTGCGACCAACGCGCTTAAGATCCCGAAGTGCCGCCTGCTTAGTTGCAACCTTTAAAGGGCGCCCGCGATCCTTGATAACAGATAAAATATCCGATATCGGACGCTTTGTATGAGTGAACTCAATGACCCCATACGGTGTTCTATATTCGCCTTTACGGCCGGTGGTCATCACCGTTAGTCGGCCGACCGGGATTTGGGAGATCACGCCATACTCTGATAGAGCAGACTCAAGGCTGATGTAACTATATTCCCCCCTGCGTAGTGTCTTGGCAATCAGCTCCAGGGTATCCGGGCCTTTGTTCTTCGACAACGCATACAAATACACGCCCTTGGATGGGCGCTCCAGAATGCCCGCGTTAACCAGGCGTTTCAGTGTGGCCTCTCGGCTACGGGGCGTATCATCATGAAACACTTTCGACATGTCTCGTGCAGCAAAGACATAACGCTCGCGCTGGTCGAACTCAGCAAGACGTTTGATCGCTTCGCTTTGTTTCACCTCACCCCCTTGGGCTACAGAAACCACGTTAAAAAGCGCCATTCATGTCCACCAAGAATACCATAGGTACGAAAAGCACACATTAATATGTGGTTAATGTCGACATAAAGCACAAGCAATGCTTCAACGCCGTAAGCTGCCGACTGCAGTTGCCAATAACCACATGCTGTTAAGGCAGCGGCTGGCCTGTTGGGGCAAGAATTTTGCGCAGGAAATGCTGCGTGCGCGGGTCCTTGGGGGAGGTGAACAGCTCCTCGGGCGGTGCTTGTTCAATAATTTTCCCTTCATCCATAAATATCACGCGATCCGCTACGTCACGCGCAAACTGCATCTCGTGGGTAACGATGATCATGGTTTGCTGCTCGGCGGCAAGTTGCTTCATCAAGCTCAGCACTTCCTCCACCCATTGCGGGTCCAGCGATGACGTGGGCTCATCAAACAGAATGACATCGGCGTTCGCGGCCATGGCGCGGCCAATGCCGATACGCTGCTGCTGCCCGCCAGAAAGCGCTGCCGGGTAAGCATCGGCTTTATCTGAAAGCCCGATCCGCTCAAGGATTTCCCGGGCACGTGCATGGGCCTTTTCCTTGGGAATTTTATCAACGACGATCATGCCCTCGCTGATGTTCTCAAGCGCCGTTTTGTTGGCAAACAAACCATAGTTTTGAAAGACAAACGCGGTACGCCGACGCAGCTTTAAAATATCGGCACGGCTCGCCTGCTGCGCATCCACGCGCACATCGCCGACGGTAATACGCCCAGACTCAGGCCGCTCTAGAAAGTTAATGCAGCGTAATAGCGTTGACTTACCCGTGCCTGAAGGGCCAATGATGACAATGATCTCGCCCCGCTCAAGCGACAAATCAATGTCGGTGAATACATCTTGTTTACCAAAGCGCTTGGTAACGGCCTCAAGCGAGATCATCGTTGGTACGCCTTATTCAGGTAAATTTCCAGGCGACGCTGCCCCCAGGAGAGAATTTCCACTATGACCCAGTAAATCATCGCCGCGAGTAAAAAAGCCTCCAGATAGAGAAAGCTACTGGCGGCCTCTTTTTGTGTGGCCCCCATCAGCTCCGTCACACCTAGCGTAAAGGCCAGCGACGTCGCCTTGATGATATCAATGAAGTAGTTCATCAACGTGGGTGTCGCCACGCGGGTCGCTTGGGGGAGAATAATACGCCGCATTAGCTGCGACTGCGTCATGCCGATAGAGAGCCCCGCTTCTGTCTGGCTGCGGTCAATCCCCACAATGGCCGCCCGAATAGACTCAGCCATATAGGCGGAAAAGTGCAGCGTCAGGCCCATGACAGCGGCGGTTATGCCGTTAATCGACACCAACGCCTCTACCAGTTGGGGCAACCCGTAATAGAACAGAAAAAGCTGAACCAACAGCGGTGTGCCGCGGAAAAACGAGATAAACAGCAGCGAAAAGCCGTTCAGCACCGGCACACGGGTCACGCGAATCACGGCCAGAAGACAGGCAAACACCAGCGCCAACAGCATGGCAAGGGTTGCCATTTCAAGCGTGAGCGGCACATAGCTTAAAAGGACCGGTAACAGCCCCCACATATAATCCAGGTTTAGCATGTCAGCATCGCTTATAAGCAAAACGGCCGTGGATTACCCACGGCCGCGTTCAATACAGGCTTCCGTTTACAGCGTAGCGGTTATTCCGGCTGCTGCGTGATATCGGTATCAAACCATTTTTCGGAAATTTCGCGCAGTGTGCCGTTATCGCGCAGCTCAGTTAGCGCTTCATCCACACGGTCGCGCTGGGCATTGCCTGCCTCGTTGTCACGAAACGGCAGCGCATTCTCGATAACCGTGAAGGGTTGGCCCGCCAGCTCCAACGGCAAACCGCGCTCCTTAATCACCTGAGTCGCACTAACGCGGTCCATAATAAAGGCATTGGTGCGCCCCAATGCTACGTCCTGCTCTACGTTGGATTCGTAGGTGCGGATATCAATTTCATCGGCGTTCGGCAGCTCGCGCAACAACTGCTCGTAGTTGGAGCCCAGGTTAACCGCAACCGATTTACCGGAAAGATCCTCAACGCCGTTAATAGCATCATTACCCTTCCGGACAACGACCTGCGCACCGTCATACACATAGGGCGCCGTAAACACATACTTGGCTTCACGCTCCGGCGTCATCGTAATCTGGTTGGCAATAGTGTCGATGCGCCCGGAATCCAACATACCTGCTAGTCCCGAAAAACTCGCCGTTACAAACTCGACATCATCACCGGTGACCTCCCCCACCGCGTTCATGACATCGACCTCAAAGCCCTTGAGTTCGTCGCGCTCAACAAACGTAAACGGGAAATAGCCGCCCGACATGCCCACTCGCAGCGTATCTGCCTGGGCCTGAACCGCAGCAAAACCACCTGCCACACTGAAGGTAAGCGCGGCGACTAACGTGTTTAAACGACGTGATCGAGTCATCAGAAGCATCCTCATCGGCAAAGATCATTTGCCTGTTGCAGAGTGTAGGCGTGGCAGGCGTAAAGACAGCGTAGCCGTTACATGCACATCATAAACACAAAAAAGAATATTAAAAATAGTTTTTATTCATTAAGGTTATTAGAGTTCAGCAAGCGAAACCACTCTGCGCTACGTGTTTGATAGCAGGCACTAATAGAAAGGTAGCTACAAATTACCACCACGCTTAATAGCGCAGTCATAACGGGCATTAACCGCCAGTAATATCCCTGAAGGTTTTACGCGAGGCTGGCTGGCGCTCTTCATCAAGCAAGGCCCCACCTAACGCGGCAAGTTCTTCACTCAATTCCACCATTTTGCCCAATTGCACTTTGTCAAAGCCACGTTTGCGCTTGGGCTTATTGAGGATAATGCTGACCCCGCCCAGCAGGTGGTCCTCTTGTTGGAACACCTCTTCTGTAGGCATCAAGCCAGGCGGATACGCATTGGCAATGCGTAAGGGGTTTTGTGGGGTAACGCCCAATGCCACATAAATTTTCAACTCTGCATCGAAGTAAGCGCCCCATTTATTCAGGACTAATTGCACCTTCTGATTAAGCTCAATGCTCGGCTGTTGGAACATTACGTAAAATACATGCGTAGGTACCTCTTCAGGCTTGCCAATGGGCTCCTCCAGGAACGGCTCTTCTTGCTCAGGCAAGTCCATGGGCACCCGTTCTTCTATAGGCTTTTGGCTAGGCTGTGAGCGTGGGGGAACCGCAGGAGAAACCGCGGATTTTTCATCACGTTTACCCGCAACCCTTAGCCAAAAGCTATTTCGCTCTCCCAGCCCCAGCGTCTCTCTTTTACACACAAAAAAATAGCCTACGATCACCAACGTATTAAAGCTTAACCACCCGGCCCCAATGGCGAAGGTCAGCGCCAGCGTATGCGCATTCATTGCTTATAACCCACGTTTTATTGTTAGACGAAAAGTATCGGCCAGTATGGCAAAAAAGCAATTTCAGCGAGCCAGGCAATTAGTGGCATGATGGAGACGCGAACAAGGCAAAATACCCGTTGCATGTATGTAAAATTAACTGCTAGCCGTCGTTTTTCAGCATCGCTAACGTATGGTCGTGCTGCTGCTTGATCGCTTTATCGAGGATATCAAGAAGGTGGGCATAATCATCGGGCATGGTTGTGTCTAGCCCGCGGGTTTCGGCTTGGCGAATCGTGGCTTGGGTTTCACAGATGAGCGTTTCCAGCTCAAGTACCACGCGCTCATGTTCACTGGGAATCACATTTACTCTCTTGGCTTGTACGCTGCAAAGCGCTTAATCCGCCTTCTGATGAACTTGCACTCGCCGATAAAGCTGAGCAGCACTTTCAATCGCCACTGCCTCAAACGCGTCAAGCGTTAATAGCTGGTCACGACGCTTATCCTCTACCACGGCATTCAACTCTTTCTGATAACGCTTTAACAAATGCTCCAGGTTCATACGGATCATGGTCAGTTCCAGCTGGAACTCCATTTTCAACGTGTTGGTACGCGCGATGCTTTCCAGTTCCTGGGTATTGAGCGCTTCATCAAGCGTGTGCCCCACTAGCTTTTCGACGGTATCAAGTTTAGGCATTACATCATAAATAACATCATAGGCCGAAATAGTTTGTGCATTCGTTTTCACATGTTCCTCTACAAAACTGGCGCCATCAAGGAATCTGTTTATATTACCTGCTAGTACGAGATAGCCAAGAAAAGAATCTTTACTCCCACATATAGAGCAAAAGCAAGCAAACCCAAGCCCACTATAGCTTTAAACACACTACCTATTTCAACACGCTCTTCTTTTCGGCCATCATTGGCCACTCTTGAAAAACCAGTAACGAGGCATGAGATAAGAAATGCAACAAACGCAAAAAAAAGAAGCTTGAGCATTTAAAGCCACCTTAAATATCGTTATTAGTTTGGATTTCTTGATCAACGGCGTTTGCTGGAACTTCTACAAGCAGTATGTTTCGCTTTTCATAGCACCACTGCACAAAAAACTCTTCACCTACCACGAACCTGAAAGGCATAGGAAGTACTTTATAAACGCTACCTGCCAACGCTTTGAAGCGGCCTTCATCATTAACCACCGCCGATGTTAAAGGGCCAGCCGTCTGATACCATGCATTTTGAATTTTCGGTATCATATCGCTGAGTATGCTTTTTTTCTCGACCTCGTCTACCGCATCGGCAAGTTCGATACTTTCGCCCTCAGGCGCTTCCAACTGTTCCAATGGCTCTACAGCTTCTTTTTTCTTTCTATTAAAAAAACCAAACCGGGTCGGTTCGCTGGCGGTCGTTTTTTTGATTTTACTATCCAACGCTAAAAACGCTCCCTCCTCTCTTAAAAAGACGTATTTATCTTTGGCGTCAAAATAACAGATGTTGCCGCCATGAATATTCTCGGACTTTTTCTCTGAGCCATCCAACGACACAACGGTAACGCTACCTTTTACTACCAAAACTGCCTCAACGGCTTCTTTCTTAATATCGACGAACCGCTCCGAGTCGACCACGCTGGCCCCTTCGGGCAGATTAAGCCCCGCTTCACCGGCCAACAGCGCTAGAAGATCTATACTTTTCATTGGCATCCCCTAAAACAAAAAAAGGGCCGATATATGCTATCGGCCCTCTATTACTTACTTTAAATCGATTAACCCAGCAGAGAAAGAACGTTCTGCGGAATCTGGTTAGCCTGTGCCAATACAGAAGTACCAGCCTGCTGCAGGATCTGCGCGCGAGTCATGTTGGCTACTTCAGTTGCGTAGTCAGCATCTTCGATGCGCGAACGAGCAGAAGACAGGTTGGTTTCGTTAGTCTGCAGGTTGGTGATGGCAGACTCGAAACGGTTCTGGATCGCACCTAAGTCAGAACGCAGGGTATCAACCATGCTCAACGCGGCGTCCAGCTTCTCCATCGGGTTACGAGTCCCTTCAACAGCCTCATCTTGAGAGATCAGAGACTGACTAGCCTTGCCAGCGTCCTTGATGTAAACCACATCATTAGCGGCAAAGGTTTTGTCTCCGATTGTGAAAGCACCATCCGCAGTCACTTTGCCACCAGTGTCTACTGAGAAAGCATTGCCACCAATGTCAAGCGTTGAACCCGCGTAAACAGCACCGGCTTCCTTCAGATCGACTTCACGAGCCGCTTCATTGGTGCTGAAAGTAGTAAATCTCGAGCCAGCTTCGAAAGTGCCAGTCCCGTCAAGTGTAGCCGCATCAATATGGAGGCTACCTTTATCGACATTCATCGTAGCAGTTGTATCAGCGTCAGCGATAGTGATTTCCACTTCCCGACCTTCGATAGTGGCAGAGTAAGTGCCATTACCGTTTGCATCGGAGCCAGCAGTTTCACGTGTCCACGTCACACCGCCAACATTTTTGCTCTCGCCGCTTGCAATGTTATTGAACGCTGTAGCTATTGCATCAACAGCTTCTTGCTCGCCCGCTGCAGCGACATTGTCTTCTGCGGAGGTAATGCGGCCAGTGGTCTGGCTGACGTAGAGCTGATTAGTGCCGTCTGAAACGGTACCACTGACTAGGTCAACTTCAACCGCAGTTGCGGCAGTCTCAGCACCCTGATCGCTATACACGCTAACGGTAAAATCAGAGTTGCCGGTCGCGCCAAAATCTTTAACCAACGACTGGAGGTCAGCGGCCTTGTCACCGCTAACAGTAAACTTGTTTAAACCAAGTGAGGTTGCGTCGATTTTTTCAAGGCCAATGTTAATAGCTTCATTATCGTTGGCACCCACTTGAATCTTCAGGGCACCGTCTTGTTGAAGCACCTTAACGCCGTTGAAGTCAGTTTGATCTGAGATACGATCGATTTCTGTCAAGCGCTGGTCGATTTCCGCTTGGATGGAGTTCAAGTCATCCTGGGAGTTAGTACCATTCTGTGCTTGAACCGTCAGTTCACGAACACGCTGCAAGTTATCGTTAACTTGGTTCAGTGCGCCTTCAGCGGTCTGGGCAACAGAAATACCGTCGTTAGCATTACGCTGTGCTTGTGACAGACCAGTAATCTGGGAAGTCATACGGTTGGCGATGGCCTGGCCAGCAGCATCGTCTTTAGCGCTATTGATACGCAGACCAGAGCTCAGACGCTCCATGGAGGTTTGCAGTGAAGACTGTGATTTGGACAGGTTAGACTGGCCAATCATGGAGGTGATGTTGGTATTGATCACTGACATGGAATGATTCCCCTTTCTAAAAGACTGGCCATGTGGCCCGCTGTTCGGCGTATTGTGCGCCGTTATACTTAATAACGGCGCAGCGGGGAAAATCTTTAGGGGGGAGTAGTAAAAAATTATGTAATTTTTGGTAATGAGGGGATTATCAACATTCGACACACGGCACGTGATGGTAAGCGCTTTGTGGGGGATACGTTTATGCTGATTCTTGTGGAGGCTGAGGTTACTCGGCGCTAGCTGCCATGTTGGCCTATAGGGTGTGCTGCGTTACTCACCCCCGGCAGCGCGGGGCGCTGCTTCGCCGATGTGTCGGACCACCACTGAAGTGGACTCCCACAAAAGCAGCCCGAGTGAGTAAGCAGTCTACACAGCCCCCCAACACATCGACACAACCGGTTTTGTGGGAGCTGAGTTCACTCGGCGATGGCGGCGCTAGCTGCCCTTGCTCCGGCAGTGCTGCGCACTGCTTCGCCCACTGAAGTGGGCTCCCACAAAAGCAGCCCGAGTGAGTAAGCAGTCTACACAGCCCCCAACACATCGACACAACCGGTTTTGTGGGAGCTGAGTTTACTCGGCGATGGCGGCGCTAGCCGCCCTTACTCCGGCAGCGGGTGGCGCTTCACCCAGCGCGTAGCCACGTTCTCAATACCAAATTATGCTGCTTAAAGGATTTCTACGAGGCTTCACACTGAATAGAGCGGATGCTATCGTTAATGCCGCGTTTCAGCACGTAGCCTCTCAACATCTTCAACGGGCAGCTCCTCAATCTCGGCAATCAATTGATCCGTCATTTCAGTGAGCGCGATAAGCTTACGCGCCGAATTACGTTTAGCTTCCAGAGTTCCCTGCTGATGCCCTTCTTGGCGACCTTCCTGCCACCCTTCCAGACGCTCTTTTTTCACCAGGTTTTCCAGGTTTTCTGCCAACATGTCTTTGTCCTCCACTAAGCTGGTGAGCGCTTCCAGGTGAACGCCTGCGCCAAGCCGTTGCAGGTGGCGTTTTACCCAGCGCGTGATGATTGGGTCTATTCGCGGTTTATGCGGGTCTGCCTGAATAATCGCGACAATGCGGTCAACCGCTTGTTGCAGGCTTTCCCAGCTCGTGGCCGCGTTTTCAATGCTAAATATACCGCTTAGAGGGCTGTGACGCTGCGCTAGTTCCTCATCAGTGTAAGCACCTTCATCAATTAAATAATAGCGCAGATGCGGCTGGTAAGGCTGTAAAAAGACGGGTGGCGTAGGCTGCACCATGTCGTATATATCATGCTTGGCTGACCAGCGTTTGGTGCCGTTGTATAACACGATGGGAAACACGGGCGGCAAGCCCTTGCCTGGCGTGGTGGCTTTTGCTTTTAACAGATGGTCATAGAAGCAAGCAACGTAGTGCATCAGCCGAATGGGCATTGCGCGGTCGACCCGGGATTGAAACTCAAGTAACAGGTAGAGGTAGACCTCCTGGGTAGCCCCTTGCCAGTTCACCTGCACCGACCAGACCAGATCTTCAAACTTTTCTTCAAAAAGCGGTGTGATGTAATTGCCACTATGGAGCTTTAACGTGCTGAAATCCATCAGCTCGGAGATTTCTGGCGGAGCAAACCCTTCAAGCAGTTGTTGAACAAATTCAGGGTAGCTAAAAAGTTCTTTATAGCCAGTGTCGTAGTGGTTAGCCATGGGCCCTCCTGCGCAGTACCGGAGATGTTAGCACGGCCGCGCAAGGGCGATCACTTTTGAGGCCTGGCAAGACAGGTTGTAGAAGCTGAGTTCACTCGGCGATGGCGGCGCTAGCCGCCCTTACCCCGGCAGCGCTATGCGCTGCGTTGCGGGTGGTTTCTCACAATGAGCGGGGCAGCGGTTTTTTTTGGGAGCTGAGTTTACTCGGCGATGGAGGCGCTAGCTGCCCTTACCCCGGCAGTGCTGCGCACTGCATTGCGGGTGCGCTTCGCTTACCGCGCACTACATTTGTGCAGTGGTGGCGGCGTTAGCCGCCCTTGCTCCGACTGCGCTATGGGGCTGCTTCACTCGCTCCTACAAGGGCCTGGATGGGGTTACTACTAGCGGCCTAGCTGGGCATCCAGCGCATCAAACTGTTGGGTCAGGTACGAACTCGTGCTGTTCATCTGTGATATCATAACGTCCAACTGGCTGAACTGGGTGCGGTAGCGGGCAATCGTTGCGTCGATGCTTTTTTCCATGCGCGCGTAGCGCTCATCCAGGCTTTTTACGTTGCTCTCAGCACCTGAAATGGCACCTTTAAGCACGCCGTTGCTACTGGTCATTTGCTCAATGGAGCTGTTTAACTTGCCGGCTAAACCACCGTCTTTATTATCGCCGGCAAAAAACGCGCTTAGCGCCTGCGGGTCATTGGCGATTAAGTTATCGAGCTTTTCATCATCAACTTCCAGCTTACCGCTAAGATTAGTGCCAGCCTCTAAGGTAATGCCCAGTTGGCTCAGCGTAGAAAGCTCGCCGCCCTCAACCCCCCCGGTAAGCACGCTACGCAGGCGGGACTCAATTGTACGGACGGCACGATCACCCAGTAGCTCTCCTGCTGTTCCACTTTCAGCGTTGAAGCTAGTAAGTTCGTTAGTCGTATCTTTTAAATCGTTATACGCGTTGACAAAATCGTTGATCGCTTCGCGCTGCTTTAGGGTATCGCGCTCAATATTGACGGTGCTGGTCGCTTTTTCACCTTCGGCAATGCTTAGCTCGCCCAGGTTAAGCGTTACCCCTTGAATAGCGCCTTCCACCTGGTTGCTGGCACTGGTAATCACGATGCCGTTCACCGCTAAAGAAGCATTTTGCCCCTGCTGCTTGGCGCCAGCTTCTTTCGCTTCACCGAATGGACCGCCTACCTTGTTTTCGTCCGCATCTACAAATTCAAAGCTATCAATGGATGCGTCTGCCCCCGTGGCTTTGGAACTGAGTGCCAAGCGGTAGCCATCGCCGTCATTAATAATCGTGGCGTTAACACCGGCGTCTTTATTGGCATTAATTGCATCACGAATATCGTTTAGTGAGCTGTTGGCATCAAGCTCGATATCGACCGGCTCGCTCTCACTACCTACAAAATTTAGCCTGATAGCGGTCGCACCGTTTAGCTCCAATGGATCTGAGGTTTCCTCTATCTCAGTAATACTCTCAGAGGCAAGCGAGCCGTATGTCGCGACCTGGCTGACTTCTACCTGGTAACTGCCCGGCAATGCACTCGCCGAGGAAGTGGCTGTAATATCATCGCCACGCACATTGGCGGAAAGGCTTTGATAAAGCTTTGGGTCGTTAATCTTGGCCACCGCATCGTTAAATGCGTTGAGCGACGTTTGCAACTGCCCGTAAGCGGAAATTTTGGCTTCTTGATCGGCTTTTTGCTGCGTAATCGGCTCAAGCTTACCGCGCTCGGCATCTTGAAGCTGATCCAGCAAACCGGTGAGATCTAACCCTGAACCAACACCAAGGGAGGTAATTGTTGCCATCAGTACAGTCCTCGCAGACAAAAAACATGAATTCTATAAACTCTATCGGCCGAAAAGGAATTAACTTTAGTCCCTATGCGCTCGTATTTGATAACCCTAGCCGAATTACTGAGTAGCGCCTACCCACCTCCCAAACCACACGCTTGTGCTTTCAAACCTCACGGCACATTATGTATTGCTTATACAAGTATTGGCTGGCTGCCATCATTTGTATTTCTAGCCTTTC
>NZ_JBQSYV010000031.1:0-23791 GCF_052379685.1 Halomonas sp. 111
TTAACTTTTAATCTCTTTGCTTGTCTATGATTAAAGTTTAAAGAAAAATTTTCTGCACCGTTTTTTTTCAAAACTCTTTCATTAAAAAATCGTTTATTAAGAATGCTATCTTTTGATAAATAACCATCAGACGCTATAATGGAAGTGTTGCCAACCGCATACGCTTTTATATGTTTTGTAATATATATAGGCGCACCAACGTTAGGTTTTTTAAACTTATCAATCGATACATTTAAAGGTATACATCCATTAAGAAACTGGACATTCTTATTATATGGTTGCCCGCGATCATAAATCTTAGCTTGACAATCTATTTTTGAACTTACTAAGTCAATAACCTTATCCACAAAATGCAATCTAGACCTAGAAGAAACATTTATATTATTTATATCAAAATTCATTAGACTCTCTCCTCACACCATTCTACATCTTTTTTTATTACCTTAGCTGGACTTCCACCGTATATCGAAAAAGAATCAGTTAAACTTTTAGTAACTAACGAATTGGCTGCAACTATAATTCCATCTTCTATCAAAACTCCCTTAAAAACCTTTATATCTTCCGACATCCATACTTTATTTTTAATAGTTATACTTATTGCAGGATTTATTCTATCTCTTGTACCTTTAGTAAAAATGCTATGGCTATCAGAAGTTCTAAATAGAACTTTTCCAAAGAGACAATCATCTCCTATCGATATAACCATGTTATTTTCTTGAGCAAAAAGGCGAGCTTCATTATTTGTAAAATAATTTCTTTTACCAATTAAAATTTTTGAATTATCTCCTTGTATGTGAAGCTTGCCCTTAATTTCTGATTGAGTCCCGATCATAATGAAATTGTTTGAACCTTGTATTTTTAACTTAACACTTGGTAATTTTACACCAGGCGATAAATAAACAAAATTATTCTCGCCACGACTATCAATTTCTAGAGTCTTAAATTCTTGGGAGTTGTCTTCAACGATTAGCTTTTTATTGAGCTCTGGCTTAGATCGTAGCTCGAAAGATATAAATACATCTTCATTTTCTAATACATTAACGCTAATAAAATAGCGTTGTAACAATAAAAACAGATTTAAATTATCTAATGAACACAAAAAATCATACTCAAAATGTAACAAAAAGTTTACTGGCTTATGTTTTATTAACAATGTTGATATTTGTAAAAAACTATCCTTACTGCTTATATTGCAAACTCCGCCGCTAAGGTCGTCTGAGCGCATATTTTGCAACTCTTTGGAATTTAATAATGTATGCTCAAGCTTTATATGATGATTTTTTTTTAATAAAGGCATTACCTTATTATTTAGAGTATCAGTAATAAGTAGTTTTTTGGGGTTACGCATTGATTGATAGTGAAATATAATTGCAATTTCAAATTTTTTCAAGACTCCATAGCGATTTTCAGTATAAAAGCAAAACTCATTAAAAGCCTTATTTTTATTATTTTTATCTTCCATTGCGTATACGAGTTCGTTTATTTTCATTATGAATATCCTTATTATGGTTTAACATTGCTAATAAAATAATCTAGAACCTCCTCAAGGCTACATTGTCTATTTAATATTGGACTGTAGTACCTTGAGAGTAAAATATAAGAAACAAAAAATATTTCTTCTACTGAGCGTTTCCTCGTTCTTCTTTCAATTTTCTGAACATCTTCTGTAACACCCCACCCAGAATAAAAAGGTAAACCATAGCAATGAACCTTTTTCCCAGCAAGAAGAGCTTCAAAGCCCATACCTGAAGTCACGACATAAACTTCATTAACAATATCGAATAATCTATGTGGATTTATATCATAATTAATCAAATAGACGTTACTCATATGCTTAGTATAGGCGATTTTATCGTTATTAAAATAACTTGATTTACCACCAGTGATTGCATCAGGATGCTGCTTAATAAGAATATCAGCATCTGGATTATTGCTGATTGCGTCTTGCAACATTAAATGAAAGCTATCTTCATTTCCTCCACCAGAGATAACAGATTGATCACCGAATCGCTGATCGAGGAGGAGTACTTTTTTATTATTTGAGCCAATACTAAGTTCAATATTAGGAGCATGGTTATATTTTGATAGCTTATTAGAGACTATTCTATTAATTGCAGCGTTAGCCCTACTTAGTTCTTCAGAAGTTAGCTCCTCACCATCTTCAAGTAGCATTTCCATTCTTGATGGTTTTGTCGAATCATAATAAGAAGTTAAGTCATCCAAGATAATTGATAAGCCAGCTTCTCCCGATAAACCAATTGCCATAGATCTTAGAAAGCCATCCTCAATAAAGATCAGAGGTCGAGAGAGCTTTTTAGCCGCTAAACGCTGCTCACTTTTATTTTTGGATTCTGTAATTCCCCACTGTGCAAAACAATCAACAGATATTAAAGAAGAAATACCTTCAGTTGCTTTGTTAGTACTAACAATCTTATTAGCTAAAAGCATATCTGATAGATAGCTTTGTATACCCATTAGAACAGCTTGTGTGGAGGGAATACCGACAATATCTATTCTTTTTTTATTTATTATTATAGATGAAACATTATCATCAAACTTGACGGGATCATTATTTGAGTTCATAAACTCCCAAAGATAATGAGAAATGCGCTCGCTCGCTTTCCCATCAAAGTGCCCTACAGAAAGATATTTTTTAGCCCAAGCCATACCCTCTCTATCAGGCGTGTATCCATTTTGTTCATAATTTTCAATAATCGCATCGATACCTTGTTTATCTACTGCAACCGGAATCTTGCAATTGTCCCAAATTTGTTCGAATGAAACATATTTAGTTGATAAGGGCATTCTTCCTAACAGCAATGCTTCAAAGAGCATAGTGCTATTGATTGATGCTACTATATCACAGTGAAAGATAGCTTCTTCAGGATCTACTAAATAGCAACTCGCATCGTCGATTGCCATATAATCGGAGGAATCTATAGCGCGTTTCATGGCTGCGTTTATTATAGTATGTTGAGCTGGCGGCAGCCTAATCAGTAATTGATAATCGTATTTAGTACATAAATCGGACAAATCCCAAATTGCCTGCCGCTGAGCTTGTAATGCAACTGATGTATCAAACTGAGAATCTAAAGGTTGAGTTGCAAAAAGAATAATCTTTTTGTTTGATAAACCATATATCTTGCAGAACTCATCGCGCTTTAATTTTGGTTCATAATTAAAATGTTTGTCAAACTTAGGAGCACCAACTGTTATAATTTTATCTTCAGGGTAACCTCTTTCGACAAAAATTTCTTTTTGTAAATCTCCCCACCCTAAAACTACATCAGAAATGGGTAAACTAGCATGCGCTACAACATCATAATAGTATGTTTTTTTATCAGCAAAGACTGATTCATGCGGAATTAGTATTACAGGTATGCCTAAATCTTTACAGCAATGAGCTATTAAGCGCATAGCTGGGAACCAATCAAATGTTAGGACCACGCCTTTAATCTTATGTTTTACCTGAACCAGCCTTCTTAAAATCATCTTTCTATAAAGAATTGGATTTTCTCTAGCAAACTTACCAACGTTTCGTCGATTACTGGGAAGATCATTAACAAAATCTAGAGGAGCGATCGGCACTCCTGTTTTTTCAATTTTATCTATTAAAGCATTTGTGTGTTCAGCTACCCATGGGACATATAAATATAATGTATCATATAAATCTAACTTTGCATTAAGCTCTTGTCCGATTGAAGGCTTATACCAAGTAGGTACTACGCTAAAGGTTTTTTGAGATTTTGCAACTGTATTGTTTTTCACTGCTACTTTTTTATCAGTTTTATTGCCTAAAGTATTTACGCTAGCTGGCTCTTTGATTATTTTTGGCGCCTTTTTAATTTTTTGCCGGTCTGCGGCATTTAGTATTAGGTTTATATGATTTATAACAGTTTCAATTTCGCATACACTCTTATCTATCGGATCAAAGTATTGTGGATAAAGAATGTAAGCTCCCGCAAAAAGCTGCTCGACTGTCAAAGTCCTATTTCTTCTTTCGCAAATTTCACGATCATCGGTTAAACCCCAACCTGAGTAAAAGGGACATCCTAGTGTTGTAACCTTTATCCCTCTAAGCAAAGCTTCAAAGCCAACTTGTGAAGTTATAGTATATACATGATCAACCGTTCCCAGCACATCTGATATGGCAATATTATCCAGTATCAGCTTGCATATATTTTTCACATCATCAGGATTGGACAGCATTTTCCTGTTGCTATGGAGTACGTCGGGGTGTGGTTTATAATATACTTCGGCCTCAGGGTTTTCACGTACTGCTAGTTGCACGACATCATTATTATTAAGCTGCTTTGAACACCCATACAAGATCGACGCATCATCCTCGACTTGACCAATAACCAAAACTCTCTTCTTTTGAGTTTTTTCTCCATATATATCTTTTGCTATACATCTTTTTCCATTGTTATATTTACTTATACCGCTTTCAAGAATTTTACTTATATTTTCTTTTGCTCTAACCATCAATTCTGTATTTTCTTCGAAATCATAATTCGAAAGTAGTTTCTCAAGATCAGATTCTTTAGAGGAATTAAAATAAGGGGTTTTATTATCAAAATTTAAGGATAATGGGGGAGCATGTTTCGAACCGAGTTCGACAGAACGAATAAATCCATCTTCGACATACTTAATCGGTTTGGTAGTTTTTGCGATAGACTCAGGTAAGTTCATCCCCCAAACCAAAATTTCAGCATTATTGGTTTTTTCGATAAGTGGAAGCCATTTTTTCTCTAGCAAAGCTTCGCTGGTTTTAAATGGAATATAGATAAATGTCTTGTCTGGCATCCAAGACTCGATAATTGGCCTTTTCCAATCGTTAATTCTAAAAGCAAAAACTGGATTTTTAACATTTGCCAATTTAGAAATTTCTTTTTTCTTCTTAGCTGAATCTTCAAAAAATTTAATTGGATGCTTGATTAGCTTTGTTAATTTACTCATTTGGTTTTCCTTTTCAAAAGTTAATTTTCAAAAGTTAAAAACTTTAACTTTTTTTGCTGTGCAATCTTAAAAATTACCGAACAAAATTAGTTTTTAGAGTTTTAATGGACTTTAATCTTATTTACGAGGTTTTAAATATATTAAACGTGCGACACCGTTTTTGGCTTAACTAACCACTATTAATAGTTTTCTTCAACATCTTCCAGCATTGCCTCTTTTTCACTTTTTAGCAAATAAGCCAATTTTTTGGCTTTTTTTAGTACGGCAATTTCATTTTTAGGCCAATTTTGTTCTAACGCTAAATTAAGACTGTACTCTATGCCAAGCACTGTACGGTCAAATTTTGCCACCTCTCCCCTAGCTGCTTTAATAATAGATTCTGGAGTTGCTTCTATAATATTATTAAGCTCGGTAACCCGTTTTTTTGCATGAACATGAGCTTTATTAATAACTTTCAAGTCTTCTTTTGACCAATTATTTTCTTTTGCTCTTTGAAGCAAAATGTTTAATCCTCCAGCTTTAGGTTTAATATTTTTCAGTTCTTGTTGTATTGCATTAATCTGATCATTACTTAACGTTTTAGAATCTATAACGAACGATTTTTCATTTAATTCATGAAGTGCTGATTTGTCGTCAGTATCTTGATGATACTCAGCAATAGCTTCACTGATGTTGTCGTACCAAATAGCAGCGCCATTTTTTAAGTAAATGCCAGCTTTACACAAATCTCTTAATATGCCTTCACTATGTGAAACCATAATTAGAGAAGACTTGCCTATCCGTTTTTTAAACAAGTCTTGCGCTTTTGCTTTAAATGAACGATCTCCCACAGCAGTAGCTTCATCGGAAATATATACATCAAAATCAAACGCAAGGGACAACCCAAATGATAAACGTGATTTCATCCCTGATGAGTAAGTGCGTACGGGCTCATCAAACGCACCACCTATCTCAGCGAAATCTTCTACGAATTTGATGATCTCTTTCAAATCCTCCCTACGCCCCTGAGCACGCGCGACGAATTTGGCGTTTTGCCGCCCTGTCATATTACCTTGCATGCCACTTGAAAGCCCTACCGGCCAAGAAACGCGTGTATGCCTAATAACTTCGCCCCTATCCGGTGTATCCATACCGGCAATCAGGCGTAGTAGCGTTGATTTACCCGCGCCGTTGGGGCCTATCAGTCCAACGCTGATCCCTTTGGGAATGGTGAGATTGATGTCTTTGAGTACCCAATCACTACCGTGGTGATTGTGGTAGCGCTTGTAGAGGTTACGAATTTCAATCATTGGGTTTTAGAGGCCATTGATGGTTCAAACTAGCACCTTGGGAAGCCGCAGGGCGTCTTCTTTCGCGCCGGGCCGCCGCTGCGGGTGCCTCGCTTCGCTCGTTACCACGCGCTACTGGCAACGGTGAGTTAAGCGTCGGTTAATCGGCGCTGATGACATTCACCTGCCTGCCTTTCTGTTGATAGAGGTTCTCAAGCTTATGTTTGAGCGCAGTGCGGGCAATTGGTTCGCCGTGTACCAAACGGATGGTATGGGGCCAGCGGTGCATGCGCTTTACGAAGTTTAGCAGGTCGTTTTGGTCGGCGTGGGCGGAGTAGCCGCTGATGGAGGTAACGCCTGCGTTAATGTCGATACGCTGGCCATCGATCTCTACCCAGCCGCCTTGGCCATATTGCTGTATAGCGCGGCCTGGGGTGCCTGCGCCTTGGTAGCCAACAAACAGCACTTGGTGGCGGGCATTGCCTAGCATGGCTTTTAGGTAGTTCATAATGCGTCCACCTGCGCACATACCGCTGGCGGCTATCACCACGGCGGGCCTGCCGGTTTTGGCTAAATACTCAACCGTTTGCTCGTGTTCGGTGTGGCTTTCTACGGTGTAGAGGCTGGCAAAGTTGAGCGGGTGGCGGCCCCCTTTTAGCCGCTTTTGGGCTTCATCATCCCAGTAGGGTTTTAGCGCGCGGTACACCTTTGTGAAACGGGCAGCCAAGGGCGAATCGACGATAATTTCGAGCGTGCTCCACTGGCTGTTTTTGGCTTCATGAATAATGCCTTCCAGTTCGTAAAGCAGTTCTTGCGTACGGCCTATGCTGAAGGCGGGCACCATCACCGTGCCGCCGTTAGCTAGCGCTTGTTCTATCGCTTTTCTTAAAACGGCGCGGCGCTGGCGGCGGTCCGGGTGGGTGCGGTTGCCGTAGGTGCTTTCCAACACTAGCTGGTCGCAGCCGTGGGGCGATGTAGGCGCGGGTAACAGCGGCGCGTGGGGGGCGCCTAAGTCGCCGGAGAAGACGATACGCTCTTTTTCGCCATTCGCCGCCTGGTGCGCTACTTCAACGTAACAAGAGCCTAATATGTGCCCTGCCCGTTTGAGCTTGATGCGGGTGGTGCCGTTTTCATCTTCAACGATGCGGTGCCATGTTTTGTAAGGCACGCTAACAATTTGCTTTTCCAGCTGTTCCTGAAAACGTTGGATCAGTTGTGTGTTGCGGGTAAAGCCAATTTTTAGCGCGTCTTCAATGACCAGAGGCAGTAGCTTGGCAGAAGGCTCTGAACAGATAATCGGGCCTTTGAACCCGGCTGCCAGCAAATAAGGCAGCCGCCCTACGTGGTCGATATGTACGTGGGTGATGACAAGCGCCTGTACGGTGCTGATATCAAATTCGATTTGGAGCTGTTCGAAGCTGTCTTCTTCCGCGTCTTCGCCTTGAAAGAGGCCGCAGTCGATGAGTAGTGAGTGTTCGCTATTCAGTATGAGCTGATGACAGCTGCCAGTAACGCCTGTTGCACCGCCGTGATGAATAATATCGAGCATGTGGCGCCTTTTTAGGTGTTGTCAGGGGGCTTCACCGAAGCCAGGTAGTAATTGGTGGCGCATTCGAGGCGTCGTTCCGTCGCCTTTCGCGGGTGCCTTTTGCTCGTTCCTCGCAAAGCGTTACCGCGCGCTACGTTTGAATAATCAAAGCGTTAGATAACCTGTAGTGCGTGGTAAGCGCAGCGCACCCGCAGCGGCGGCCCGGCGCAGGAGCGGCGCGAAGCGGTGCCGGGGTTGGGCCTTGGGGCGCATCCGGGGCGTCGTTCCGCCGCCATTCGCGGGTGCCTTTTGCTCGTGCCTCGCAAAGCGTTACCGCGCGCTACGTTTGAATAATCAAGGCGTTAGATAACCTGTAGCGCGTGGTAAGCGCAGCGCACCCGCAGCGGCGGCCCGGCGCGAGAGCAGCGCGAAGCGGTGCCGGGGTTGGGCATTGGGGCACATCCGGGGCGTCGTTCCGCCGCCTTTCGCGGGTGCCTTTTGCTCGTGCCTCGCAAAGCGTTACCGCGCGCTACTCGAAGGTGTGCCTAACATCTACTAGCGCGCTTAGCGCCCACTAGCGACCCTAGCTTGAATAATTTTTTGATAATAACCGCTTAGTTGTTTCTTTTTCTGCCTTAACGCATCGATTTCGGATCTCGTCAGCGGTTCTAAAGCCGACGAGATAACTTGCTTCGTTGGCGGTGAGGGCTGAGGTTTGTATTCCGAAGATATTTTTGATTTCATCACCAAAGCGCTCCTCCAATAATTGGATATGCTTTTTTACTGCGCGAAAATTTGTTGATCGACCAGCATTTACCAGCAGTATAGACCCAATTGCGTTTCCGCCGTTCATTAACAGGTAATTAGCCAACTCTGCCAATGTGCTCCCCATGCTGGTCACGTCATCGACAAGCACATATTTTCCACCCTGCTCCACAGTTCCTTCAAATGAGGGCCTTGAGATTAGCCTTTCCATGGGGTCTGCGCCGGTATGAAACACTCTTTGCAGCTGGACAATATCTGTCTCACTGGTACCCCCACACACTTCAGCACATAAAAGTGAAAGCATGAGTGGTATCGCATTATCACCAGCGGCTTCCTTGGCATAAGGAGAAACAAAAATAGCATCCTCAGGAAACTCACCATTGAGCGATGCTAGAAACTCAAGAGCCAACTCCTCTACAAGCTGTAACGCAGCATCAGGGTTACCAGCTTTCGCAGTTACGTAGTCCGGATGCTGCTTTATATCATTATCATCGTTAAAACAATGAAAGTGCTTAGCCCCTTCCGGGAAGGCGTATACCCTATCCATTGTCTTTACCCACAGTTCGTTGCCTTATGTACACAATGTACTTCTTGGAGATTTGCGTTAGTCGGTCCAAGTCAGCGTGTATATTTTGGCCCGTGCCACGATGCGTGTGGTGGGCGTTGGTGGCGCATTCGGGCGGCGTTCCGCCGCCTTTCGCGGGTGCCTTTTGCTCGTGCCTCGCAAGGCGTTACCGCGCGCTACACAACCAGCAGGGTTGGTATTTTGTAGCGCGTGGTAAGCGCAGCGCACCCGCGAGAGCAGCGCGAAGCGGTGCCGGAGTTGAGCGTTGGGGCGCATCCGGGGCGCCGTTCCGCCGCCTTTCGCGGGTGCCTTTTGCTCGTGCCTCGCAAGGCGTTACCACGCGCTACTCGGGGTTTTCACCCTTCACCCTTCACCCTTCACCCTTCACCGCTATCAGTCTCGGTGATCTTTTACGATCATGAGAATCATGCTGAAGATAAAGGCGAGGAAAATGGTGATGATGGCAAAGACACTGCTGTTGTAAAGTCGATTGGGTTCAGTGGGGTATTCAGGAAATAGCGGGCTTTGTAATACGCTTACCTGTTTAAGCTGACGCGCCGCTTCCAGGCGGGTGTTTTCCAATACGGCTAGCGCGTTTGAGTAGGTTTCCTGGGCAAACTGAGCCTGTAACTCTAGCGTTTGGTACTCTGATGAAACCCGGTTAAGTGAGTTTCCGGTGGCCTGGGCCAAGCGGTCACGCTGTTCCTCAATTTGATCGCGCAGCGCCGTAATGTTCCGTTCTACCTGGCGTAACTCGGCGGATTGTGTGCTTTGAAAACTTGCCAGTGCATTACGCTGTGCTTGAATGCGTGCCAAGTCGCCTTCCAGGGATGCGACGACCTGATTAATCCCCTCTACCGTGGCGGTGGGCGATACCAGGCCATATTCGTTTTGAAACTCAAGTAACTGGACACGCGTTTCTCTAAAGCGCTCTTCCAGGCCTACCATTTGGCGTTCTAAAAAGTGTACCTGCTCATCCGCCAAACGATGCCCCATTTGGTTCATATGGTCTTCGCCCGCTTTTAGTAGTAGCGATGCCATATCGTAAGCAAACTCTGGGGTATAAGCCTGCACTTGAATATTGAGTACGCCCGCATATTCATCCAGCTCTATATCCACTCGGCGCAAATAGTATTTATGCAAATCTTCAATAGGTACATCAGGATTACGCAACCTGGCAAAAAAATCGCCGTGCTCACTGTAATGCTGACGAACATTAAGCTGCTCATCAAGCAGGCGCAGCATATCGACTGAAAGCAAATGCTCACGTAGCAGGAGCAGGTCGGCAGTGTTACCCGCACCGCCTCCCATTAGCGATGACAGGTTAAATTCCGGCGTGGCCACCTGGGGGCTTTCAAGCACTACCGTGGCATAGGAAACATAACGTTCTTGCGCCCATACAAACCAGTAAAATGACACAAGCAAAATCGCCAAAATAGCGATGGCCCACTGGGGCGATTTATTAAAAAAACGACGTAACGAAACAGGCATGGGTTATTGGGCCTTTAATCGGTCAACAAAGCGCAGGTGCATTAATAGCCCTAGCGCGTTCAACGTAAGGGTTACCATCCAAAAATAGAGCATGCTGGTACCGTGAATGGTTTTATAGTTTTCAAAAAAACCTAACCGCAGGGTTTCTAATCCGTGGGGAATCGGATTAAGCATTAAGTATTCAAGCAGCCAGTGCGGCATTTGATTAAGCGGAAACATGACGCCCGAGATAATCAATAGAGGCAATGAAAGCATTCGAATTACTTTGCCCACTTCAGGCACTAGAGAGGAGGCTACAGATGTTACTAGCCCTAAGCCCACTCCTAGACTCCAAAGCGATAGCCATGCAGCCATGGCTCTGATGGCGTTATCGGGGTATATATCCAACCCCAGCATCAGGCCGCCCGCAATAAACAGTAAAAAAATAAAGGTCCGTAACATCCCTTCAAGGAAGTTGCGAACTAAAACAGGGTCTACGGGCTGTACTTGGCGATAAGCAAACAGTGCCCTGTTACCTTCAATCGCCCCCATGCCGCGCAACATGCCCTCCCTTACCAGGAAGAACCCCATCATTCCCGCAATCATCCAGGGTATAAAGGGGGCATTTACGATTAACCGATCACCACGAATAAAGCTGCGGATGCCGACCATAATAGCGACCAGGGCAAACGGCTCGAAGATCATCCAGAACCAGCCCATGCGGTCGGCCATGGTGCGTGAAATAGCTTCGCGCATGAACATGGCGTACCACACGCTGCGGGTGACTTGCCAGGACGTGCGTGCGCCCCGGCGTGTTGCTTGTGTTTCAGCCATGACGGGGTGCCGCCTTAAAGTGCGTGTTGCTTGTCATGAATTTCTGCATGTGCGGGTGCCGCCTTTCGCGGGTGCCTCGCGCTACGAGGGCACCCCTTAGCGACTCACCAATCACTCATTACAGGTCCAGCGCGACGCGCGTGGTCACGGCGATCTGGAAGAGGATCTGGGTAAGCGTAGAGGCCAGCTGTAAGTTGTGTACCGGTGCCTTGGGCATTACGAGGATTTCATCACCTGGGCGCAGCGGTGAATTACGCGCGTGTTCCACGGCACCGTTTTGGCGCACCAGTAGAATCTGGCTCTCATCGGCGCGCTCGGTAAAGCCACCGGCACCCTCTACGTAATCAATAACGCTCATGCCAGGGCGATACACCACGGCCTGGGGCACCACGATTTCACCGCTGATCAGAACCGAATCACTGATTTCCGGAATGGTGATCACATCGCCGTCTTGCAGGCGGATATCCGAAATCTTGCCGCCTTGCGCGACTACCAGGCGGCCACTGGGTTCAAGGTCGCTTGCCCGTTCAATAAAGCGTTCAATCAGCTCGGCTTCACGCAGGCGAATTTGGGCTTCTTCGTCGGTGCGTGAGGTGGCGCCCAGGTAGGTGGTTTCCAGGCGGCGTAGGCTGTCTTCCAGCGCCTGTTCCTGCTGCTCCTTCACGCTTTCACGGCGCAGGGAAACGCTTTCAACAGCGGTAAGTCCTTGTGGCACGGCAATGGCATCAAGCAGTTCACTTAGGCGAGCATTGCGCGGCAAGGCGTAGAATGAAGGCCCAAAGTAGCTGCCTTCTATTTCAACCACGATGGTTTCATTGCGTTGGTCGGCAGTGAAGGTGACTTCGTCGCCACTGCGAATCGTTTGTCCAGCAAACATATCAATGGGGAAATATTGAGCGATAGGACCATCAGTACGATGACCACGCAGCAGCACATTGGATACACCGCTTCTCAGCCGCGCCAGGTTTAAAAGCTCGGCGCCGCTAAGCGTGTTACTGGTTAGCTCATAGCGCATCTCGCGGTGCACGTCTCCAATAACGGCAATCGCTGGGCCGCGCTCTTCCACAACAATGGTGTCGCCATCCTGAAATTGCGGGCGCGCAATGGTGCCGTTAAGCAAAAAGTCGTAAAGGTCCACCGTTGCAACCAGGCGATCGTTGCGCATTACGCGCACTTGGCGGTAGCTGCCGAGGTCTTGTTCGATCCCGCCTGCCTGATCTAGAAAGTAGAGCAGCGAGTCATCGGGCGTACCGGCATAGCGCCCAGGGTTTTGCACATAACCTGTGACATAAACGGCGACGGGCTGGACGCCTTGCAGGTTGGTGTAAACCTCTACGTTGTCAGGATATACCGAGGTAATCGCACGGCGAACACTGTTATCGACCTGCTGGCTACTCTGGCCTTCTACATTTAAGGGGCCGGAACCTGGGATGAAGATGTTGCCCTGGGCGTCAACCGGCAACACGCGGTCTAACTCGAAAGCACCCCAGGCACGCACGGTGACCTGGTCGCCTGGTTTAATGCGGTAGTCGGCGTTCAGGCCATCGCCCATGGCGCCACGAAAACCACCGGTGAAGAGGTTATACCCAAAGGGGGGCAGCGCATCCGGGTCGCGGGGTGGTGTGGCAATGGGGCCATAAGTGCCACTGCGCCAGTCGGCTCGGGGCATGTCGTCTATCTGGCCTTGCTGCTGCCCCTGCTGGCCTTGAGACGATGCCCCCTGACTACTGCGCTGGCCTGAGAGGGTGTCGTCCGGCAGGCTGATAACCTGGGCGGAGGCCGACGCACTGAACGCGATCAAACAGACGAGCGAAACGGTTGTCAGCGCTTTCGATAGGCAAGCGCGCTTGCATGCTTCAAAGAGATTCATTAAAGGCGCCCTTCTGCCGTTTGCGTTATGACTCGCTGGTTTACCCACTCTTCTGACGATGCTTTGCATACCAGTGCGCGGCGAGCTTCGCCACTCATGCCAATCACTTGTAGGCGGCGGCATTCACGCCCACTGGCTGCCAGGTAGGGTTCGTCGGCCACAATTTCAACATTGTCGCCCCACGGGCTTGCAGCCACGCTGATAACGCCACCGGCAGGCGTTTGGTCCAGAAAGCCATTCACGCTTTCATCAAGAATGGGTTTTGCGGAGTCATCATTAAGGACATAGCGCGGCTGTTCAGAGGCGCTGCCGGAAGGATAGCTTGTGGCGCACCCACTGATGACGACCATACTTAACGCGGCCAGCAGCATGCGGGCCGGTCGCGCTATTAAAAATGAGGTATTTGGCATAATAATTTTCCAAAAAAGGCACGCTACCGCCCAGGGATTGTAACGGGCGCATTCCCTTGCCCAACGCTGTGCGGATAAAATTTGATAATCATTGCTATTTAAATGCTCAGGCATTGTAAGGGATTAGCAGGCCTGGCTCTACTCTTGAGACTATTTGTGAGCCTATTCATTTTATATTTATCCCCAAAAAGGGTTAATGTAATCGCCGAATGGACTATTGAAGTTCAAATGAGTAATAAAAAATAATTAGATTTAAAAAAACCACTCTGATCGCCAGAGTGGTTTTATGTGCAGCGCCACATAAATAGAGCCTATCTACTATGGCTTGCCATATACCTCTGCAGCTTTCAACGCCCTGCCTGCTTGGTCTTTTTCAGATAGCGCAAAGGGTACCGGTAGCTCTGGCCACCGAATGTTCAGGTCCGGGTCATCATAACGGATACATCGCTCAGATTCAGGGTGGTAGAAGTCGGTGGTTTTGTAGAGGAAATCCGCTGTTTCAGACAGCACCACAAACGCATGACCAAAGCCTTCTGGCACCCACAGCTGGCGGCTGTTTTCAGCGGAAAGCTCAACGCCTACCCACTGCCCAAAGTGAGCCGAGTGTTTACGCAAATCGACCGCCACATCCCACACAGAGCCCTGCACCACGCGTACCAGCTTGCCCTGTGGCTGCTCTAACTGATAATGAATGCCACGCAGTACACCCTGGCGGGAGCGCGAGTGGTTATCCTGCACAAATTCACGCGTGCAGCCCGTGGCCTCTTCAAACGCCTTCTGATTAAAGCTTTCCATAAAGAAGCCGCGCTCGTCGCCAAATACCCTGGGCGTTAACGCTACCACGCCGGGCAGCGAGGTCTCTTCAATCTGCATTACAGGCTCCCTTTGGCATCCAGCCGCGTCAATAGGTACTGACCATAGCCGGTTTTAGACAGTGCATTCGCGCTTTCGCGCAGCTGGGCATCGCTCAGCCACCCTTGCAGCCAGGCAATTTCTTCCAGGCAGGCTACCTTCAGCCCTTGGCGGTGCTCGATGGTTTGTACGTACTGGCTGGCTTCCAGCAAGCTATCGTGCGTGCCGGTATCCAGCCATGCAAAACCGCGCCCCAGGCGCTCAACACGCAGGTCGCCACGCTCAAGATACGCGTTATTGATGCTGGTAATTTCCAGTTCGCCGCGCTCTGAAGGTTTCACCTGGCGGGCAATGTCCACCACATCGTTGTCGTAGAAGTAGAGGCCAGTAACGGCATAGGGCGACTTGGGCTCGGCAGGCTTTTCCTCAATGGAGACCGCCTTGCCATCATCATTAAACTCGACCACGCCAAAGCGCTCGGGGTCTTTTACTAAATAGCCAAACACAGTGGCACCGCTTTGCTGCGCAGAAGCCCGTTTCAGTTGGTCCGAAAAGTGCTGTCCGTGAAAGATATTATCTCCCAGCACCAAACAGACCGGCGCATCACCAATAAAATCTTCACCGATCAAAAACGCTTGCGCCAGGCCATCCGGGCTTGGCTGCACCGCGTACTCAAAACGTACGCCGAACGCGCTGCCATCGCCCAGCAGGTTTTCGTACTGAGGAAGATCTTCAGGCGTAGAGATAATCAGAATTTCCCGAATCCCGGCCAACATAAGCACCGAAATGGGATAGTAAATCATCGGCTTGTCATAAATAGGCAGTAGCTGCTTTGAAACACCGCGTGTAATTGGATGCAAGCGTGTACCGCTGCCTCCTGCCAAAATAATACCTTTACGTTGCATCGTTTTTTGCTCCTTGCTCATGGCTGCGCGGTTAACGCGAGCGGGCTATTTCTTCCACGGTCAGAGCCAGTTGGCTTTGCCAATCCGGCAGCTGTACTGCTAGCGCTTTTTCGAGCCTATCAACGGACAGCCGCGAGTTCAGCGGGCGCGCAGCGGGCGTCGGGTAATCCGTGGTTGGAATAGCCGAAATGCCGTCCGGCGTAATGACCAGCGGTAAACCGCACTGCTTTGCCGCCTTAAAAATCTCACAGGCAAAGCCATGCCAGCTGGTCTCGCCACGCGGTGCCAAATGGTATACCCCGCTTGCCAGGGTGGCACCTTCGCTTAGCAGCCTCGTTAGCGCCTGCTGCGTTATCAGCGCGATCAAACGCGCAGGCGTCGGCGCGCCTACCTGGTCATTAATAATGCTTAACGCCGAGCGCTCTGCCCCTAGGCGCAACATGGTGGCTAAAAAGCTTTTGCCAAAGGCACTGTAGACCCAACTGGTACGAAAGATCAGGTGCTGGCAGCCGCTATTCATTACCGCTTCGTCACCGGCAAGCTTGGTCGCGCCATAGACGTTGCACGGCCCGGTGGTGTCACTCTCCTGCCAAGGCTCACTGCCTTGGCCGGTGTATACATAATCGGAAGAGTAATGAATCAGCCATTTGGATTGCTGCTGGCAGTATTCAGCCAACTGCTCGGGCAGCGCCGCATTCAAGCGCTCAGCCATTGCCTGGTCGGATTCAGCGTTATCCACTGCCGTATAAGCCGCCGCATTGATCACTACATCGGGCTGATGCGTTGCCAAGTACGCCGCAACCGCATTGGCATCGGAAAGGTCCAGCGCCGCTCTGCCGGGTGCCAACACATTACCCAACGTTGCCAACTGGCGCTGGAGTTCAAACCCGACTTGGCCATTGCCGCCGGTAACGAAAATATTCATACCCAAACCCTATAGGTCACAGTGATCCGTGAGCGGGGTTACAAACTCCCCAACCGCTCGCCTTGATAGCTACCGTCTTGCACGCGCTGCCACCATGCACGGTTATCAAGGTACCACTGAACGGTTTTGCGCAGCCCGGTTTCAAAGGTTTCTTCCGGGCGCCAGCCAAGTTCGCGTTCGATTTTTCTGGCATCAATCGCGTAACGCAGGTCGTGGCCTGGGCGGTCTTGTACGAAGGTGATCAAATCGCGGTAACGATGCTCAGCGGGCACCAGTTCCTGCAGTAAATCACACAGGGTTTCGACCACCTCAAGGTTCGCTTTTTCGTTATGGCCGCCTATGTTGTAGGTTTCGCCTACCATGCCCTCGGTCGCGACCTTTACCAGCGCACGGGCGTGGTCTTCTACGTACAGCCAATCACGCACCTGCTGGCCATTGCCATATACCGGCAACGGCTTGCCCGCCAGGGCGTTTAAAATCATCAGCGGGATCAGTTTTTCAGGGAAGTGGTATGGCCCGTAGTTATTGGAGCAGTTGGTTACCAGTACCGGCAGGCCATAGGTGCGGTGCCAGGCACGCACCAGGTGGTCCGAGCTTGCCTTGCTGGCGGAATAGGGTGAGCTGGGTGCATACGGGGTTTCTTCGGTGAAGAGGTCTTCCGGGCCTTCCAAATCGCCATACACTTCATCGGTCGAGATATGATGAAAGCGAAACGCCGAAGCTTTTTCCGGCGCGCTCGTTTGCAAGCCTTTCCAGTAATGGCGAGCCGCTTCCAATAGCGTGTAAGTGCCCACTATGTTGGTTTGGATAAACGCCGCTGGGCCGTCTATAGAGCGGTCTACGTGCGACTCTGCTGCCAAGTGCATCATCACATCCGGCTGGTGGCGCTCAACAATAGCCGCCATACGCGATGCATCGCCAATATCGGCCTGCTCAAAAATGTAGCGCTCGCTACCTTCAACCGCTGCTAGCGACTCTAAATTACCGGCATAGGTTAACGCATCGATATTGACGACTTCATGATCGGTCTTTTTGATAAGTGCTCGCACAACCGCCGAGCCAATAAAGCCCGCGCCGCCTGTTATTAAAAAAGTTTTCGTAGACATAGTTTCTTCACAAAAGGTCAATTTAATGATTCACCGCTATGCATGGGCCTGCGCTTTAAGCCAAATATTTTGGCATGCAGGCTCTTTAGCAACGACACATAGATATAAAAAGCCAAGTGCTTGGGAGGCTAGGCGCAGGCTTGTAACCAGCACACTTTGTAATAGTGGCAAGAATCCCGATTACGACACTGGTGCCTGACGGGCCATTTGCGTTTGATTAGCGTAGATCCCCCAGAGCACAGCCAGCAAGAACGCGTACATCATTACGCCGCTGTTATGCGTTAAAAATGCTTGCGATAATCCAAAGTCCATAAAGGTAACCGGTAGCAGCACGCCCGCCGTTGCAACCGCACGCGTCGCTAAATCTTTTGCATTTATTTGTTTGGCGAATAAGCGCATGGGTACTAGATAAAGCGCTAACAGCACGACCAAGCCAAGTACGCCTCGCTTTGCAAACGCGTCTATAAATTCATTATGCGCGTGCCCATACTGGGTAACCTGCTGGTCAATAACCCCTTGTTCGCCCAGTGTTTGCATTGCCTGTACGTAGCCTTGCGTACCCCACCCTGTGAGTGGTTTTTCCATTATTAAATGACTGGCGCCCCGCCACATTTCAAAGCGGGCACCTAACGAATTAGTGCGGCTCTCACCACTTATATAATTATTAATATCGTAAAAGGTGTAGTGCACCCTATCCTGAACACCTGTTTGAGGGATCAAGTAAACAGTCAGACCCGCTGCTATAACAGCGCCAACAATGGCGAGCTTCATCCAGGTAGCAAAGAGGCTTCCGTAAGCGCGGTAGAGTATAAGTAAAACGATAGGGAAACCGACCCAGCCGCCACGGCTACCAGAAAAAAGCGACCCAAGCACACCACCTAAAAAACCGGCAAAGAGCAGCGTTATCCAAAGTATACGGTGCTGACGCTGGACATGCGCCCACCCCAACCCCGCCAGGCAGAGCACGCCTAACAGCATACTTAAATTGCCGAACTGAATAACGTGTGTGAATCCTTGCGCTCTATCAATGCTTTCGACCAGTTTTTGCCAGCCTGCCCAGCTTCCTGCGCTTATCCCTCCTAACGCAATACCGGCCCACACAACACTTAAATGGGGCGGGTAGCGTAACACCCACCATAGTGCAGGCACGGCCAATATAAAGCGTACAGGCTTATCGATGCCGCTACTGCCTTGACCATCCCATAACGCTTCGGCCATGCCGACTAGTGCATAAGCGCATAACACTGCCACAATCAGCCAGTCTTCGCGAGCAAGCGTTGGGAGGTGCCAACGCAACAATAAGTAAAGACCCGCTAGCAATAAAACAGCGGCACCTAATGAGTAACCGCTAGGAATAATGAGCGCAATGCTGACCAGTAGAAAAACAGCGACATCCGTTAGAGCCACGGAAAACGAGAGAGGCGCACGGGATTCGTGCATATTCATTGCAGGCTTCAAGACAAGCACCCTTCGATAAGCGCTGCTATAAACGGCAGCAGAAAGAGCGCGAATGCTACCACAGTCAAAACCCGTTCAAGAAAAGTATGTGTGCTTTTCAAACGTCTAGTGACGCTTTTAGGCTAGCGGCCTTACAATATGCCCATGCGTTTCGCGGGCACATACAGTACCCAAATTGTAGTAACTCACCCTTGGCGTCTCCAATACGCGCAACGCGGCGCAGTGCCCCTTGGCGAGATCGACAACGTGCAGATAGTCACGCATGCAGGTACCGTCCAGAGTTGGGTAGTCATTACCAAAAACCGTGACATGTGGAAGCACTCCCGCCGCCACTTGACTGATATAAGGCATCAGATTATTAGGTGTTCCTGTTTAGCAAAGACAGAAGCCAAAAACACCGCAGATATCGACCTCGTAAAATGAAATCGAGCACCGCGAAATAGTCTCTATGCGCTCGATAACACAGTGTTTACTGTTACAAAGGTTATCGACAATGATCACTTCAATGCCAGCATGAAGCAGTTCTACTGCGATATGAGAGCCGATCTAACCTGCATCGCCCGTTAACAACACCATCACAATATCTCATTAATACGCATTTTTATGCTTGAATCCCTTAAAAATCGTCATACAGATAATTTTCAAATCCAGCCAGATAGACCAGTTATCGATATACCATAAGTCGTATTCAACGCGCCTTTGCATTTTTTCCAGCGTATCGGTTTCACCTCTTAATCCATTGACCTGCGCCCAGCCCGTAATACCGGGCTTTACCTTATGGCGCCGCATATAGGATTCTACAAGCTCTTTGTAATACTCATTATGGGCGAGTGCATGTGGGCGTGGACCAACTATCGACATTCGTCCTTGCAACACGTTATAAAATTGCGGCAACTCATCTAATGAGGTTTTACGCAGGAAAGCACCTATCGACGTAAGACGACTGTCGCCCTTGGTCGCTTGAGTCACTATACCTTGCTTTTCCTCATGGACCTTCATTGAGCGAAATTTATATACTTTAAAAACCTTACCGCTTGAGCCAGTTCGGTACTGTTTAAACAAGACAGGCCCTGGCGATGTGATTTTAATGATCACGGCAATAGCGGCACAGACGGGTAAAATTATTAGCGTAATGAGTGTACCCAGTACAATATCCTCTGCGCGTTTAAAAAAACGTGCCATACCGCTCATTGGAGAAACACTTAAGTCAATTGCTAAGTGACCAGCCACTTCACTCGTGCGATGATTCAACAAGCGCATGTCTTTAAAATCGGGAATTAAACGAATATCCTCCGTATGATTTCTTAACGCATAGAATAGAGCATGTACGGTTTCGCCCATTTCTAGTGGCACACAAATCCAGACCTCTCGCGCTCTAGATCCATTAATGCGCTGAGCAATACACGTTATATCCTCTTGTGTTAACGGCCCTCTAAGACGCTCGACACCTGCAATTGAGTGCCCTTCCCAAGATGAATTACGTATACCTTGGGCGACATTCAGCACATTGCTGTCAGGGCCCACCAGAAATACGGGGCGCCGTGCACCACCGTTTAAACGTGTATGCTGCAATGCCAGTTGTACAAGAAGACGGGCTCCTCCCGCTAAAAAAAGGGAAATAACGAGTGTAAGACCTATCCACAGCCTGGAATATCGATCTGCTGCATGTGAAAAGTATATAAGAGAAGCAGCTGTAATGGCGACTATACCCCATACAAACGTTAGCCTCGCCAGCATTTGAAAAATAGGAGTGATCCGCCAACGCTGATAGCTTCCTGACATACTATTGATAACCAGCACCAGCAAAGCTATACAAATTAATGCTAAAACATAGCGTTCATGAAGGTGCAAAGAACCGAAGCGCATCCTAAATGCCATAATACCACCGACAAGAATGGCAAATATATCAAAAAAAGGAAAAACGACTTGTGGAGGGTAACGCTCCGAAAAAGTCATTGCTTGTGACTTACCCATCTCGCTCATCCTTAGCTAATTTTCCAAGCATTAGCAGTTTGTATCACTTTGCTGCCGACTTAAGATGCTATTTACTCCAGAAGTAAATACATTATAGTAGCTAAATTGTTGTTGCACCTTCCGCGCCTCAGAAGATAGTTCAATTTTTGAAGAATGCGATAATTGATAAAAACCCTCAATAGCCTGAGCTAGTCCATCAACCCCTTTCTCGTAAAAAAAACCGTTTCTACCATCTTGAAGATATTCAGATGCTGCTTCTAATTTTTTATTTGCAATAACGGGAATACCACAAGAAAGTGCTTCCAAGGCCACCAAACCAAAGCTCTCAGTCTCAGAAATAGAGGGAAAAACGAAAACAGAAAACTCTTCCATATAAAATGGCAGTTTTCTACGTTCAATGGCACCAAGAAATTTAACTTGAGAAGATAACCCAAGTTTCAGAGCTAAAGCCTCAAGCTGTTGACGCTCTGAACCATCACCAATGATTGTTAAACATGCATTAGGAATAGGTAATTTTGCGAAAGCCTCAATTAATTCTCGACAATTTTTCATGGGTTCTAAACGGGACACAAAGCCTATATTAAAGACCACTTCACTAACATATGCTTTTTTATTCTCACCGCTTGTAAATTCTTCGCCTCCAACACAATCAGGATAAACTTTAACTATTTTTTCAATTGGCAAATTAAGCTCTTTACTTAATTTCTCACGATAATAATCTGAAGGCACAACATAGAGCTGCACTTCATTTTTAACAAATTTAAACAACAAAGAGAAGAAAGGCACATCATTTATTTTCTTCAAGTCTGACCCATGAAAACGTAAAACAATATATCTTTTTACCCTTAGCACTTTGATCAAGCATATAACAGGTAAAAAATAAACTGGATAATGAATCTCCACGATAGTGCTGTTCGAACTATTAAACAAAGAAGCTATACATCTTAACAACAAACCTGCGTAAAGACAAACCTTACTTAACACTCCATTAGGTTTCTCTTTAATAGCCACTAACTCAACATTTTCCTCGCCCAGCACTTTTCTCCAAGCTTTTTCAGTGGAGTGTACAAAAGTGCCATAATAAGGAGCCTTATGAGAAGGGTACATATTTGTCCAGAGCAACAAGCGTTTCACTATAAGGCTCCTAAAAACCCAAATAAAAGGAAATTTTTTTTCCTAAATCACTAGCATTAGAATTCGGCTGGATTACTTGCGGGCTTTCCTCATTAACAAGCTCATTCAATCCATCTTGAAATGCTAATTTTTCCATACAGAACTTCAATGCGGGATACTGATTAGAAAAAGCGCTAACAGTATCTAATTGATGATCATTTCGATGCTCTGATAATGAGCATTTTCTAGCTAAAAACACTCCCTTTTTATTGTGATCCAGGCACGATAAAACACTGCCTATTCCAGCATGAGAAACAATACAGTCTGCTCGACAGAACCACAGATAATACTCATCCATCGAAAGTTTTTTATATAGCTTCATATTTGAACTAATAAACAAACTATCTTCGCCTATCTGAGCAACCACTTCTCCTTTATAACCTACCTTTATTTGCCATTCAGAAAAATAATTTAAAAGCCGATCAAAAGGTAACTGAGTTCCAACTGTTATAAAAATCACAATACTTTCCCCCAGTACTGAACGCGCTTATTTTTTTTAGAAACATCTTCCCATTGGGTTAAGCATATATCACAAACATACTTAGCTATACCACCAGAAAAAGAGAGTTTCTGGCAATTAGCCATACTATCTACCCATATCGTTCTCTTACCCATAATTTTGGCAACGCAACACATAATTAAACCGGGCAATGCGCCTGTAGATATCACTACATCAGGCTTTACCTTGGACAAAATTCCAAATGCTTTCCAAACCGAGCTAATGATTTTACATATACTGCTTTTACGGTGAACATTTGGAAAATAATATGCCATCTCTTCTTCTAGCTTTACGTCTCTCTCCGTCACTGCAAATGCATAAACGACATCTTGATCGACTGCTTTTTTAATTTTCTCGTAAAGATGCTTTAATTGTATAAAATGCCCACCAAAAGAAGCAACAAACAAAATTTTCATATCATATCCCTCTCTAACTGTTAGCGTTCTTCTTTATAATGTATAAATAAGCTAAAAAGAAAGCAGTAGTGCTTGATGCTATTCCTGAATTAACTACATGACCTGCCGTAACGCTTACACCAACAATAATGATAACTAGTAAAATGAAACAAAAACCATGCCGAGGAATGCTTTTCATTAACTCAAAGGACCATATAGCTCCCAATAACCATGGAAAATAAAATAGAAGAGGGCCGATCACACCAAATGCAACAAAAACATCCACTATATCAATCTCAGATATCGAACCTGTAATAAATCGGAACTGGTCAACCCCCACACCAAAAAAAACATCAAAAAAACCAAAATTACTGATGACATGATGAAAAGCGTCTTGTACGAATACTACGCGTCCACTCAATAGAGCTCCCCAAAAACCATCATGCAGAATATATAAAAATAGCATGCGATCAAGTAAACCTGAGGCTTGGGCAAAATAGTAACCAAGAAACGTAACAGCCCCTCCTCCTATTAATGCAAGCATGTAGATAGCAGGTAGCCGATGAACTTTAAAATAAGCATTATAAATTAGTGCGCACAGATACACCAAGAAAATACCAAGCATAGCAGCTTTTGTTGCCTTCATTAAGAAGAACAGTAGTAATACAAGGAAAACAATAAAGAGAAGCCCTCCTCTTTTTTTCTCAGCAACATAGACAAGAATAATACTTGCCGATGCTAGCATCAGATAGCTCATTTCATTTCCCGCGATAATGTAGCCTTTACCGCCTATGCCACTCGAGTACTGAGCTTCGCCAAGCCCAAATATACCTAG
>NZ_JBQSYV010000032.1:0-23547 GCF_052379685.1 Halomonas sp. 111
GTTCCCCTTACTGATTTTCAATCAATGCATCGACGCCTATCTTTTGATAATGCTGTGACGTTTTTATTTTAAGAGTTATACATAACACACATTATCTATAGAGCACTTCGTATTTCTAGTCAGTCTAATATAAAGAATATTTGGGATGTGTTTTTTGTTATTGATTGTTCTTTCATGATGGGTTGTTAATTATTTTTTGTCTTATGTTGGTAGTAATAATGCAGCTAGTTTGTGTTAGCGGGCTTTTTTGGTTAGGACTGTGCGAGGGTTAACGGTTCCGCGTTATGCTTTTCTGACTATGTGGAGAAACGTTATAGCAGTTGATAAGCATAGGTTTTTAAAAGGTATTCAGAAAGTGTCAGGGCGGTAATTGTTACTGCACAGAGGTTGTTCTTGGGGGGCTTTCTAAATTCTTCCTATGAAAATATGGCCGCGATTTCAAATTCGTTATTAGACGCTATACGGTAGCGTCTATATTGAATTACCCCGTAAGCGCGTTAACGGTTCGGTCGTTTCGCGTTAACCGCGTATTTCAGGCCTTGCTAGGTCGATAGCACTGCAGTACCAGGTATTCGTTTGTACGGCTCCGGAATGGGGCAGCGAATACTTTCGTGTGCTGTATTGAGAGGGTCTTCCCGCTTGGACGTGTATTGGATCAGTAAGGCCATCACATATCACACAAACCCACTGTTCACTTCGCTGCTAGCCTGATGTATTCAAAGCATCCGCAAAGGGAGTATTGAATGCGATCAACGTATTTACATCAGCGGTTCACGGAGTGCGTACTTATCACCTTCATGTTGGCAGCCCTCGCTCTGATACTTTGGAAGCTCGTAGGGTTGTTGATCTTGATTTTTGGTGCGGTGGTGGGCGCCTGTGTTTTGCAAAGCTGCATGGCGCCACTACTAAACCGCGGCGTGCCGCGTTGGCTATCGTTGCTTATTGTGTTGGTAGTGTTGTGCGGTGGATTGGGATTCATGAGCTGGGGGTTCGGGGCACAGATTGCAGCTGAAATGGAGTCGCTTACGACCATGCTGCCTGAGGCGTGGGAACAACTACGAGAACGTCTTGAAGATTCGCAGTTGGCGCCCTTGATCGATAATGCCGTGGAAAATGCGGGAAGCATCATGCAAGGCGGTGTGTCTCAGGTCGGCATGATCGTGGTTTCAATGGGCGGCAGTATTATCAATTTGTTCGTGTTGATTGTTGGGATGGTCTATTTTGCGGCTCAGCCGGACTTATACCGCCGTGGTCTTTTATTACTGGCACCGGTTAAAAGCCGTCCGCGCTTGGGCGAGGCGTTGGATGCGAGTGGTAAGGCATTGCGCTATTGGCTAGGCGGTCAGTTAGTCGCCATGACGGTAACGGGCGTACTGGTGGGTATCAGCATGTGGCTGCTGGGCGTGCCAGCGCCATTAGGACTGGGACTAGTTGCCGGTCTTCTGGACTTTGTACCGTTGGTCGGCCCCATTGCCGCCGCTATTCCTGCCCTGCTGTTGGCGTATACGGTCAGCCCTGAGACGGCGCTCTTCGTACTGATGGCTTACGTTATTATTCAGCAGATTGAAGGTAATATTTTGCAGCCTTTGGTGCAGCAGCGTGCCGTCAGCCTGCCACCGGCGCTATTGTTGTTTGCGCTCCTTGCAAGCAGCACGTTGTTTGGCTTACCTGGCGTTATTTTGGCCGCACCCTTGGCGGTTGTTTTGTTCGTGATGGTGAATCGTCTCTATGTGGTGCATGAAGACGACGATAAAAAAGAGCCGTAATTCTTCGTTAGCCCTGTAACGATTAGCCATAAATGATTTACCCCCTGTTGGCTGGGCGGTAAGCTTATAACGATTATCCACATCGACCAGAGCGCCTGCCTATCCACGGGCGCTTTTGGCGTTACCTATAGGTGAATTTATGTCGACGACGGCTGCCGCGACTCCGGCCAGTTATCGGGTACCACTACTGGCGACTGCGGCGATTGTATTAGGAGCGCTAATGATTGGCGTCATATTTGGCGCTAATACCGGTTTGCTAATGATTGTAGGCGGTCTGCTGGGCATGGTGTTGTATCACGCTGCCTTTGGGTTTACCTCTGCCTGGCGCGTGTTTATTACCGAGCGCCGCGGCCGCGGGCTGCGTGCGCAAATGGTGATGCTGGCCATTGCCGTGGTGCTGTTTTTCCCAGCACTGGGTGCCGGTACATTGTTTGGTACGCCGGTGAGTGGTTTTGTCTCCCCTATCGGCATTTCCGTGCTGGTGGGCGCATTTCTTTTCGGGATTGGTATGCAGTTGGGCGGCGGGTGCGCTTCAGGCACGCTGTTTACGGCGGGTGGCGGTAATGCCCGTATGTTGATTACGCTTGTCTTCTTTATCATCGGTTCGGTAATTGGCTCGGCGCATTTTGCGTGGTGGCAGCGTTTGCCAGCGTTTGAGCCGATATCGTTGATTGATATTGCAGGTACGACGGGCGGTATCGCCATCAGCCTGGTACTGTTTGTGGCGATTGCGGTGTTTACCCTCGTGATGGAAAAGCGTCGTCATGGCCAACTTGAACAGGTACCCATGGTTGAGAAACCCGCTACTCTGCGCTGGTTAAGCGGGCCTTGGCCGTTATTGGCGGGTGCCGTGGCCTTGGCGCTGCTGAATTTCGCAACGCTTGCGCTAGCTGGTCGCCCGTGGGGCATTACGTCGGCCTTCGCGCTTTGGGGGGCCAAGGTATATGAATTGTTCGGCGGTAGCGTAACGGGTTGGGGATATTGGCAGGCGCCAGGTAATGCGGCAGCGCTTGAAGCTAGCGTGTGGAGTGATATGACGACGGTCATGAACGTCGGTATTATGTTGGGTGCTTTAATGGCTGCACATTTGGCCGGTCGGTTTGCGCCTAATTTTAGAATCCCTCTGCGCTCGGTGGTGGCTGCGGTAATTGGTGGCCTAATGCTGGGTTATGGCGCGCGCCTGGCGTTTGGTTGCAACATCGGTGCTTACTTCAGTGGTATCGCGTCGGGTAGCTTGCACGGTTGGGTGTGGTTAGTGGCTGCCTTTGCGGGCAATATTGTCGGTGTGAAGCTGCGTCCGCTGTTCTTTACCGGTGAAGCAGGGCGCCAGCCAACGGCAAAAACCTGCTAATGATAACGTATTGATTTTCAGCTGCCCCGGCAAATGTCGGGGCATTTTTTTGGCTAGAGAAGTATGACTGTGCCACCTTTGTCGTAGTGACATGGTACATTATGTCGATAAACCGTAAATGCTTGAAATTGCTGCGATGCAGCGGTAATGGAAAAGAAGAGAGCCCCTATGACGACGAGTAAGCGCCCCTTATATATTCCTTACGCCGGTCCTTCCTTACTTGAAATGCCGCTATTGAACAAAGGCAGCGCGTTTACTCAAGAGGAGCGTTTGGCGTTTAACTTGATTGGTTTGCTGCCGCAAAATGTCGAAACCATTGATGATCAGCTAGAGCGCGCTTATCGGCAGTACCAGCAGTGCAATAGTGATCTTGAGCGCCATATTTATTTGCGCGCCATTCAAGACGACAACGAAACGCTCTACTTCCGCTTGGTATCTGAGCATCTTGAAGAGATGCTGCCGATCATCTATACGCCAACCGTTGGCCAGGCATGTCAGGAATTTTCCAATATTTATCGCAATCACCGGGGCTTGTTTATCGGCTACCAGGACCGCGATCATCTGGATGATATTCTGCGCAGCGCCACCAAGGATAACGTTAAAGTTATCGTAGTCACTGACGGCGAACGTATTTTAGGGCTGGGTGACCAGGGGATCGGTGGTATGGGGATTCCCATTGGTAAGTTGGCGCTTTATACCGCCTGTGGCGGTATTAGTCCGGCCCATACGCTACCCATCGTGATTGATGTGGGCACTAATAATCAGGCGCTGCTGGATGACCCCATGTACATGGGCTGGCGCCATAAACGCGTGGGCCAAGAAGAGTACAACGCCTTTATGGCAGCGTTCATCTCAGCGCTGAAGCGCCGCTGGCCGAATGTTTTGCTGCAGTTTGAAGATTTTGCCCAAGCCAACGCCGTACCGCTGCTTGAGCGCTATCGCAACGAGTTGTGCTGCTTTAACGATGATGTTCAGGGCACGGCATCCGTTGTCGTGGGAACGCTCATGGCAGCCTGTCAGGCGCGTGAAGAAAGCATTGCCCAGCAACGCGTGGTGTTTGTTGGCGGTGGTTCAGCCGGTTGTGGCATCGCCGAGCAGGTCGTGGTGGCCATGGAGGCCGAAGGTCTCTCCGAACATGAAGCGCGTGCGCGTATTTTTGTTGTCGATCGCGAAGGCTTGATGACGACGGATCAAGAGTGGCAGCGCGATTTTCAGCGTCGTTTGGCCCACGACCCTGCGCTGGTCGCGGGTTGGAATGGCCAGGGGCTGGAAGAAACCATTGCCCAGATGAAACCGACTATTCTGGTCGGTGTTTGCGGTCAGCGTGGGATATTCACCGAGCAAGTGGTTAAAACCATGCATGCAGGCTGCGAGCACCCGGTGATTATGCCGCTCTCTAATCCAACGTCTCAGGCAGAAGCTGTTCCTGACGATGTGATCCGCTGGACCGACGGCCAAGCACTGGTCGCCACCGGTAGTCCGTTTGCTCCTGTGGTATATAACGGGCGCACATACCCCATTGCCCAGTGCAACAACGCGTATATCTTCCCGGGCATCGGGTTGGGCGTCATTGCTTCGAATGCAAATCGGGTGACCGATGAGATGTTGATGAGCGCGTCTCGTGCGCTGGCGCGTGAAGCACCCATCGTTAAAGAGGGTAAAGGTGCGCTGTTACCGCCGCTTTCGCGTATTCGTGAAATCAGCCAGTCGATTGCCTTTGAAGTAGCCGCCACTGCTCAGCATAACGGCGTTGCGCTAACGACCAGTGGCACCAAACTGCGCGAAGACATCGAGAAAGCAAGCTGGTCACCTGAGTATCGTACCTATCGCCGCCGCGCCGTTTAAACGAGCGCTCATAAAAAACCCCCACCGAGGTGGGGGCATACAAGCATTGGTAGGTATTACTTATGCGGCGCCGATCATTTTGCGCAGCACGTAGTGAAGGATACCACCATGACGGTAGTAAGCCAGCTCATTGACCGTATCAATTCGACACTTGGCATCAACGGTATGCTCTTTTTCACCGGTTTTAATCACTACCTGCACCGTTTTGCCGGGGCTTAAATCACTTAGTCCCGCAATGGATATCTCTTCATCGCCGGTTAATCCCAGCGTTTCGCGGGTTTCACCTTCCGGGAACTGCAGCGGCACCACGCCCATGCCGATCAGGTTGGAGCGGTGAATACGCTCAAAGGATTCCGCGAGAACCGCGCGAACGCCTAGCAAGCGCGTACCTTTGGCTGCCCAGTCACGCGAAGAGCCGGTGCCATACTCTTTACCAGCAATAACGACCAGCGGTGTGCCAGCCTCCTGGTATTTCATGGCGGCATCGTAAATCGCCATTTGCTCGCCACTGGGAACATAGCGCGTTTCGCCGCCGACCACACCGTCCAGCATCTCGTTTTTGATACGTACGTTGGCAAACGTGCCGCGCATCATGACCTCATGATTCCCCCGGCGCGAGCCGTAGGAGTTAAAGTCGACCGGCTTAACGCCATGTTCTTGCAGGTAACGGCCTGCGGGACTATCCGGTTTGATCGCGCCTGCGGGTGAAATATGGTCAGTGGTCACCGAGTCCCCCAGCATGGCCAGAACGCGGGCATTGCTGACGTCCTCGATCGCATCCGGTTCGCGTCCCATGCCTTCAAAGAAGGGCGGGTGCTGGATGTAAGTAGATTCGGGCCATTGGTAGACCTGGCTTTCGGGAACGTCAATTGCCTGCCAGGTTTCATCGCCTTTAAATACCTCACCGTACTCTTTACGGAACATATCGGTATTTACTTTCTCGACGGCCTCGGCAATTTCGGCTTGAGAGGGCCAAATATCCTTTAGATAAACCGGGTTGCCGTCACTGTCCTGGCCGAGTGGGTCCTGGGTTAAATCACGCTGTACATTACCCGCCAGCGCATAAGCGACGACCAAGGGGGGAGACGCAAGCCAGTTGGTTTTGACCAGCGGATGAACACGGCCTTCAAAATTACGGTTGCCTGAAAGGACCGAGGCGACGGTTAAATCTCCCTGGTTCACCGCTTTCTCGATCGCTTCAGGCAGAGGGCCTGAGTTGCCAATACATGTCGTGCAGCCATAACCCACCAGGTTAAAGCCCAGCGCATTCAAATCCTCGTTCAAGTTGGCCGCGGCCAGGTAGTCGGTGACGACCTTGGAGCCAGGCGCCAGCGAGGTTTTCACCCAGGGCTTGGTGGTTAGGCCTTTTTCACGCGCTTTGCGCGCCAGCAGGCCTGCAGCCATCATCACGCTGGGGTTGGACGTATTGGTGCATGAGGTGATGGCAGCAATGACCACCGCGCCTGGGTCCAGGCTGAAATTCTGGTCGTCAATGGTGACTTTCTGGCTGGAGGCGTGCTTGAAGTCCCCCTCAAGGCTGCGCTCAATGCCTACGGCTGTCTGGCCGCCTTCTGAGTCGAACTTGCCTTTTTCCGCGTTGGGCTGTGCCTTGGCATCCTCCTGCATGACTTTATTAAAGGCGGCGGCCATGTCTTTTAAGGCAACGCGATCCTGCGGGCGTTTAGGGCCAGCGAGACTGGCTTCCACTTCGGTCATATCAAGGTGCAGGGCATCGGTGAACACTGGCTCATCGCCTGGCTCACGCCATAAGCCCTGCATTTTGCTATAGGCTTCTACTAGCGCAATCTGGTCATCTTCGCGCCCGGTTAAGCGCATATAGTTCAGTGTTTCGTCATCGACCGGGAAGAAGCCGCAGGTAGCGCCGTATTCCGGGGCCATATTGGCAATGGTGGCGCGGTCAGCAAGCGGCAGGTCTTTTAGGCCATCGCCGTAGAATTCGACAAACTTACCCACAACCCCTTTTTTGCGCAGCATCTCCGTCACGGTGAGTACCAGGTCGGTGGCGGTAATGCCTTCTCGCAGTTTGCCGGTCAGTTTGAAGCCGATAACTTCTGGAATCAGCATGGAGACGGGCTGGCCGAGCATGGCCGCTTCCGCCTCAATACCGCCCACGCCCCAGCCTAGCACGCCCAGGCCGTTGATCATGGTGGTGTGGGAGTCGGTGCCCACGAGGGTATCCGGGTAGGCAAATGTGGTGCCGTCCTCTTCCTTGGTCCACACGCTTCGGCCCAGGTACTCAAGGTTTACCTGATGGCAAATGCCGGTGCCGGGCGGCACCACGCTGAAGTTATTAAAGGCCTGTTGGCCCCAGCGCAGAAACTCATAACGCTCACGGTTGCGCTGCATTTCAATTTCGACGTTCTCTTCAAACGCTGTCGCGTTACCAAACTTGTCGACCATGACCGAGTGGTCAATCACCAGATCAACCGGAGAAAGAGGATTGATGCGGGCCGGGTCTTCACCCAGTTTTTCTACCGCTGCGCGCATGGAGGCCAAATCGACCACACCGGGTACGCCGGTGAAATCCTGCATTAATACGCGCGCCGGGCGATAGCCGATTTCACGACTGGATTTGCCCTCTTTCTGCCAATCGACAAGGGCTTGCATATCGTCTTGTTCAACGCTTTCATCGTCGGCAAAGCGCAGTTGGTTTTCGAGTAAAATTTTGAGCGATTTGGGGAGTCGGTCAATGTTGCCAAGCGCATCGGCCGCCTTGGGAAGGCTGTAGTAGCGGTACTGCTTGCTACCTACTTCCAACGTTTGAAGCGTATCGGGTGTATTGCTCATGCCTTTCTCCTCTCATTGCGTTGCACGGTATGTCACGCCGCGAAACGGTCACAGTCTTCCTTTTTAGTATGGCCTACATAGTAGTAGGAGATGGGTGTTTATAAAGGTTGATTCAAGGTGTCTTCGCCTAATAGTCAATACTTAACCTTGCAATAGCTTGTACTTGGCACCATTTCAGGCAAACTCTTTGCGACTTTATCAGCTAGACATTTACAAGGTGGTGTCATGGAAACGCGTCATGAACGTTTGATTATTCTTGGGTCCGGCCCGGCAGGTTATACAGCGGCCGTGTATGCAGCACGGGCTAACTTAAAGCCTTTGCTGATCACCGGAATGCAAGCGGGTGGCCAGTTAACCACCACGACAGACGTTGATAATTGGCCAGGCGATGCCCAAGGGGTACAAGGTCCTGAGCTGATGGAGCGGATGAAAGCGCACGCCGAGCGCTTTAATACCGAAGTGCTGTTCGACCATATCAATGAAGTCAGCCTTGATGAAAAGCCGTTCACCCTCAAGGGCGACAGCGGTATTTACACCTGTGACGCGCTGATTGTGGCCACGGGCGCCAGTGCTCGCTATATCGGGCTACCGTCTGAGCAGCAGTTTATGGGCCAAGGTGTTTCAGCATGTGCCACCTGCGACGGGTTCTTCTACCGTAACCAGGAAGTTATTGTAGTGGGTGGCGGCAATACGGCCGTGGAAGAGGCGCTGTATCTCTCTAATATTGCGTCGAAAGTTACTCTGGTACACCGCCGCGACTCCCTTCGTGCGGAAAAGATCCTGCAAGACAAACTGTTCGAAAAAGTCGAAGCAGGCACTATTGCGCTGGAGTGGTTCCAGGAAATTGATGAAGTACTGGGCGACAACACTGGCGTTACCGGCGTACGGTTGAAATCAACACGGGATGGCACGGTAAAAGAAATCCAGGCGCCAGGCCTCTTTATTGCCATCGGCCATCACCCCAACACCGGGATGTTTGAAGGCCAACTGGTTATGAACGGCGGCTATATCAAGGTGAATTCAGGGCTTGAAGGAAATGCTACCGCCACCAGCGTGCCGGGTGTGTTCGCGTGTGGCGATGTGATGGATCACATCTATCGTCAGGCCATTACTTCGGCGGGCAGTGGCTGTATGGCCGCGCTGGATGCCGAGCGTTATCTGGACGGTATCGCCTAATCAAGTTGTTCAAGAAGGGAAAGCCGCCTGCCGCTAACAGCTGGCAGGCGGCTCTGCAATACGAGCCCGGCCAAGCGTACTGAGTACCAGGCTTGCCCCCACAGTGCTGCTGTGTGTGCTGGCAGGGCAGATAGAGAACGTACTATTAAACCCCGTGGCATGTCCGAGTGGGGTGTATTTGATCCGCGCATGACCGTTCTTGCTAACGCTAACGCCGTTGGTGGATGGAAACACCCGGATTATCTCGTCTTTATGGATGCCTCGGGTCTTGTCGGCGCTAACCACCATCAGTTCATCCCCCCAATCACGCGCACAAGCGCTGCGGTCAGCCGTTGCGGGGCACAAGGTAATATCGCGGTGCTGAGTAATGGCGGTACTGCGGGCTAACGTGAGTGCGGTTTGTAATCGGTTCACTTCGCTGGTAACCGCAGTACGCTCACTCAGTGATTGAAGGCCGGGTATGCCCCAAGCCGCCAGCATGCCTGCCAGAATCAGCACAATCAGCAGCTCAATGAGCGTAAACCCTTGAAGGTAAGTTGGATGTTCGCTGTGCTTGTGCGTCATGCAGTCTTCCCTGTGACTTGACCTGCTCGGCCTCCTCGCTATGCTCACTGTCCGTATCCGGCCTGGGCCGGTCATCAAGTAAGCCAGAGTAGGCAATGCCTGTGAGCGATTTTCTAATTATCGGCGGCGGTGTGATCGGCATGCTGACCGCGTTGCAGTTAGCGGATGCCGGTCAACACGTCACTCTTGTTGAGCGCGGCATGTGTGGCAAAGAGGCCTCCTGGGCGGGTGGTGGCATTGTATCACCGCTCTATCCGTGGCGTTACGCACCGCCCATTTCGCAACTTTCTCGCTGGTCGGAAGGGGTTTACCCAACGCTTGCGCTACGTTTGCTGGAAGAAACTGGCATTGACCCTGAGTATCGTCAAAAGGGGTTGCTCTATTTAAATGTCGATGATGACGATAAAGCACTGCAGTGGGCGCGTCAGCTAGGCAAACCGCTGGTGCAGGTTAACGCTGATTTCGTGCAACAAAAAGAACCCGATGTTGCCATTGCCCATGAAAATGCCTTGTGGATGCCAACCCTTGGCAGTGTGCGAAACCCACGACTTGGCCAGGCGCTGCGCGCTAAATTACTCGCCATGCCCAATGTAACGCTACGGGAGCAGTGCGAAGTGCATGGCGTGATACGCCGTGGTGGCCAGGTGGTGGGTGTTAACACCTCGCAAGGCGTGGTGGAGGCGGGGCGGTTGGTAGTGTGCGGTGGTGCCTGGAGTGCAGGGCTTTTGGCAACGCTTGACGTGGCGTTACCCGTACGCCCAGTGAAAGGCCAGATGATCGCCTACCAGGCGCCTGCCGGGCTTGTGCAGCGGGTCGTCTTGAAAGATGGTCGCTATGTAATTCCGCGCAGCGACGGTCTGCTGCTTGTCGGCTCCACCCTGGAAGACACCGGGTTTGATAAAGCTACCGATGAGGAGGCGCTGGCCTCATTAAAGCAGAGCGCTGAGCGTATTGTTCCCGCGCTGGCGGACTGCCCGGTTGCTTATCACTGGGCAGGCCTGCGCCCCGGCTCACCCGATGGCATCCCGTTTATTGGCGCACTTCCAGAGCTGCCCAACGTCTACGTAAACGCCGGGCATTACCGCAATGGGCTCGTACTGGCGCCTGCTTCCACCCACTTGCTGGTGGACCAGCTGCTTGATCGGATGCCGTTGATTGACCCTACGCCCTACTTGCCGACGCAAGCACGTTTAAAGGGTTAAGCGCCGTCGTTTTTACCCTGTTGTTCTTGAAGATAACGGTCGCGATGGGCGCTGCAGCAGAACCACTGTTCGTGGTCGCGCAGTGCCTCGCTTTCTGGCACATGGACCTCACACCAGCGGCAGCGCACCATTTGGCCGCCTTCGTGGCGGTTCAAGGCATTGCGCTTTGCATCGCGGTCGAGTTTGTGCTGCCGATACATGCCGTAAAGCTTTAGGCCTGCGTAAAACAGCACGGCGAAAATTATCAAGCGAATAATCAAAAGGTTCATCCTTGCCAGTCCTCCTAAACGGAGCCGAAAACGATCAATGCGCATGCGGGCTTTGCCAGCAGGCAGTCCTTGCGGGACAATGCATTGACGCAGGTAATAATGTTCCAAGGATTCTCAAGAGATTTTAACGCCCATGCAAGATTTAACGCTGGTAATGGCCCAACTCGATCCGCTTGTCGGGGATATTCCCGGTAATGCGGCGCGCGCTATTGAAGCCGTGCGCGAAGCGCGCATTGAGCATGGGGCAGATATTGTTATCTTCCCTGAGCTGTTTTTGTCCGGTTACCCACCGGAAGATTTATTGCTGCGCCCCTCTATGGAAGCACGGTTGCGCGAAGCGCGGGCCAAAATGGCAGAAAAGGTCGCCCGCGATGTGCTGGTGATTATTGGTTATCCGGGGACCCGTGAAGGCAAGTGCTATAACATGGCGGGCGTGCTGTATAACGGCCAGTGGGAGGCCGAATACGCCAAGCAAGCGCTACCCAATTACCAGGTTTTCGATGAGCAGCGCTACTTTACCCCAGGCACAGAGCCGTTGGTGTATGAGCATAAGGGGGCCAAGCTCGGGCTTTTAATTTGTGAGGACCTGTGGGAAGGCGCGCCTGCACGGGCTGCCACCGCCGCCGGGGCGGAAGTGCTGATTAGCCTGAACGCCTCCCCTTATCATCAGGATAAACCAGACGAGCGGCTCCGCTTGCTGGAGCTGCGCGCGCAAGATGTAAGCCGCCCGATTGTGTATGTGAATACCATTGGTGGCCAGGATGAGCTGGTGTTCGACGGCGGTTCCAGTTGTGTGGATGCACAGGGCCAGCTAAAAGTGCTTGCTCCGTATTGGCAGGCAGGCTTAATGCCGGTGCAACTGCTGCAAACCAGCGCCTCTACCTGGGAGCCGCAGTCAGGTGAAATTGAGCCGGATGCCGAGCCAGAAGAGAGCCTGTACTGCGCGCTGGTAACGGGGCTGCGTGATTACGTCAATAAAAGTGGCTTTGAAGGCGTGGTGCTGGGTCTTTCCGGTGGAATCGACTCGGCGCTGTCCTTGGCGATTGCGGTAGACGCACTGGGCCCGCAGCGCGTTCAGGCAGTGATGATGCCGTACCACTACACTGCGGATATCTCCCGGCAGGATGCTGCCCTTCAGGCAGAAATGCTTGGCGTGCATTACGACGTTTTGCCTATCGAGTCCATGGTCGATGCCTTTATGGCGACGCTTTCGGAAAGCTTTACGGGCACTGAACGTGATACCACCGAAGAGAACCTTCAGTCGCGCTGTCGGGGCGTACTGCTGATGGCACTTTCCAATAAGAAAGGCCTGATGGTACTGACCACCGGCAACAAAAGTGAAATGGCGGTGGGCTATGCCACGCTGTATGGCGACATGGTGGGCGGCTATAACGCCATCAAGGATGTCTATAAAACCTGGGTATACCGCCTGGCCCGCTGGCGTAATACGCAGTCTCCTGCTATTCCTGAGCGCGTCATTGAGCGTCCGCCCAGCGCAGAGCTTGCGCCTGACCAGCAGGATAGCGATTCACTACCGGATTACGATGTGTTGGACGCTATCCTCATGTGCTATATCGAAGGTGACATGAGTGCTGAAGCGATCATTGCAGCGGGTTATGATCATGAAGATGTCTATCAAGTGGTCAAGCTGGTAGACCGTTGTGAGTATAAACGTCGCCAGGCCCCGGTGGGCGTGCGCGTCACATCGCGCGGCTTTGGACGTGATCGCCGTTACCCGATTGTTAACGGTTGGCAGCCGGGCGATTAACAGGTATTAGCGTAACGCCAACTAAAAAACCACGCCGAGGCGTGGTTTTTTGGGAGGGTAAACCGTACTGTCATCAGCCCATTGCGTTCATTTTAGTGCTTGGGTACAAAGCGGTCGCCTTGAAGTTGCTCGTGGTCGGGAGCATTTTCACGCAGTACGATGATGACTTCTTGAGCGCGATCGTTCATGCCCAAACCCTGATAACCCTCGATCATAACGGCCAGTGCGTCGCGGGTGGCACTGGATTCGGGGTAGTTTTCGATCACCCAACGCCCACGCTCGACAGCGGCCAGGTAAGCCCCACGGCGCAGGTAATAGTCGGCAACATGCAGTTCATGCTGGGCCAGCAAATCGCGCAAATAAATAATGCGCTGCTGCGCATCCGGGGCGTATTCACTTTGCGGGTAGCGCTGGATCAGTTCACGGAAGTCGTTGTACGCATCACGCGAGGCGCCTATGTCGCGCTTGGAAATATCAATTAAGCGAAGGCGCTCAAGGCTGAAACGACCCGCCTGCCAAGCAGAAAGTCCGCGCAGGTAGTAGGCATAATCAACCTGCGGGTGGTCGGGGTGCAGGCGAATAAACCGACTGGCGGCGGCGCGTGCTTCTTCCCAGTCACCGTTTTCATAGTAGGCGTACACCAGCTCTAATTGCGCCTGTTCAGCATGGGGGCCGAAAGGATAGCGTGTATCCAACGCTTCCAGCCGCTCAATCGCAATGGGGTAGCGGTTGCTATCCAGCGCGGTGCGAGCAAGCTCGTAGAGCTCACGCTCTTGCACTCCGGAAAACTCATCTTCTTCTTCCGGGGTCGTGTCATTACTGGCGCAGCCTGCCAATAAGGCAAGACTTAAAGCAAGGGCACCAAAGCGGTTGGCAGCAGAAAAAACGCGCATCATCATCCTCGTTGCAAACAAGCCTCAATCACCGAAAAGCGACGATGGCCATAAGTAGAAATGGTAGAATAGGTCGCAGTAAGCCCACTATAAATCACCTCGACGCAAAACGCAGGCTTAGTGGCGTTTTGTCGAGTGTTGTCAAAGGAAATAACGTCATGCCCCGGATAGTTGAAGCCATGCAGCGCGTGCCCGCAACACTTGCAGGTGCACGGTTGGATCAAGCAGCGGCGGAGTTATTCAGCGATTACTCACGCGAGCGCCTGAAAGCATGGATCAACGCGGGTGAGCTAACCATCGATGGCGCCCAGGCCAAGCCGAAAGCGAAGCTGCACGGTGATGAAATGCTAGTGTTAAAGGCCACCATTGAAGAAGATCTACGTTTTGAAGCGCAGGACATACCGCTGAGCATTGTCTATGAAGATGATGCCGTGATGGTGATCAACAAACCCACCAATATGGTGGTGCATCCTGCGGCGGGCAATCGTGATGGCACTTTGCTCAACGCGCTGCTTTATCATCACCCGGCACTTGCTGAAGTGCCTCGCGCGGGGATTGTTCACCGCTTGGATAAAGATACCACTGGCTTGATGATGGTGGCTAAAACCATTCAAGCGCAAACGGCCCTGGTTGAGCAACTGCAGGCACGCAGCGTATCACGCCAGTATGACGCGGTGGTGATCGGTAAGCCCGTGGCAGGCAGCACCATTGATGCGCCTATTGGCCGCCATCCTAAAGACCGTAAACGCCAGGCTGTCACCACCGCTGGTAAACCTGCCGTGACCCACTTTCGCGTTGTGGAGCGTTTTCGTGCGCATACGCACGTTCGCTGTAAGCTGGAAACCGGGCGCACGCATCAGATACGCGTGCATATGTCCCATGCCCGTTACCCATTGATTGGCGACCCGCTCTATAGCGGACGTGCCAAGCTGCCACCTGGTGCTGCCGGACCGCTTAAGGAGATCCTGCGTGAGTTCCCGCGCCAGGCGCTGCATGCCCGCGAGCTAAGCTTTGTGCACCCGGTGAGTGGTGAAACACTGACTTTTTACGCCGATTTGCCCGATGATCTACTAATGTTGTTGGACTACCTGCGCGAAGACAGTGAGACCATGCAATGAGTGATGCCATCGATTTACGGCCAACGCTACTAATACCGGATTGGCCTGCGCCTGATAATGTGCAGGCCTTTGTGAGCACCCGGGAAACGGGCCCTAGCCAGGAAGCGTTTGCCGCGTTCAACCCCGCCTCTCACGTCGGTGATAACCCTGAGCATGTGGCGCTTTGCCGCCGCTTGATGCAAAAAGAGATTGGCGATGAGCGCCCGCTGCTATGGCTAAATCAAACGCATGGCGCGCGCGTTCAGCAGGGCTACCAGGCCGACGTGCCAGAGGCCGATGCTGCCGTCGCCACCTCCAATGAATACGCCTGTGTCGTGCTGACCGCAGACTGCCTGCCGGTGATGTTTTGTAATCAAGCCGGGACGCAGGTGGCCGTTGCGCACGCCGGTTGGCGGGGGCTGGCTGGCGGCGTTTTAGAGGCGACGGTGGCCGCCATGAATAGCGAGCCCGAGGATATTCTCGTATGGCTAGGCCCGGCTATTTCCAATGCTCAGTTTGAAGTTGGGCCGGAAGTGTATGGCGCCTTTGTTGCCGTACACCCAGAAACGGCGGAAGCGTTTGACCATAGTCCCTATCGAATGGGGCACTACATGGCCGATTTGTACCGGCTGGCGCGGTTTCGCTTGGAAGCGCTCGGTGTTGAACATATTAGCGGTGGGCACTTCTGTACGGCCTGCGAATCACGTTTTTACTCTTATCGGCGTGATGGCGGTACGACGGGGCGCATGGCCAGTGTGATCTGGATCAAAAAATAACCAGGTTGGCATTATCTCCTCTTGAAAACGGCGGAACTAGCACCATTTAACTTACAAAGCTAATATTTATTAGGAAAGTGGACAGCAGTTTTTTCCGAAACGCCGTGCGTTCGGGCGCAGGGCTAATCCAAGAGGCTCACTATGCGTTTTGATAAGTTTACTGCCAAGCTTCAGGCCGCTATTGCTGAAGCGCAATCCTTGGCCGTTGGCCGCGGTCATAACCAGTTAGACCCTTCTCATCTTCTTCTTGCGCTACTGGATACCAAGGATACGGGTATTAAAGCCCTGATCGAAAAATCCGGAGGCTCAAGCTCGCGTCTGCGTGATGGGTTAGTGCAGCAGCTTGATAACTTACCTAAAGTAAGCCAGTTCGATGGCGAAGTGCAGCCATCACGGGATTTCATTAAATTATTCAACCTGACCGACCGTGAAGCACAAGCGCGTGGCGACCAATTCATTGCCAGCGAACTCGTGCTGCTGGCGGCGCTGGAAATGAATGGCCCGCTTGCCAAGTTAATGAAAGAGGCGGGCGTTAACCGGAAGTCCCTTGAGGCGGCGATTAATAGCCTGCGCGGTGGGGCAAGTGTTGATGATCCTAACGCTGAAGATCAGCGGGAATCGCTCAACAAGTACACCCTTGACCTTACTCAGCGCGCGCTGGATGGCAAGCTTGACCCGGTAATTGGCCGTGATGATGAAATCCGCCGCACCATTCAGGTATTGCAGCGCCGTACCAAAAATAACCCGGTTTTGATTGGCGAGCCTGGCGTCGGTAAAACGGCGATTGTTGAAGGGTTGGCGCAGCGTATCGTTAATGGTGAAGTGCCGGAAGGCTTAAAAGATAAACGCGTGCTGTCGCTGGATATGGGCTCGCTGTTAGCAGGTGCCAAATTCCGTGGTGAGTTTGAAGAGCGCTTAAAGTCGGTGCTCAAAGAGCTTGCCCAGGAAGAGGGGCGGGTCATTCTGTTTATCGATGAGCTGCACACCATGGTCGGCGCCGGTAAGGCGGAAGGCGCGATGGACGCGGGCAATATGCTCAAACCTGCGCTTGCACGGGGTGAGCTGCACTGCGTGGGCGCGACCACGCTGGATGAGTATCGTAAATATATTGAAAAGGACGCGGCACTTGAGCGTCGGTTCCAGAAAGTGTTGGTCGATGAGCCGACGGAAGAAGATACCGTGGCCATTCTGCGCGGCTTGAAAGAGCGTTATGAAGTGCACCACGGCGTGGATATTACCGACTCGGCAATTATTGCCGCGGCGAAGCTGTCCACTCGCTATATCACTGATCGGCAGTTGCCCGATAAAGCGATAGATCTGATTGATGAAGCGGCTTCGCGGATTCGTATGGAGCTTGATTCCAAGCCCGAAGCAATGGACCGCCTGGACCGGCGTTTAATCCAGCTCAAGATGGAGCGGGAAGCGCTTAAAAAAGAGACCGACGAGGCGACTAAAAAACGCCTTGAAGCGCTTAACAACCAGATTCATGAGTTTGAGCGCGAGTATGCCGACCTGGATGAAGTCTGGAAGGCAGAAAAAGCCAGTATCCAAGGCTCGGCTCAGTTCAAGGCAGAGCTGGAGCAGGCACGCCTTGACCTGGAACAGGCACGACGGCAGGGCGATTTAGGGCGCATGTCGGAAATTCAGTACGGGCAAATCCCTGAGCTGGAAAAGAAAATTGCCGAAAGCGGTGAAAGTGAAGCCGATATTACCAAGCACCAACTGCTGCGCTCCAACGTGACGGAAGAGGAAATAGCAGAGGTGGTATCGCGCTGGACCGGCATTCCAGTGTCCAAAATGCTGGAAGGCGAGCGCGATAAATTGCTGCGGATGGAAGATGCTCTGCATGAGCGTGTCATAGGCCAGGATGAAGCAGTTGAAGCTGTTGCCAACGCCGTGCGGCGCTCACGTGCGGGGTTGTCCGACCCTAACCGGCCGAACGGTTCGTTCCTGTTCCTTGGGCCTACCGGGGTGGGTAAAACCGAGCTTTGCAAGTCATTGGCCAACTTCCTGTTCGACACCGAAGAGGCCATGGTGCGTATCGATATGTCGGAATTCATGGAGAAGCACTCTGTGGCGCGGTTGATTGGTGCGCCTCCCGGCTATGTAGGTTACGAAGAGGGCGGCTATTTAACCGAGGCGGTGCGCCGTAAACCTTACTCCGTGCTGTTGCTGGATGAGGTGGAAAAGGCCCACCCGGATGTTTTCAATATTCTGCTGCAGGTATTGGAAGATGGCCGGTTAACGGATGGCCAGGGCCGCACGGTGGACTTTCGCAATACCGTGATCGTGATGACCTCCAACATGGGCTCAGACATTATTCAGCGCATGGGCGGTGACGTCAGCGCTGATAAAGAAAGCGCCTATGAGGACATGAAAAACAAGGTCATGGAGGTGGTGGGTAATCACTTCCGCCCTGAGTTGATCAACCGGATTGATGAAGTGGTCGTCTTCCACGCCTTGGGTCAGGAGCAAATTCAGGCAATTGCAGGCATTCAACTGGAGCGCTTGAGAGCCCGCTTGGCTGAGCACGATTTAGGCCTTGAGGTGAGCGATGACGCCATGGCGCAACTAGCGGTTGTTGGGTTTGACCCTGTCTATGGCGCGCGGCCACTCAAGCGTGCTATTCAGAGCCGGATCGAGAATCCGCTGGCGCAAGACTTGCTGGCAGGCAAGTTTTCACCCGGCGATGTCATTCGGGTGAGTGCCTCGGACGGTAAGCTTGCGTTTAATAGCTAACCGCTCACTGATAATCAGACGTTACTGGTTATAACCATATGCCCCGCTCGGCCTTGCCGGCGGGGCTTTTTTTGTCTCAAATCGCTCCTTTGCACATTCATCGGGCATTGATGGTTGACATGCCAAGAGCCTAATGGAATCTTATCTGTTCCTGATTTGCGGGCGCGGACCTACGGGTAACCCCTTTTCACCGCGCGAAGGGTAGGCGTAAGCCTTTACCCGCCGAAGGACTTCCGGGTTTGAGCTAACCGCTCAGCCTGGCCAACGCCCCGACACGGCAATCAGCCGTGAAAGAGAGCCACTGATATATGTCGTCATGGATCAGTGCCTCTCAGAGAGTGCAGGCCCTAACCGGGCCGTATGCCAGGGTTTGGCATCAGGTGCCGGCATGGGCCGGCAGCGGCATACCGCCGCACTCGACACCGCAGGATGTCCTGCGGATCGCACTCGAGACCTCCAGGGGAGAAATACAGTGGAACTGCTTTCCGGCGCAGATATGATCGCCCGCTTCTTGAAAGATGAGGGCGTTGAGTACATTTATGGTTATCCCGGCGGCGCGGCGCTGCATATTTATGATGCGCTGTTCCGCCAGGACGATGTGAAGCACATTCTTGTGCGTCACGAACAAGCGGCCACGCATGCCGCCGACGGTTACGCCCGCGCCTCGGGTAAGCCAGGTGTGGTGCTGGTCACATCAGGGCCTGGTGCAACCAATGCCGTCACCGGTATTGCGACTGCCTATATGGATTCCATTCCGATGGTGGTGCTGTGCGGCCAAGTGGCTAGCCATCTGATTGGTGAAGACGCCTTCCAGGAAACCGATATCGTGGGTGTCACCCGGCCTATCGTGAAGCACAGCTTTTCGATTCGTCATCCGTCTGAAATTCCGGAAGTGCTTAAAAAAGCCTTTTATCTGGCTTCTACCGGGCGCCCCGGTCCTGTGGTGGTCGATATTCCCAAGGATATGACCGCGCCGACCGAGCGCTATGAGTACATCTACCCGAAAAAGGTCAAGCTGCGCTCGTATAACCCGGTGACACGTGGCCATACAGGGCAGATTAAAAAAGCCATCGAGCTAATGCTCAAAGCCAAGCGCCCGGTGTTTTATACCGGTGGTGGTGTGGTGACCGGTAAGGCCAGTGAAGGCTTAACCGATCTGGTCAAAAAGCTGGGTTTCCCGATTACCACCACGCTGATGGGCATTGGTGCATATCCGCAAAGCGATCGTCAAAGCCTTGGCTGGCTGGGCATGCACGGCTCGTATGAGTCCAACATGGCCATGCACCACGCTGATTTGATTATCGCTATTGGCGCACGCTTTGATGACCGGGTTACCAACAACACGTCGAAGTTCTGCCCCACGGCGAAAATTATTCACGTCGATGTTGATCCCAGCTCTATCTCTAAAACCGTGCGTGCTGATGTGCCTATCGTAGGGCCTGCCGCTAGCGTTATTAATGAGATGATTAGCCTGGTTCAGGGCCATCCCATTGCGCATCCTGAAGCACTTGCTGAATGGTGGGAAAAGATCGACGGCTGGCGTGCCGAGCGTAAAGGCAAGCTTTACGAACCGTCCAAGTCAGGTGAAGCGTTAAAGTCGCAGGAAGTTGTTGAAGCGCTGTGCCGGATAACGCGCGGTGAAGCATTTGTCACGACCGACGTAGGTCAGCACCAGATGTTTGCGGCTCAGTACTACAAGTTTGATAAGCCCAACCGGCTGATTACCTCAGGCGGTCTTGGCACCATGGGCTTTGGCTTTCCGGCCGCCATGGGGATCAAGCAGAACTACCCGGACGACGACGTCGTGTGTGTCACCGGGGAAGGCAGCTTCCAGATGATGATGCAGGAACTCTCCACCTGTAAGCAGTACGGCGTAGGGGTCAAAATTCTCAATCTGAACAATGCCTCGCTAGGCATGGTGCGTCAGTGGCAGGACCTGAACTACAAGTCACGTCATGCGCACTCTTATATGGAATCACTGCCTGATTTCCATCTGTTGATTGAGGCTTATGGATTTACCGCGATTACCGTCACTACTCAGGATGAGCTTGAACCGGCGCTTGAGCGTGCGTTTGCCGACAAGCACGAACTGGTGTTCCTTGACGTGAAGGTGGATCCTTTCGAGCACGTCTACCCGATGCAGGTGCCGTTAGGCTCCATGCGCGACATGCTGCTGTCTAAAACGGAGCGTACCTGATGCGACATATCATCTCGATTCTGTTGGAAAACGAACCGGGTGCGCTGTCACGTGTGGTCGGCCTGTTTTCCCAGCGTAACTTCAACATTGAAACGCTTAACGTAGCGCCTACGGAAGATGCGTCGCTTTCGCGGTTGACGGTGACCACGGTTGGCGATGATCGTGTTATTGAGCAGATCACCAAGCACCTCAACAAGCTGATTGATGTGGTGAAGCTGGTTGACTTGACCGAAGGCAACCACATCGAGCGTGAGCTGATGATGGTGAAGGTAAAGGCATTGGGGGCTGCCCGCGATGAAGTGAAGCGTACCGTGGATATTTTTCGGGCGCAGATCGTCGATGTCACACCTAATCTGTATACCGTGCAGATTACCGGTGATGCCGCCAAGTTGGATGCTTTTCTGCAGGCCATGGCGCCAGTAGGGATTCTTGAAGCAGCACGTACCGGCGTTTCTGGTATTGCGCGTGGTGACAAGGTGCTATCGATTTAAGTACCTGATCACTGCACGTTTAGCCAAGCCGTATTGCTCGACTCAAAAGCACCGTCTCGCCGAGGCGGTGCTTTTTATAATCGATTAGCGTTCGCTAATCGCAGACCAAAGCGCCTCAATAAGCGGATTTTTTAAACGCCGATTTAGAACGCAAAGGCCCACGTCATAGTGGGGCAGCTCAGGTTTTACGTTTAACATGCGAACGCGGTTGGCAAGCGGGCTGTTATCCAACACGATTTTGGGAACTACGCCTACGCCAAAGCCCAGCCCCACCATACTAACAATCGCTTCGTGCCCGGCCACCTGAGCGTAAATTCGTGGCGTGATACCCATCGCTTTAAACCAGGTGTTGGCGTACTCCCGCGATAAGCCTGCTTCAGAAAGAATCATGGGCACTTGCTGCCACTGCGCTGCCGTGGAGCTTTCAGGGAAGCTGGGTAGCCAATCGCACGGTTCGTTAGGCGCAATAAACACCAGCGGTGAACGTGTTAATGACTTAAACGCCAGCGCATTAGGGGGAATGCGGGGGCGCGGCGTAATCGCCATATCATCGTCACCCTCCATTACTCTTTTCATGGCATTCGCCGGATCACCGGTATGCAGCTTTAACTCAATACCGGGATGACGTGTTCGTACATCGCTTAATAGCTCATACAGAAAGCTGTAACTGGCAGTTACTGAGCAGTAGATGCTGATCTCACCGCTCAGCATGGTCGCTTCATTGGCCAGGCGACGCTTGGTCATTTCCCACTGTTCTAACGTTTCGCGTGCGTAGTGCTGAAAACTGAGCCCTTGGGGAGTCAGTGCGACATGGCGGTTGTCACGCTCGAACAGCCGAGTGGCCAACTCTTCCTCCAACTGCTGAATAGAGCGGCTAAGCGTCGAGGGGCTAATGTGGCTCAACTCGCTGGCGCGGCCAAAATGGAGCGTGTCAGAAAGCGTGACAAAGTGCTTCAGTAAGCGAAAATCCATGCCAGTACCGTAATTTCAATATGTGAAATAGTTTGTTGCAAATACAGCGTTTTACGCAAAGATACGTGTGTCGTAAAGTTGCTTGACGCTTTACCAGCGCTGCACTAGACGGCGCGGTGGCCATCAGCGCTGACACGCTACTATAACAACGTAATGACTTAATAATGGTTTTCTGAAACCTCGCTTACGTGGTTGTCACGATATAAATGGTGACCTTTTCTTGGTTTAAGACCAAAAGTCACTGCAGATGAAATTGCCAGATAAGCCCTAAACTGCATGATGCTCTGGATCACGGTCAGTTGGTTGGCAAATCCAGGGTTAGTGTTTTCAAGCAGTAGGTGCTTACTAACTTGGTGACGGGGTGCGCTTTGGCGCACCCCGTTTGTTTTATAGGGCTAGCCGTCATGCATTTTTGTCTACGTGCGGTAATTGACTGGCTGACTAAAGCTCACCGTGTAGAATGAAAGTGTTCACTATTTGTGGCTTTTTATTAAACGGATGACACCTATGATTCAGGACGCTCGCGATCAAGAGCAGGCCAGTACACCCCAGCCCGAAAACCACGACCAGACTCAAAAGGTCGACAATGAGGATTTAGCTGCCGCCTTTCTACGCGACACAGAGATCGTCGAAGATGCGGTAGAGGATGGCAAGAAAGTTCGCCGCAAGGGAATCTACTTACTGCCCAACCTGTTTACTACGTCCGCTCTGTTTTCAGGCTTCTTTGCCGTTGTCGCCGGTATTAACGGTGATTTTACGTCGGCTGCAGTCGCTATTTTCATTGCTATGGTGCTGGATGGACTGGATGGCCGCGTTGCGCGTATGACCAATACGCAAAGCGAATTTGGGGCTGAGTACGATAGCCTGGCCGATATGATTTCCTTTGGTATGGCGCCTGCGCTTGTCGCGTTCACCTGGATTTTGCAGGATATCGGGAAGACCGGCTGGGTGGTCGCGTTTCTCTATGTCGCCTGCGCGGCACTTCGCTTGGCACGCTTTAATGTACAAAACGGAAGTGTTGATAAGAAGTGGTTTATCGGCCTTCCTAGTCCATCAGCGGCAGCACTAGTGGCTGCGTGTGTTTGGACCTTCCACAGCTTTGATGCGGATGCGTTTGGCTTCAAGCTGTTGATGTTGGTCGTTGTGGCGGCCGCCGGCATTCTGATGGTCAGCAACATCCGCTATTACAGCTTTAAAGATCTCGACTTTAGAAAGCCCGTACCCTTTGTAGTGTTGCTGGCCGTTGTATTGGGGTTTGTCATGATTTCGGTCGAACCGTCTGTAATGCTGCTCTTGCTGTTTGGTGCCTATGTGCTCTCAGGCCCGGCGTATGCGCTTATGCGCAAGGCAAAACCTAAAAGCTGAGTTTTTTAACTGAGCTTTTTGATACTATCTTCAAAAAGGCCTTGCCAAACCGGCAGCGAATCCGTAAAGTACGCATCCGCTGCCGGGGACGCCCAGCGTTACCAGCGGTGAAGAAGGTGAAAACCTTCGGTTTGTCAGGAAGTTAGCGAGGTTTAAGTCGCTTGCTTCATCCGCTGAAAACAGCGGTTGACAAGCATCAGGAAATGCGTAGAATACGCCTTCCTCGCTGAGGCAAGCGGCTCCGGTCATCGAGTCGAGTGTTGGTAGC
>NZ_JBQSYV010000033.1:0-20052 GCF_052379685.1 Halomonas sp. 111
GGGGCTAGTCCGTTAAAGGGCCTTCACTAACTCGCCATAATCTCCGTCCACGCGCAAGACAATGGTCACATCGTTGTCATTGCGGTTACGGAAGAACCAGCCATGATTGCCAGTGAAAGCGGCTTCTAGCTCCCCCTCATCCTCGGGTACGCCACGTCCTTTCTCGTAGCTGATGGAATTTCCATTGCCATCACCGTGCGTATCAAAGTTGACAGGGCCACCTTCTGATGCCCAAGCAAAGGTAGCAACCGCCCCTTCTTGCATGGTGAGTTTGTACTCCGTGCCTTGCCCTGGCGTCAGGGTAAAGCTCACCTCATCACGCCATGGGGACGCTTCTTCCGCTTGTGTCGCCTGGGAAGCGGCTTCCTCGGAAGCCAATGCCTCCGCTAGCGCGACGCTGGCGTCGGTCATCATCCTTTCAGATTCAGCGGGCGAAGGTGCGACTGGATCACTCGCTGGGGCTGAATTGGCTGTTTGGGGAGCCATCTCTGCCTGTGACGTGGCGGTCTGAGAACCAGCATCGCTTGCCGTCGCAGGCTGGCTATCGCTACTCGCCTCTTGAGGTGCAGTGGGTTGAGAAGCCTGTTGGACACTGGCTTGATCGTTGGCCTGGTCAAGCTCGGCCTCTTCGGCTAGTTGGTTCTTGATTTCACCCATCTCGGTCAGCCCCAACAAGCGGCCCGCGCCGGTGGGGTCGATGGCATACTCTGCGGGCAACACTACGGTGACCAATAGAGCAGTGGCTATTACCGCAGCCAGCAATGTAGATCGAAGTAATTTACCCGTCGAAGGTAACTCGGCACGGGTTGGAAGATCGGTATTGTACATTTGGGTCTCTCCTGAATTAGGCGATGAAGTAGCCGGTGAGCTGATAACCGACCAGCATAAAGCCAGCACAAATCATGGCGACGTTGGCGGTATAGGCGTGGCGTAAGAAACCGGCAGTGCGTCGCCAAAATCCCATGCCAATGAGGATCGCACCCAAGGCCAATAGCTGGCCTATTTCCACCCCGACGTTGAACGCCAGCAGATTGGGAACCAGCCCATCCGAGGAGATATCGTATTCAATGATCTTGCTCGACAATCCAAAGCCATGAAACAGGCCGAAGACCAGCGTTGCCACTTTGGTATTGGGCTGAAAGCCGAACCAGCGCTGATACGCACCAATGTTATCGAGCGCTTTGTAGACAACGGAGAGCCCGATGATGGCATCGATCAGGTAGCTATTGATGCCAATATTGAAGTACACCCCTAGCAGCATGGTCGTCGAGTGACCAATCGCAAAGAGGCTGACGTAGATAGCGATGTGCTGCATTCGATAGAGGAAAAAGATGACCCCTAGCAAAAACAGGATGTGGTCATACCCCGTCACCATGTGCTTGGCACCGAGATAGACGAACGAGATCAGGTGAACGCCATAGATCTCCTGGATGTACCCTTTATCGCCTTCAGCAACAGCGTGGGCAAGGGCTTCACCGCTGGCTCCCAGGAGCATTACCAGCAATGTGAGAAGGGTCAGTGCGTGGCGTCGGGTTATAGCAGACAAGCTGAACGCACCCCCTATTTGGGATGGAAACATAAAACCTCCACGGGTCTGTCATTAGGAATGGCCGTCAGGCAGACGGCCTCAGTCATCCAGCAATGACTGGCCGTGGAGGACGCTCAAAGCGGTAGACGCGACGCAGCGGTAGACCGCTTCGTTCACCTAGCCGCAGGGCGTTGCGGAAGTTTGGCTCAATGGTAATGCCCGACCCGAGCCGATCCGCTTTTTCGTGAAAGTGGCCGCCACTCTCATTATGGAGGTGGCGGCCGTCCTCATGCTCGTGACCATGGGTATGCCCATGGCCTTTCTGTACATTCTCGTGGAGAGACGGCTCAACGCCCATCATGCTCGCCGCCCCATGCGCACGCGCCTCGCCCACACTGGTGATTACCAGACTAGGCAGGAACACCAACAGCAGGGTCAGATAGCCAAGGCGGTGGCGCAGCCGATTGAGCATGTAAAGCAACCAAGATGAATGTAAAAAAAGAAATCGATAGCCGTCTGCTTTGAACTATAACGTTGGCAGAAAACCAGCAATAGATTAACATCCCCTCCAGGGGGATAGGAATATAATAAGGGAAAAGAAAATGACCATACACACTCACCAGTCACATCCCGATATCATCAAGCGCTTAAACCGCGCTCGGGGACACCTTTCGAGCGTGACGCAGATGATAGAGGACGGTCGCCACTGCCTGGACATTGCACAGCAGCTCCATGCGGTTGAGAAAGCCATTCAACAGGCCAAACGTACCTTGGTTTTAGATCATATCGACCACTGCCTAGATGATGCTTTGGGCCCTCAGGGTCAAACCCAGCGGGCGCGGGCTGAAGAATTCAAGGCCATAGCCCGCTACCTGTAAACGCATCTAAGCCCCTCACTTGAGGAACGCTCAATGCTTGATGTACTTGCCCATCGCGTCTATTGCCATCTCTTTTTCGCTCAAGTCATTGCACTGATTGGTACCGGTCTGACCACGGTTGCTCTGGCATTACTGGCTCATCACCTTGCTGAGGGTCAGGCGGGGGTCGTGCTCGGCACCGCGCTGGCGATCAAGATGGTCGCTTACGTGGGCATTGCCCCACTGGTCGGCGCCTATGCCTCACGCCTGCCTCGGCGCACCTTGTTGGTTAGCCTGGACGTGCTGCGTGCGGCCGTGGTCTGCACGCTGCCGTTTGTTACCGAGGTGTGGCAGATCTATGTGCTGATCTTTCTGCTCAATGCTTGTTCAGCAGGCTTTACACCCGTTTTCCAGGCGACGATCCCTGACATTCTCGAAGACGAAGAGCAATACACGCGAGCATTATCCCTGTCGCGCCTCGCCTATGACTTAGAAAACCTTCTTAGCCCGATGGCGGCGGCGGCATTGCTGATGGTGATGGGTTTTGATGTCCTGTTCGTACTCAACGCATTGGCCTTCTTTATTTCTGCCGCCCTGGTGATATCGGTGACCCTGCCTGCGCCTCTTGCCCTAGAGGATGTTCCCGGCGTTTGGCGTCGCGTTACCCATGGCACGCGAATTTACCTAAAGACGCCCCGGCTGCGCGGGCTGCTGGCGTTGAGCCTGGCGGTATCAGCCGCCGGGGCCATGCAGATCGTCAACACGGTAGTGCTCGTGCGCTCGGTGTTGGGTTTGGGCGAGAAAGAGGTAGCCCTGGCCTTTGCCGCCGCAGGCGGGGGCTCCATGCTAGTGGCCTTACTGTTGCCCAAGGTGCTGGATCGGGTGTCCGAACGGCCGGTCATGCTGCTGGGTGGCGTTATGATGGCTCTCAGCCTCTACCTGGGCTGGCTAGGCCCATCGTTTGCGGGGCTTGTCGGGCTATGGTTACTGCTGGGCGCAGGGGCCTCATTGGTCATGACCCCCACCGGGCGCCTGCTCAAGCGCTCATGCCAGCCCGAGGATCGTCCAGCGCTGTTTGCTGCCCAGTTTTCGTTGTCACACAGCTGTTGGCTGGTCACCTATCCGCTGGCAGGCTGGCTGGGGGTGAACCTTGGGCTGAAGGGGACGTTTGCTTTGCTGGGAACGGTGGCCCTGGCGGCAACGGCGCTCACAGCTCTTATCTGGCATAGACGTGACCCGATGATTGTTGAGCACGAGCACATCCCCATAAGCCATACCCACCGGCACTACCACGATGAACATCATCAGCACGAGCATGAAGGGTGGGAGGGGCCGGAACCTCATCGCCATTTCCACCATCATTCCCCAGGCTCGCATCGACATGTATTTGTCATTGATAACCACCATACGCGATGGCCATCATGATCTGATAAAGCTGGCGGAGGGATATTGCCCTCAAGTGGGCTCTAGCAAGCTTGACAGTGTGAGGTAATTAGAAGCTAACCAGGGAGGCTAGAACGCCGAGTAACGCACAGCCAAACAGCACCTTGAGCATGCCAACCTTGAAATGAAAAATCGCGATCATGGCGCCTGCCGCCAGTAACAACGCCAGTAAATCGAGGGACGCTAAGTTCGGCGCTAAAAGTCGCGCTCCCATCACGTGCCTTTCGCCTACGTCAGCGAAGATAACGTGAAGTCCAAACCAAATGGCTAAGTTGAGGATAACCCCGACGACCGCAGCGGTAATGGCGGACAGCGCCGCGCTGAGGGCGCGGTTGTCACGTAAACGCTCCACATAGGGAGCCCCTAAAAATATCCAAAGAAAACAAGGTACGAACGTTACCCACGTGGTCAGCAATACGGCGAGCGTTGCGGCCAACATAGGATCAAGGCCTGTGGCCTCACGATAAGCGCCCATAAACCCAACAAACTGCACGACTTGAATTAACGGGCCCGGTGTCGTCTCCGCCATGCCCAGGCCATCCAGCATCTCGCCCGGTGCCAACCATCCATAATTTTGCACCGCCTCTTGAGTGACGTAACCCAGCACCGCATAGGCACCGCCAAAGGTCACCACCGCCATCTTACTGAAGAAGAAAGCAATCTGACTGAACACATTCTCGCTGCCGAATAGGGCCAATAGCAGCACTACCGGTGTTAGCCACAATAGGAGTAACGTGCCTGACATACGTAGCGACCACTGGCGATTGGGGCGTGCATGGGCAGGCAGCCCTTCGCCCAGTAGGGAGTCTCGGTCGCTAAGCACTGACTCGTCGGCATTTCCATGGCCACCTCCTACCTGAAAGGCCGTCATGCCACGTTTCCCTCCCCAATACCCCAGAAGGGCCGCGCCTAGAATAATCAGCGGAAACGCTACCTCAAAAAAGAAGATGGCGACAAACGCGGCAGCGGCGATGCCAAGCATTATCTGATTTTTCAGTGCCCTTTTACCTATACGGACGACAGCGTTAAGCACCACGGCTAGAACCGCCGCTTTTAGGCCAAAGAAGAGCCCTTCAACGGCTCCCACATTGCCCAAGGCGGCATACAGGTAGCTCAGGGCCAGAATGGCGATGAAACCAGGTAGCACAAAGAGGCTGCCCGCGACCAAGCCACCTTTGGTACGATGCATCAGCCAACCGATATAGATAGCCAACTGTTGCGCTTCTGGCCCCGGCAGCATCATGCAGTAGTTAAGCGCGTGCAGAAAACGGCGCTCGCCAATCCATTTTTTTTCTTCAACGAGTATGCGATGCATCACCGCTATCTGACCGGCGGGGCCGCCGAAGCTTAATAGTGCGATTCGTAACCAGACCCTAACGGCCTCACGGAACGGTACTTGATGGGGCGACTCAATGATGGGCGGCATGGCACACTCTTTAACGATGTCAGGGGTGTTATTTTGTAGAATGTATAACAATGGGGTTATACATACAACGAAAGAGGCGGTATGACAGATAACGTACAGCACTGGTTAATCCTGATCATGCGCCTCAGTGGGCGGGCGGGCACACCCCGTATGAGGATCTGGCGGGCACTTCGTAGTTTAGGTGCCGTGGTACTCAGAGATGGTGTCTACTTACTGCCTGCTAGCCCCTCGCGAAGGGAAGCGCTGGAGTTACAAGTCGGCGCTATTCGGGAGCTGGGAGGTAACGCGCTGCTGATCGAGATAGAAGAATCTGCCATAGATAGCGTCGATGTGTTGCCTTCGCTCTTTGATCGAACGCCAGATTTTCAAGCCTTACGAGCGGCAGTGGTTGACTGGCAGCAGGCTTGCCCTCAGTTGGAGGAGCGAGAAGCGCAGCGTCAATTGACCCAGTTGCAGCGACGTTTACAAGGCATTGTGGAGATCGATTTTTATCCAGGGTCAGAAAGCAAGCGCGCCGTTATGGCCTTGGCAGATGCGGAGACCGTCTTTAATCGTTGCTTTGTGCCAGACGAGCCCCAGCCGATCCAAGCCGAGATCCCACGGCTTGATCACTCTGCATTTCGCGGGAGATGGTGGGCCACGCGCCGTCGCCCTTGGGTGGATAGGCTGGCATCGGCTTGGTTGATCAAGCGCTTTATTGATCCCGAGGCTCGCTTCGTGTGGCTTGAGCATCCGAGCCAGTGTCCGACAGACGCGCTGGGGTTTGATTTTGATGGAGCTCATTTCACCCATGTTGATGACAAGGTCACGTTTGAAGTGCTGCTCGCGAGTTTTAGCCTTGAGACACAGGCAGGCTTGAGCAGGATTGCGGAGCTAGTCCACTACTTGGATGTGGGGGGCACCCCTGTGCCGGAGGCCGTAGGGTTAAAACTCATGCTGGCCGGGGCTAAAGAGCGTTGTGACGACGATGATGCCCTACTACAACATACAGATATGTTGTTTGATGACCTTTACCAGGCGTATTTGGCGGGAGACCCAAACGGGGAGTGAGCAATGCGCTAATAGTGAAAAGGCCGGGTTTACCCCAGCCTTTTGCTAGCGACCCTCGTGGCTCGAAATAAGGGTTCAGTCGGCCCGCGGACGTTCTAAATATTTCCAGCAATGGCACGAGGAGAAAGAAAGGTAGTTTAGGTTGCTAGCGTATTTCGCATTCCTTGAACGGCATAATTAGCCGCCAAGCAGCATGTGTCATGTATTCAGATGGAGTACGACAGGTGCCAGCTCCTTTCTAACCAGGCTATCAGAAGCCGAGGAATTTCGAGTTTGCGGCTGCGGCGTGAAAATGTGCTTGCACTGTTTTGACAAGAAAATTGACAGGCGACGATGTCTGGAGCAGTGATTCGTCAAACTAAAGCTGGCATTAAATACTGTCACGCCAATTAGTGCGGAAGTCCAGTGAGCGTAATAGCGCATAAACGGTACAACAACGGACTCCCATATCATCGCACACATCCGGAACTTTACGGTTCTTGCGACGTGCCGAGGGTTTAGGAATCTCATTGGATACCACAATCCTGTTGACTGGATCCCGAAGACCGTAAGCGATTAAAAATGGATCCTTCCCAACCTTCTCAAGTTCTATCTCATCGAGGTCTGATCCATATCCTTCGTCTAGCACTCTGTTCAATAGGTCCACATCAAATTCTTCTTGTAAAACAAGGAGGTCGCGTATCTCTCGGCTTTTAGCCCAGTTTGCATGCTGTGCCTTTGTGCCGCCTTTTATCTCATCAATTGTCTCAAGCGGCATACAGATAGAACCATCGCCAGCATGAAACTCAAGCCAGCGCCAAAATTCTGGCACTCTCTCCATATGGTAGTAATAATCGTGGGCGTGAATGATGATATTAGCGTCGAGAAGAAACAGCTTTTTTTGTTTGTCAGGCATTAAAATCCTACCATTTCAGCGACATTACCTGGGTTAACTCCCAGAACACGACCCGCCTTGGTTTCAGTTAGAACGCCATCCTGTAGCGAACGACGAACAAGGCTGATAAGAGCGCCTCCTGCACGATGGCGCTGCGTATTGTAGAAATTTCCACTTGAGCCAGACTCGCTTTCCTTTGATTTGGCCTTACTGTTCAGCCACAACTCACGAAGCTCAGTGCTAGCCCTTTCCCATTGAGCTTGGTTGAGCAGATTGCTACGAAACAGCCGGTACGCTACCAGTGAAGCGCTAACATTGAGGTCTCCTGCCTCCCGCTGCAGCGCTATGACGAAGGTCTCTTCCGACTGCATGGCAGCTTCATAGACCTCGCTCACCTCATCTGCTGAAATCAGGATGTGGCTCGCGACATCGTTGCAGTAACGCTCAATTTTGTGTTCGTGCGTCTGGGCGCTGATGCCAGTTTTCCCCAGCCACAGGTGTACCACTTCATGAAGCAGAGTGAAGCACCAGGCTGATTTCGAGTCGTTCTGATTGATTACTACAAAGGGTGCAATAGGATCAGAGAGAGCGAAGCCGCGAAAGGCCTCGGTATTGATTGAAGAATGATTACTGCCCAAGTCTCCAATGAGCAACACATAAATCCCTTTGATCTCGATTTTTTCTCGGAGATATTTGAATGCCTCGTGGGCACCTTTCCTTCTTCGATATGCGGCAATATCGATTTCAAAATAGTCCCTTATTGTACGGCAGGCACTATCTACGGCTGAAGTGACTTGCCCTTTACCCACAAAATCGACAATCACGTCCTCCTCTTTGTCAATAAGAGCATCTTTAACTAGTGATTGGCGAAGGTAGATGTCACGAACAAGAGCGCTTACGCTACCTTGATGCTCATCCCGCTTCGCCTCAGGAAGACGACGGAAGTCTTCGCCCAACGAGGCACTACGCGGCGGAGTAGGCAGAAAAAAAGTTATGAAAGGCCTATGGTAATGCTTAACCATTTTCATCAATTGGGGCTGAGTGGGTGAACGGTCACCCGCTTCATACGCTGCCAACATTTCTGAGCCGGTCACTCTCTTTCCGCCAAGGGCTAGTTTGCTAGCCGCCTCCTCGAGGCTTAGGCCAGCAGTTTCTCGAGCCCACTTGAGAATTTCTGGATTTGCTTTGGCCATGTCTAGTCCTAACCCCACCGGTATTTTGGGTGCCGGTACGTACATAGTGAATGAATCAGCTTAGCTCTTTAGAATAGAGGATATAAAGAGGAGGACAGCGTGTTTTCCCGCATAATTCGTTATTTTGGCAATTCGGACGCGTCAGCATCTAGTTGGAATTGCCATCATCCAGCATTAGCACTACGGTTGCCAAGGAACAGAGCGAGAAACCTGAATATTTTGGCGATCATGATTTAGTAACTGGCCGGTTGCTTGCTAGCTTATGCCCATGCAGTTTGGGTAGTAGGGCAATGGTTATTTCCTTTTTGTTAAATTAAGTATTTGTTTTTATTTGTTTTTATTTGTTTTTATTTGTTTTTATTTGTTTTTATTTTTTCTATCTATATTCAAATCCAGGATATTGAGTAGTACCTATGCTAGTCCAGCAAAATCTATATATTTAAATAGCAGGTGGTCACTACTTGGCCACCTGTCTCTTTAAGGAAGACTGAAGCTAGTACTGGCTATATTTGATGCCGAAGACATCGATTTCATGAACGCAATGACGCTGGCTCACTTCTCATCCTTATTTCTTTGATGATGACCGAAATGGCGATGCATGAGGAAATGCATGCCAAGACAGAGTGTCAGGGGAAGCAACAGCCAGGCCCCAGTGCCCAGTGACTGGCCGCGCCACATTAGAAAGAACATGGCCACGCCCATAATTACTAAGCAAGCAGTCATCATCCAGTGGTGAATGCGGTTCATTTGGCGTCTCCTTGTGGGTTGTTTGTGGCGAAGCGCCGCTTGAGTAGCAGCGAGTTGCCAATGACGGAGAGAGAGCTTGCGGTCATGGCGATGACGCCGATCATCGGGTGCAGCAGACCAATCGCGGCGATGGGAATGGCTGCCACGTTATAAGCGCTGGCCCAGATCAGGTTTTGGACGATTTTGCCGAAGGTGGCGCGAGATAGGTGCATGGCATCCACCACGGCGGTCAGTTCGCCGCGCACCAGGGTCACATCGGCGGCCTCAATGGCCACATCTGCCCCCGCGCCGATGGCTATGCCAACGTTGGCTTGCTTCAACGCCGCGGCATCATTGATGCCATCGCCGACCATGGCCACGTGGTTGCCATGTTTCTCCTGAAGTTTACGGATGGCATCGACCTTACCTTCCGGCAACACCCCGGCCTGAACCTCGTCGATGCCCACCTCGTCTGCTACGGCACGGGCGGCGCGCTCGTTGTCGCCGGTGATCATCACCACGTGCAGGCCCAGGTCATGCATGCCGCGGATGGCCTCTACGGATTTTTCCTTGAGGGTATCGGCCACTGCCACCAGGCCCAGGGCCTGACCGTCGGCGGCGACGATCACAACGGTGCGCCCCTTGCCCTCGAGCTCTGCCATGGCGTCATCAAGAGCCTCAAGGCCTGTCACGCCTTCCTCTTCCAGCAGTCGACGATTGCCGATCAGCACGGTTTCATCGCCCACCTTGCCCGAGACGCCCCGCGCTCCGGTGGAGCGAAAATCGCTGACTTCACCGGGCTTCACATCGCGTTCCTTGGCACCATCCACGATGGCCCGGGCGATGGGGTGCTCCGAGGCGTTCTCCACGCTCGCGGCGAGGGTCAGCAGGCGCGTTTCCTCGACTCCTTCGGCGGTGACGGCATCGGTGAGCTTCGGCTCGCCGCGGGTAATGGTGCCGGTCTTGTCGAGCACCATCACTTTGACGTCCTTGAAGGTCTGGATCGCTTCGCCGGAGCGGATCAGGATGCCGCGCTCGGCACCGATACCGGAGCCCACCATCAGCGCGGTGGGGGTGGCTAGGCCGAGGGCGCAGGGACAGGCGATGACAAGCACGGCGACGGCGGCAATCAGGGCTAGCGTTGGTGTGCTGGCATCTGGATTCACCCAAGGCAGGAAGGTCGCGCCCCAGTCCAGAATCGGCCGCAGGACGTCTGGAAACAGCGCCCATGCAATCAGGCTAGCCAGTGAAATAGCCAGTACCGCTGGCACGAAGCGGCCGGTCATACGGTCGGCGAATTCTTGGATTGGCACCCGTGAGCCCTGAGCCTGGTCGATCAGACGCACCACTTGGGAGAGAAAAGTATCGGCGCCGACGCGGGTCGCCTTGACCCGCAATCGGCCCTCCTTGTTGATGGTGGCGCCGATCACGCTGTCGCCGGTGCTCTTGTAGACCGGTATCGACTCGCCGGTAGCGAGGGACTCGTCGAGATGGCTCTCACCCTCGACCACTTCGCCGTCGGTGGGGATTTTATCGCCGGGGCGCACGATCATGATGTCACCGGGCGTGAGCTCTTTCACCGGCACTTCAATTTCCTCGCCGTCGCGCTCCACCCGCGCTGTCTTGGCGCCCAGCGTCATCAGGCGACGAATAGCCTGGGAGGCGCGCCCTTTGGCTAGTGCCTCCAAATAACGGCCCAGCAAGTGGAAGGTCATGATGGTGGCAGCCATCTCAATGAACGAGGTCATGGTGTAGAAAAAGCCGACCAGGCCAATCAGGTAGGGCGGCAGGCTGCCCATGGAGATCAGCACATCCATATTAAAGGTTCCGTTTTTCAACGAGCGCCAGGTCGACTTGTGGGTGGCTGCCCCGCCATAGAGGAATACCACCGGGAAGGCTAGCAGTGCCACGATGGCCAGATAGCCGGGAATTGGCTGCCAGAACATGTGCGGAATCATTAGCAGCATGATCAGGGTGGTGGGTATCGCGGCGATGATCAGTCGCCTGCGAGCCTGACTTAGATAGGCCTCCTCGATCTCGGAGTCGCTCTCGGCGTCCTCCTGATCACTCTGCACGGCAGCCACGTCATAGCCTGCTCCTTCGACGGCTTTCTTCAAGGTGTCGCCGTCGGGCCCGCTTGCCTTGATGGTCACACTGACATGGTGATTGGCAATATTGGTCTGAATCACGCCCACGCCATCAAGGCGTTCGAGCGTTTTGCGCACAATGCCGGCGCAGTGGTCGCTGCCCATGCCGGGCACCGTCAGGGTGATTGTGTTCGGGGTCGAATCGGACATCGTGTACCTCCTGCTGGCGTTGATGAGAGAACGGCCAGGGTTGGCCGTCCGTCCTAATGCCTACGCAGTGACATCTCGGTCAGTGGTGGGCGTCATGGTCGTCAGGATCGACGCCGCCCTCGGGTGTGGCCTGCTCAAGCTGTTGGCGCTGCTCGTCGCTCATCAGGTCATGCATGGCATTTCGCATGCGCACCATCTCGGCCATCATCTCACCGTGCAACTCGGCCATCTGTCCGTGTAGCGCCTGAACCTCATCAGGGTCTGGGCGATCGCCGTGCATCTCCGCCATCAGGTCGTCGCGTAGGTTTATCATCCGCCCCATGCGTTCGAACTGGGCAGGTCGGTGCTCCTGCATCAGCTCACGCATCTCGCTGCGTTGATCATCATCGAGCATCAACATCATGTCCATGCCGGCGCCGCCCATCATCGGGCAGGGCATCATGCCGCCGCCCATCATTTCCCCCATCATGCCGGGCCCCATTCCGCCTTGGCCGCCGCCCATCATGCCGGAACCCATGCCGCCCTCCATCATGGAGCGTCCCTGGCCCGCTTGGTCACCCATCATTCCCTGGGCGAAAGCAATGCCGGTACCACTGGCTGCGAGGGCCAGGGTGAGTCCGAAGGCGAGAGTGTGCTTGCGAATATCCATGGTCGTTCTCCTTAGCGACAGGCCTATATCAAAGGCCGATGCCTGAAGTATTGAGGCTATGTGTAGCACCTAGGTCAATTCTCAATATGGCATTCAGGCATGCCTAAGGCATCTCAGGGCGTGAAAGTAGGCAGTTTGTTGACCTGTATCAATTTTGGTAATTCGGCAACCTGCCTGCTGCACTTGGGTTGCGTGTGTCTGTGAAGCCATGAAATACTCTTAATATCCTCCACTCGATAGTGATTACTTCTTTGTCATGAATTGCTCCACTTTTAAATGGCTGCTTTGTTTGCTGATAAGCCTTGCCTTGGCGCAGCCATTGATAGTCGTGGCGATGGATCATCATGAAGATGAACCTTGTCTGTTCACTGACATTGATCTAGCCAGTGGAGCGATCGAAGTTGTTGGGTCGGTCAGCATTGGCGACCACGATGCCTCCCATATGGCAGAGTGCTGTATGCCCTGTGCTCAGTGTGCGGTAAATCTCGCGTTGCTTATCGAAGACGCAACCTCCGCCACGTCGACCTTGCCTCGTTATCTGGTCAACTGGTCGCCAGCTCCGCGCGCGCTCTTTGATCGCCCTCCTCGCGTTTAAACCTTCATCGCTGAACGTTCAGCTCGCCTATGGCGGGCCAAGATGATGATTTTAATCACGAGGAATAGCCATGAAACGTCGCGAATTTCTTCGCTACACCACCCTGGGTGGTATTGCCCTATCTGGGTCTGGCCTATTGGTTCACGCTTTGGCCGGACGGCATACACAGGCGTCACCAACAGCTCTGCTAGATAACGCTAGCATCCCTGCAGGACAACCCCTTCAACCATTGCCTCGGATTGCAAACTTGAGTGATCAGGTTGGGCGCTTTCAAAGTGTGTTAACCCCCGCTGCCCATGCGCTGCCAGTGAGCGATGGGCTGGAGGCAAAGTTGTGGCTCTACAACGGTAAAGTGTTGCCATTGATTGAGGTGCGCGAGGGGGATGAGTTAGACATTACGCTGATAAATGAGCTTGAGCAGGAAACGACGCTGCACTGGCATGGGGTACCGGTGCCCCAGTCGCAAGATGGGGCACCCTGGGAAGCCGTATTACCAGGAGAGTCACGACATTATCGTTATGTTTTTCATAGGGGGAGTGCAGGGTTACACTGGTTTCACCCCCACCCACATGAAGGTACTGCGCGTCAGGTAGCTCATGGTTTAGCGGGTGCATTGTTGGTCAGGCCCCGATTAGGCGTGTTGCCCGCGGAGGTGGAAGAGCATTTGCTAGTGGTCAGCGACCTGCGCCTGAATATGAATGGCGAAGTGGCGCCCCATACCAGCGAAGATTGGATGAATGGACGCGAGGGGGAGCTTCTGTTGGTCAACGGCCAACGCGAGCCACGTCTTGATGTGGCGCCGGGCACTACTCTGCGGCTGCGGCTGGTCAACGCCTGTGCTGGCCGGTACTTGCGTTTACGCTTGGAAGATCACGAGTTGACCCTGATCGGTACCGATGGCGGGCTGATCGAGCGACCACAACCACTCGAAGAGTTGCTGCTCACCCCGGGTGAGCGGGTCGATCTGCTAGTACGCATCAGCGAGAAATCTGAAAGGAGTTTTGAGCTGGCGAGTCATCCCTATACACGTGGTTGGATGGGGGCTAAGCCGGCACATCTGGACGAGATTGCTTCGCTATTATCGATTCATACCCTAAATACTGGCGTATACCCCGCCGTCGCGTTACCTGACCCCTTGTCCCATATCGAACCCCTGGGCGAACCAGTGGTGAGACGTCAAGTGGAACTGACCGAGGTGATGCCAGACCATGACAATCACGGTGCGGTGAATGGCGATCCGCATGCCGGCCACGGCGGCAGTGACAGCCATCACGGAACCCATGGGCCGGGGCATGGGGCGAGTCACGCTAGCGACGATGATAGAGCGGTTCGACCCAAGGTGGATTTTCTGATCAACGGCCGTGCCTTTGCCATGAACGACGTCCTGTTTGAGGGGCAGGTTGGCGAGGTAGAGGAGTGGGAAGTCTTCAATAACTCCCATATGGATCACCCCTTCCATGTGCATGGCACCCACTTTCAGGTGATCGCTACCCGCGATGCTGACAGGGAATGGCGAGACGCGCCCTGGCTGGCCTGGAAGGACACCGTCAACCTGGCTCCTTATCAGCGTCTCAGGCTGCGCATGGTGTTCCTCAAGCCCGGCGATTGGCTGTTCCACTGCCACATCATCGAACACGAAGAGCTAGGCATGATGGCAACGATCCGTGTGAGTTGAGCTTGCCTTGCCTTGCCTTGCCTTGCCTTGTTTTGCTTTGGCGTTGCGCGTTGGCTTTGCGTGGTGCTTGTCCACCTGACGACTGATAAGGACGTGATGTCATGACCTATTATCGCTGGCCACTCGCCGTGGCCTTCCTGCTTACCTTGCTTTCAGGTTGCTCCCGAGAACCGAGTAGTATCAGTCTTGAGCAACTGCGAGAGCAGACCCATATTCACGGCCTGGCCGTCGATCGAGCGGATAGCGAACGACTATGGTTGGCCACCCATCATGGCTTCTATGCCGTTGGTAGTGATGGAATGGCCCGCCGGGTCTCGGAGGAGACCCATGACTTCATGGGTTTTGCTCCTCACCCGGAAGAAGCCGAGACCTTCTTTGCCAGCGGCCACCCGGCCAGGGGAGGCAACCTCGGCGTGGTTAAGTCCCGGGATTCAGGCCGCAGCTGGTCACAATTAGCTATCGGCGTTGATGGCCCGGTGGACTTTCATCAGATGACCATCAGTGAGGCCAGTCCCGACGTGCTCTATGGGGCTAATGGTGGCCAGCTCCAAGTCAGCCAGGATGGTGGAGCCAATTGGCAGATTCGCGCCCAGGCGCCGGCCGGGCTGATTTCACTGGCTGCCTCGAGCCGTGATCCCGAACAACTCTATGCCGCCACCCAAACCGGGCTATTGATGAGTCCTGACGGAGGCGAACGATGGCGACAAGTATACCCTGAGCGTCGCCCTACGAGCCTGGTGGTGGCCAGCCAAGGAGAGCTTTACGCCTTCATGATAGGGGTAGGCTTGCTGAGAGTTGGGGAGGGCAGCCGGGATTGGGAGGTAGTCAAGCGTGGCTGGGAAGAGCGCTATCTGATGCATCTGGCGCTGGATCCGCACGACTCCCAGCGTTTGGTGGCGGTTGATGACCTCAATCAACTGCTGATCAGTAATAACGGTGGGCGCGATTGGTCGCACCTCTAATGAATTGGGAGATACCACATGTTGCAATATCCCCAGATTGATCCAGTGGCCATCAGCCTCGGCCCGTTCGCGATTCACTGGTATGGCCTGATGTATGTGGTGGGCTTCGGCGCCGCCTGGTGGCTTGGGCGCCTTAGAGCTAATCGGCTTAAGCTAACCCACGATGACATTAGCGACCTGATCTTTTACTCCGCGGTAGGCGTAGTGGTTGGTGGCCGGTTGGGCTATGTCCTGTTCTATGGAATAGAACAGTTTATGGCCAACCCCTTATGGCTGTTCAAAGTTTGGGAAGGCGGTATGAGCTTTCATGGTGGACTGCTCGGGGTGCTGGCGGCGACGCTATGGTTTGCGCGAAAGCATCGGCTCGGCTTCTTTGCCCTAACCGACTTCATCGCACCACTGGTGCCGATCGGTCTTGGTGCAGGGCGAATCGGCAATTTCATCAATCACGAGCTGCCGGGGCGCGTCAGCAACCTGCCCTGGGCGATGCCGTTTCCCCACATGGGCCCAGAGCCACGACACCCCTCTGCGCTTTATGAATTCGCCCTGGAAGGGGTGGTGCTGTTCGTGCTGCTGTGGTGGCTTTCCGCTGAACCGAGGCGGCGAGGTCTGATCTCTGGTCTTTTTTTGCTGCTGTACGGCGTGTTTCGCTTCACAGTTGAATTCGTGAGGTTGCCGGATGAACACATCGGCTTCCTCGCGTTTGGCTGGGTCACCATGGGAATGCTGCTGACTGCCCCTATGATACTGGTCGGCATGGCGCTGATCACCTGGTCGCGCCAACAACCGGTGGATAATCATAGCCAACCCGGTTTATATCTGCGCCGCCGAGAGAGGAGGACACAATGATACTATCGCTTGGGCACTCCAACACCATTACTGCCATTATTATTAAAACGGGGCTAGGGGCGTTGCTTATCGCTACGCTGCTGAGCACTTCGCCTGTGCTTGCTGAAGACGTGGGGGAGTGGCCGCAGGGCCACTACAGGTTGCCTGAGTACGGTGACCTGATTGGTGAGGCCTATAAGGTAGTGGTAGACAACGAGGCGGATACGCTCCTCGATATCGCCCGTACCCATAACCTGGGCTACGAGGAAATCCGTCGGGCTAATCCGAACGTCAGTCTTTGGGTGCCGGGCGTCGGAACAGAAGTGCTCGTGCCAGCCCAGTATATCCTGCCCGATGCCGAGAGGACTGGCATTGTAATTAACATCGCCGAGTTACGTCTCTACTATTTTCCGGAGATAGGCGAAGGTGAGGTGCCGCGAGTCGAGACCTATCCGATCGGTATCGGTCGAGATGGCTATAACACCCCACTGGGAATTACCACCACTACCATGCGGCTTGAGGATCCTGCCTGGTATCCGCCACGTTCCATGCGTGAAGAAGCGGCGGCGCGAGGCGAACCGGCACCCTCAGTGGTGCCGCCGGGTCCCGATAACCCGCTCGGCAAGCATGCCATCCTGCTCGATATTCCTGGTTATCTAATTCACGGTACCAATGATCCGGACGGCATTGGCATGCGCGCCAGCCGTGGCTGCATACGCATGTTTCCGGAAGATGTTAAAGCAATATTCGGTGCTGTGCCTTTAGGCACTCAGGTTAATATCGTCGATCAGCCCGTCAAGATCGGCTGGGACGATGGCACTGCGTTCGTGCAGGTATATCAGTTTCTTGAAAATCAGAACCACGGCAGACAAGCACTGCTTGAGATGCAGCCGAAGCTCAATCAGTACATCTTGGATCAATCGGTAAATTATGCACAACTCCAAGAACTGCTGGAGAGATCCGACGGTCAAGTAGTGCCCATCGATACGCCAACTCAGGATGAGCTTCTAGAAGAACAAGCACAACCCTTGATATTGCTTTATGAGGTGGGTCTTTAACGCTTTCATAAGGGTGTTTGGGATGCTGAGAAAAGTCAGCCAAGCTTCCCAGGCACCCGAATAAAGTCGATATTAATCATATGTGAAATAGGGTTAGCCTTGCGATGAAGTGGTGTCTAGGTATGAAAAAATATGAACCATCACGTTATAGCTAAAAAAGTCAGTATGTCGACTAGGCGTCATAGAATTGGAAGACATTTCGTTGTTGTACTGATTGGTGCCATGACAGCTTATCTTTTTTGGTTGAGCCGAATGGAGTGGGACGCTGAGATGCGCACTTGGCGTGCTTTAGGCGATGCTGCTTTTATCCTGTTATTTGTCACCATGGTGATAGGCCCTGTGGTGAAAATATGGCCTAGGCAATTGAGCTTTCTTGTCAATTGGCGGCGAGCCTTCGGGATCTGGTTTGCGATCTTTGCCTCTGTGCATGCTTTTCTAGTGTGGGATGGCTGGGCACGGTGGTCGATTCGTGGATTTTTAGGCTATCAGGAGCTGCCTTTGGCGGGGCTTTCAGGCCCGGTTCTTGTGGATCCGGGGTTCGGGCTTGCGAATATGGTCGGGTTAGTCGCCCTCTTTTTTGGGCTCGTCCTGTTTGCCATATCATCCGACAAGGCCATGCGCTTCCTGGGAAGCTCAACATGGAAGCATCTTCAAAATTATGCCTATGTGGTTTTCTATCTAGTTGCTCTTCATGGAATCTACTTTCTCTTCCTACATTATGAGCTGAGTCTCAGGAATCTAGTTTTCCAGAGTGGGGTGTCTGGGCCCAATTGGTTTCGGTTCTGGTTTGTAGGGCTCGTGAGTATTGTCTTTACCGTTCAGGTTGCGGCAATGATAAAACTGATTTTACAGCGAAGAAAAGGTGGTTTAGGGGGAGCATGAGCGATGAAAGGGAAAAGCCGGGGGCAGTAACGCTGCCCTCCAGGCGACGTCGATTCTGGCGTCGTTTACTGCTCGTGGTGGGAGTTGCTCATCTGGTTGGGTTTGTGTCGTCACTGGATGCGATGATGTCGAGCCGTACCTCTCAGGGAGCTGTGGCCTGGATCGTTTCACTAAACACATTGCCCTATGTGGCGGTGCCAGCCTACTGGGTGTTCGGCCGCACGAAATTCCAGGGCTATGTCTCTGCACGACGCGACGAGAACTCGGTGTTGGGGCAGGCGCTTGCTGAAAAACTGGCCGAGCTGCGGGCTCATGGGGTTTCGGATGAACACGCTGACAAGCATCTGGTGGGTGTCGAACAGCTGGCCAAGCTGCCGTTTCTAGGTGGCAACCGGGTGGAACTGCTGATCGACGGTGAGCAGACCTTCGAGAGCTTGTTTGCCGGTATTGATGCTGCTGAGCGCTATCTGCTTGTGCAGTTTTATATCGTTCGGGCTGATGCAGTGGGATTGGCGCTGCAGGCACGGCTGATTGAGAAGGCTAGGCAGGGCGTGGAGGTCTTCTTTCTATACGATGAAATTGGAAGTTATGCGTTGCCGAGCCACTATCTCCAGACGCTGGAAGAGGCGGGTGTTCGAGTACATCGCTTTCATTCTACGCGGGGGACAGGTAATCGCTTCCAGCTCAACTTTCGCAACCATCGCAAGATAATGGTGGCCGATGGGGAAAGAGCTTGGGTCGGTGGATTCAATGTTGGCGATGAATACTTGGAAGGCCACCCACGAATTGGCCCGTGGCGTGATACCCACCTAATGATTGAGGGGCCTGCGGCCTTGGCGCTGCAGCTGGTGTTTCTTGAAGATTGGCACTGGGCGACTGAGGAAATCCCCGAGCTTCCCTGGTCACCGCTAATTCCAAGCGGCCATGGTACACCGGTGCTCATTCTTCCGAGTGGGCCCGCAGACCGATTTGAGACGGCTAGTCTGATGATTCAACAGGCAATTCACGCCGCGCAAGAGCGTATCTGGATATCCAGTCCCTACTTTGTGCCAGATGAGGGGGTGCTGGCGATGCTTAAACTAGCCTCGTTAAGCGGAGTAGAGGTGAAAATCCTGATTCCCGAACGTCCAGATAACCTTCTAACCTACTTTGCGGCCTATGCCTTTCTCGATTCGCTTCTCGAGGCGGGGGTCGAGGTCTATCGCTACGAGGGGGGCTTCTTACATGGCAAAGCCTTTTTGGTTGACGAAATCGGTGCGGCAGTGGGTACCGTTAACCTCGACAACCGCTCCTTTCGACTCAACTTCGAGGTGACGGCGATGGTGATGGACGCCGACTTTGCCGCCGAGGTTGATGCGATGTTCAAGGCGGATTTCGCGCGGGCACGGCAGATGCAGCCAGAAGAGATCAGCGATAAGCCGCTTTGGCATCGGGTGGCGGCTCGAGCGGCCTATTTGTTTGCGCCGGTCTTATGAGTGTGCTTGATCACTCTATTGCCCGCTGGCCTGTGATTTTGCATTCAAGTCTTCGCTTTGGAGTTTCAGGCCATGATGAAAGCCCCTCGTGCAATACTCAATCCAGATAGTAAACTTCAGGCAACCTCTCGGTTTTAAGCTGAAATAAAATGAACAGTTGAAGAAAAGGTAATGCGATTCACCGAGTTGGCTCGGGCTGGTGTGGTAACTGTACGCCATTAAACTCGTTAGGGTCTGGTACAACCGTAACGAGATCTGTGCAACGGCTGTTGACTCTGTGACGAGCAGGCTATTGGACGCCTCCGATTCGTTGACTGCGCAGATTCCCTAGGAGAGGGTCTTAGTTAATGAAGAAGATATTGTTGCGCAGACCAAGACAACCTTACGGTGGTTGACAGTAGTATGTAGCTGGCTGAACAAGGCCATTGCATTCGCATGCGGATTCAAGGGCTTCAGGTGATGGCGCAATTTTTCCGGGAGTGCGCGTCTAAGAATGCGCTTTTCACACTCACGTCAAATTACCATTATTCTTAT
>NZ_JBQSYV010000034.1:0-19876 GCF_052379685.1 Halomonas sp. 111
GAAAAGGGTCTCCCCATGCGAGAGTCCCGGAGCGCCGGCCGTCGGATGGCCGCCCCGGTCATCGTCAGACACTTATTGTGAAAAATCCCCCGGGGCTCGCGCCTCGGGGGATTTTTTTATGCGTGTAAGAGGAGTAGAACCCATTACTATTCAATAGATTTTCTTTCCTAATCCCAAAAGCTGTCAGCATCGGCAGATGTGAAAGCATTTACGTGCATGAGCGTCTGCAGGTTACCCATCATTAATTGATCCAGACGTGTAGGAAAAGAGTATCGCCATGCCGTAAATCAATGGCATTGAAAAAGAAGTCGACAGGCTATCCTTTAGCTGCTTCTGTAAAGCAAGGCGGCTTTCTTCAGTTGTTACATCCAGAATGGGGGAAATTACGCAGCTAACATGCGTGGTGCGAGGCTAAAAGCCCATTCATTACGGCATGACCGGTGCTGCCGTTGGCTTGGCAAAACGTTCGGGTACGGAGCCAGTAATAAAAAAGTAGGCTTTTATTGAAGCTGTAGAAGGGATACTTGCCTAAAGGGGATAACTAGGCGGATGCGTTGATTCTTCCTGACTGCGCGCTATTACGCCCATCAGGTTTATAGAGTGTTTTTTCCGCAATTTGGCGTATATAGTCCAGCATTTCCTGATTGTGCTTCATGCGTACCGACAGCATTTGACCGGTTAGTTCGTTCATACGCGCAACACGCTCGCTCTTTTCGAGTAGCGTTTCCCAAGCCGTTTGACAGCCAGCATCACGAGCAGCCAAGCGTGCCCCATTGGCGTTGTCTTCATAGCCAAGTCGCTTTTGAACATTGCGGCGTAGCGTTTCAATGCGCTCTATATCGGCCAGCAGCGCTTGTTTACCTTCTGCTGTATCGGCAAGCGCTTTTCCGTCAATGTCACCCTGCGTTAAGAGTGTTTGCTCACTCGATAATAGCGCCACTAGCTCATCAATACGTTGCTGCTGGTCGGAAAGCAAATGGGCAAGGCTCATAATACGCTACCTTATAACTCTGAAAGATTGGCAATCAAGCCATCTGCAATACGGTCAGCTCGAATTTCAAGACGGCCCTCACGAATAGCGTCGCGAATCTCTTGAACTTTTGCCATATCGATATCCTGCGTATCATCGAAATGAGAATGGCTAAGCTGAGTAGATTCACGCGTTTGACCAGCGACTTCAGTCGCCTTGGGGCCGCCCATCTTTTGTGTTTCATCACGTTGCTGCGCTTGGTTCGAGCGTAACAATGAATTGAGGTTATCAATGTTCACGTTGTGTGCCTTATGGTCAACGTCTGTGTATTCGGCGTCAGTGATAACAACTATCGGCCCTGGTGGTTAAAACTTTAGACCAGATCTAAAAATCCACCACTAAAATGCCTTGTTCATTAATTCGTGCCGTTACTATTTCACGGGTATCAAAGCGCACGCGAACCTGGTCTCCTACCCCTCCGCTTTCCAGCACTTCTCCCTCGCGTGAAACGCGAAAAGCATTGCCTTGAGCGATGACCGTAACCCGCTGACCGCGCTCAACAACCGAAGGCGTTTGTAAGAAGTGGGTTAAAAAGGTACTGCCACTTCGAATCTGCCGCTGAGCAACCTTGCCAACAATTTCTTCTTCATTGGTTAGGGCCTGCGACGAAAGCTCCCCCAAATTACCACTTTGCTCAACGAGCATATCAGGGGTAATCAGCGTGCCGCGATTAATATCGTGTTGGGCTACCCAATAGTTGCCAATAACATCAATTTGGGCCTGTAAATAGCGCACTTGCTGATGTGTTTCACCGCAGCGAACACCTACCGAAACACGTCCTAGTGGTGATTGACCCGCATTGGGCAAAAAAGGTTCCGGCTGAACGCAGAGCGGTAAGTGAGGAGAAGGAGGGCGCACATCAATGACCACCTCCTCTCCTAGAGGCTGCGTTTGTTGATACAAAAACTGATGCACTTCCTGCATGAGCGCATCGTCTGCCTGTGCGCTTGAGAAACACGCCAAACAGGCCACCAGTGAAAAATAGCGCGTGAGTACTGCTGAGAAGCAACGTTTTATGTGCAGCGGATGTGACATGGCGGGGCAGCTCAGCAGGCGGGGGATAACGAGATTTAGTCAGTAAGTGTAGCGAAAAAGAAGTAGATGAAACAGACGAAATGCTGGTGTAAACGCTAGCTGTTCCATGCTTTGGGCTGACAGCCGTAAGCGTATTCTTCACCATCGATAAATTTAATTTTTTTGCCTCCCGGCGAGCGAGGGCGCGGCATGCTTGATCAACTAGAATCTGCCTTTAACTACCACCAGCAGGCATTAGGCTTGCGTCAAGCGCGTCATGAAGTGCTGGCCGCTAATATTGCGAATGCCGACACGCCAAATTATAAGGCGCGGGACATTGATTTTGCCAACGAGCTTAAAAAAGCCGTTGACGGTGGCGTTTCACAACAGGGCAGCCAAGGGGGATTAACGCTCGCCCGGACGTCTGGACAGCATTTGGCCGGTGCCGGGCCTGCTTGGCAAGGCGCCGGTAATGCGGCGTTACTGTACCGAATTCCTTCCCAGCCGAGTTTGGACGGCAATACGGTTGAGATGGATCGCGAGCGTACACAGTTTGCTGATAATGCCGTGCGTTACCAAGCGGCACTGACGATCATGAATCGCCGTATCCAAGGTCTAAAAAACGCAATGCAGCCTGAGTAGGCCAGCAAACTGCGTAGGAGATAACTAATGTCGATGTTTTCAGCGTTTGATGTTGCTGGCTCTGCCATGAGCGCTCAATCCCAGCGAATGAACGTCACCGCCAGCAATATGGCCAACGCCGATAGTATTGCCGGGCCTGATGGTGAAACATACCGCGCGAAACACGTGATGTTTGAAGCGCAGGCACAAAACACCCGTTTTGGTATTGGTGGCGTGAGAGTCTCCGACATTGTGGAAGACGACTCACCGCTGCGTCTGGAATACATGCCCAATCATCCCTCCGCTGATGAAGATGGCTATGTGGCCAAGCCCAATGTAGAGCCTGTGCATGAAATGGTGAATATGATTTCCGCGTCCCGCTCTTATCAGGCGAACGTAGAGGTATTCAATACCACAAAACAGATGATGATGCAGACGCTGTCACTGGGTGAGGGGTAATCATGAGTAGTATCGATACGAGTGTTGTTAATAGTATTAACAGCGGTGGCTCTAACGGTCTATCGGCTCGCCAGTCAGACGAGCTTCGCAATAGCTTTATGACTCTGCTGATCACCCAGCTGCAGAACCAGGACCCGCTAAATCCGATGGAAAACGCGGAAATGACGTCCCAGCTGGCACAGATCAATACTGTTAGCGGTATCGAAGAGCTGAATAGCACGCTCAAAGGTATTACCAGCCAAATGGACGCCAATCAGGCGTTGAAGGCCGCAGGATTGATTGATAAGGCCGTATTGGTGCCTGGCAATAACGTGATGGTCAGTGTTGACGAAGAAAGCGGCTCTTACGCGACACCGTTTGGTATTGAACTGGATAGCGCTGCTGAAAATGTTGAGGTCACCGTAGTCAGCAAAGCAGGCGAGGTGGTTTACACCAAGGATCTTGGTGCTGTTGCTGCAGGTGTCGAATCCTTTAGCTGGGGTGGTTTAACCAACGATAACGTGGCAGTGCCGGCAGGTGCCTACCGCGTTAACTTCAAGGCGATGAATGCAGAAGGTGAGCTGCTTGAGTCACGAGCACTTAATTATGCGCTCGTTCAAGGAGTATCGCCAGGAGCTGGTGGCAGTGATGTTCGCCTGGATCTAGGGGCCGTTTATGGTCAGGTAGCTCTCGATCAAATTAAACAAATTCTTTGACTATTCGCTAAACAATATCTTTTTCAGGGGAACATCATGAGCTTTTCACAAGCACTAAGTGGTCTTAACGCTCAACAGCAAAAACTGGGCGCTATCGGTAACAATATTGCCAATTCGCAAACGGTTGGTTTTAAAAGCTCCAATGTTCAGTTTGCCGATGTTTTTGCAGAGTCACGTATTGGGCTTGGTGTTCGCACCTCCACGGTATTGCAGAATTTTAGCCAGGGTAATGTGGAATCTACTAACCGCAATATGGATCTAGCCATTGCGGGAGACGGGTTCTTCCGTTTTCAGCAAACAAATGGCGAAGTCGGCTATTCCCGTAATGGCCAACTGACTATGACGGCGGATGGGCGTTTGGTAAACGCGCAGGGCGCGCAAATTATGGGCTACGGCGTCAACGCCCAAGGCCAGGTTCAGGCGGGTGGCCAGCCGGTAGCGCTGACGGTTGATTCGGATGAGCTGGGTGCGAATGCCACTACTAACGTCAATGTGACCTTCAACCTGGATTCCCGTGAGGTTTCCGGCAGCGATCTCAGCAGTACTGAACTCGCCAGTGGTGAGATCATCGATTACCACTATGTCAATAACTTCACTGCATACGACTCCTTGGGCAACCCAGTGAACGCCACGGTTTACTACGAAAAGGTCGGTGGTGCCGAGAGTCAGAACGTCTGGCAGGCCAAGGTGGTGGCCGATGGCACTTATGACCCGGCCAATGACTTCCTGGTGGAGTTCAATGCCAACGGTGGTCTGGTCGGGGTGCGTGAAAGCAGCGCTGACTACCTCACCGCCCAAGAAAATTATCAGGTGGCTCAGACGGGCTTCCTGAACGCTCAGGAAGTGCGCGATACGGCCCAAGCGTTAGCCACCCAGCGCGAGAGCGAGCTAGACGATGCTCAGACTGCGCAGACTGATGCTGAGACTGCACGGGGTGCTGCTGAAACTGCACAGGCTGAAGCTCAGACTGCACTGACCACTGCCGAGGCGGCCCTTGCCGCGCTTGCTCCTGGCGATCCTGGCTATGACGATGCTCAAGAGGCGGTGACGGCAGCCCAGGCAGCGTTTGATGCTGCCGATACTGAACTGACGACGGCCGAGGAAGCAGTTACGGCTGCCCAAACAGCGGCGGCTAATGCCCAGACAGCGCTTGATGCTGCCAACGCCGAACTGACGACTGCCGCAACGGCGCTGACCGCAGCCGAGGGTACGCGTGATACCGCCCAGGCGACTTGGCTCACCGCCTTCAACGCTCTGGAAAGCGGTCAGCAGAAGGAAATCGCTTTCGATATCGACAGTGGTGGCGAGCCGCTGGTTTTCAAGTACAATCCCGCGGGCTCTACCCAGTTCGGCAATGACTCTACCACTAGCGCCCTGACCCAGAACGGTTATACCTCGGGCGCCTTGGTGGGTATCACCATCCAAAATGACGGCACTGTGATGCGCAATTATTCAAACGAGCAGTCGCGTGCCGCTGGCCAAATTGCGTTGGTTAGCTTCCGTAACCCTGAGGGTTTAAAGCCCGAAGGCGATAACCTATGGACCGCTACCGCTTCTTCAGGACAAGAGTTGGTCGGCGCAGCGGGAACTGGTCTGCGTGGCATGATTGAGGCGAGTGCAGTCGAAACCTCCAATGTCGATATGGCGCGTGAGCTGGTAGATATGATTGTCGCTCAGCGCGCCTATCAAGCCAACTCACAAACCATCAGCACCCAGGATGAGCTCCTGCAAACCATTATTAACCTTTAATAATGGGCCCTTTTTGTAAGGAGTAAATCACTTGGATCGAATGCTATATACCGCCATGAGCGGTGCTAAAAACGCCATGGATCAGCAGTCGGTGGTCAGCAATAACCTGGCGAACGTGACCACCACCGGCTTTCGTGCGCAGCTTCAGGCTGCGCGCTCGGTGCCCGTTCAAGGCGAAGCGTTATTGGCAACGCGTACGTCAGTCATGACCACCACGCCGGGAAGTGATTTTTCACAAGGGCCGGTTGAGTTTACCGGACGTGCGCTGGATATCGCGATGCAGGGTGATGCCTGGATGGCGGTGTTAGCGGACGACGGTACGGAAACCTACACACGCCGTGGCGACCTGCAGCTGGATAGCGATGGTGTTCTGCTAAACGTAGGGCGCCCAGTGATGGGCGATGCTGGTCCTATTGCGGTGCCTCAAGGGGCGCAGGTATCCATCGGCGCCGACGGCACGATTAGCGCTATTCCTGAAGGCGAGGGCCCGGAAGCGCTCGTTGATGTTGGCCGGATCAAATTGGTAACGCCAGATGATCAGTTACTGACGCGCGGTGATGATGGCTTGTTTCGTTCTCCGCTCAATGACGCGGGAGCACCTGGCGTGCTGCCAGGAAACGAGGATGCTCGTTTGGTCAGCGGTGCGCTTGAAGGCAGTAATGTCAGCGCTGTGGATGCCATGGTCGCGATGATTGATGTCGCGCGACGTTACGATATGCAAATGAAAGTGCTCAGCACCGTTGATGAGAATGCTCAGCGGGCCAACAGCATGCTCTCTATTCAGGGCTGATAGCAGCCGCCTAACAAGGGAACACGAACACTCATGATTACTTCTTTGTGGACTGCTAAAACCGGGCTTGAGTCTCAGCAAACGAAATTGGATGTTATATCCAATAACCTGGCCAACGTTAGCACCAATGGCTTTAAGCGTTCGCGCCCCGTGTTTGAAGATTTGCTGTACCAGAATATGCGCCAGCCAGGAGCACAGAACAATATCCAGGACCGGCTGCCTTCAGGTATGCAGGTCGGTACCGGCGTTCGGGCCGTGGCCACCGAGCGTTTACATACTCAAGGTGGCCTGGAGCAAACCGAAAACTCGCGTGACCTTGCTATCAACGGCGAAGGTTTTTTCCAAGTGCTGTTGCCTGATGGTACGAGTGGCTATACCCGGGACGGAAGCTTCCAGCTCAACGAAAATGGTCAGATGGTAACGGCGAATGGCTACCCGCTGGAGCCAGCTATTTTTGTGCCGGAAAATGCCTTGGCTGTGACTATCGCTGAAGATGGTACGGTAAGTGTTCGTCAGCCAGGCGTTGCGGTAGACAACGATATTGGCCAAGTCACGCTGACATCGTTTATTAATCCCGCTGGTTTAGAAAGCATAGGTGGAAACCTTTACCTGGAAACCGGTGCCTCCGGTGCTCCCAATGAAAATATTCCGGGTATTAACGGTGCCGGGCGCTTGTTCCAAGGCTACGTCGAGACCTCGAACGTGAACGTTGTGGAAGAGATGGTTAGCATGATCCAAACCCAGCGCGCGTATGAGATTAACAGCAAAGCCGTATCTACCAGCGATGAAATGTTGGCACGTTTGAGTCAACTATAAAGAGCGCGTTGAGGTTTATTGAACCATGCGGGATTTTTACCATGTTAGCCGTCGGCTAAGCGTTATTGCTTTGCTGTTTTTTACCTTACTGGCGGCCGGCTGTGCCCAGATACCCCGCGCCTCAGTAGTGGGTGAACAAGAGCAGATTGAAATTGTTGATCGCCCACCGCCTATTCCCAATGGCTCAATTTACCAAGCCCGGCAAGGCTATCAGCCGCTCTTTGAAGACCGTCGACCAAGAGCAATGGGGGATATCCTCACCATAGTGTTGGATGAGCAGGTAAGCGCCAGCAAAAATGCGCGCACAAATGCGTCGCGTAACGGCAGCGCATCGCTGGATCTTGCCCAGTTGCCTGATGTGCTCGACACCCTGGCTGAATATGGTTTCGATATTGCCGGGGCCAGCGATTTTAACGGCGGTGGCGGCGCGCAAGCGAACAACTCGTTTACCGGCACCATTACCGTCTCGGTTTTAGAAGTCATGAATAACGGTAACTTGCGTGTTAGGGGCGAAAAGCAGATCGGCATTAACCAAGGGACCGAGTTCATACGTTTTTCAGGTGTCGTGAATCCACGTACGATTACCACCCAGAATACGGTGCCTTCCACGCAAGTAGCGGATGCGCGCATAGAGTATGTTGGGGATGGCTATATTAATGAAGCTCAGCACATGGGATGGCTGCAACGCTTTTTCTTGAATATTTCGCCCTTCTAATGGTACCTGGAATGGCTAAACAACTTAGTGGCCTAGAGTGATCGTCATGCAGCTAAACGGTTTTCGATTAATTAAAATGCGGCTGGCGCAACTGGGTGCTCTGCTACTTATGTGCCTACTTGCTTTACCCGTTTATGCCGAACGCGTGATTGAGCTAGCCAGTTTTGCAGGCGTGCGCGATAACCAATTGGTGGGTTATGGTTTGGTGGTCGGGCTGGATAACACGGGTGACCAAACAACCCAGGCCCCCTTTACCAGCCAAAGCCTCTCCAACATGCTGTCTCAGCTCGGCGTGACTATTCCACCAGGCACCAATATGCAGCTACGTAACGTTGCGGCGGTAATGGTGACCGCAGATTTACCGCCTTTTGCGCGACCAGGGCAGCGTGTGGATATTGTGGTTTCATCTATTGCCAACGCGCGTAGCCTACGCGGGGGGACGCTATTGATGACACCGTTAAAAGGTGCGGATGGCGATACCTACGCGATTGCTCAAGGCAATATGCTGGTAGGCGGTGCGGGCGCCCAGGCAGGCGGTAGCAGCGTACAGATTAACCAGCAGGCTGCAGGCCGAATCCCAGGTGGCGCACTGGTTGAGCGTGAAGTAGCACTTAATCTGGGCGGCAACGGCGGGATGCTTGAACTGCAATTAAATGAAGCGGACTTCGGTACCGTGCAGCGTATGGTGACCGCGATTAATAACGAATTTGGCCAATCGGTGGCCTATGCCCGTAATGGGCGTGTCATTGCGCTGGATGGCCCTGTCGATGCTAACGCGCGGGTCAACTTTATGGCACGCGTAGAGAACGTTCAGGTAACGCCCACCGAAGCGCCGGCCAGAGTGGTATTAAATTCGCGTACTGGTTCCGTGGTAATGAACAGTGCTGTGACGTTACGCCAAGCGGCAGTCGCCCACGGGAGCCTATCAATCACCATCGATAGAAACCTGGGTGTGAGCCAGCCAGGCCCGTTTAGTCAGGGCCAAACCGTTGTGGTACCGGATACGGACATCGATATTGAGCAGCAGGAAGCGTATCTACAAATCGTAGAGGGTGCTCAGCTTACGGACGTGGTTAATGCGCTGAATGCCTTGGGGGCGACACCTCAGGATTTGATGACGATTCTTGAGGCGCTAAAAGCGTCTGGGTCGCTGCGTGCCGAGCTGGAGGTGATTTAATGAGCGTCTCTAATGATATGACCGGCCAGTTTGCGTTAGACGTTCAGGGTTTTCAGCGATTGCAGCATACGGCGCGCGTCGACCCGGAAGCGGGAGTAGACTCAGCCGCCCAACAGTTTGAAGCGCTCTTTGTGCATATGATGATGAAGAGCATGCGTGACGCTATTCCCTCTTCAGATCTGATGAGTAGCACGACGACTGATACCTATCAGCAGATGCTGGACCAGCAGTGGTCGCAGGTCATTGCATCCAAAGGAATAGGCCTGGCGGATGTACTGGTCGAGCAGCTTCAGCGCCAAGGTGTGGTGGGCGAAGAAAATGTAGCCGACCAAGAACTACAAGCGCTCATTGCCGGTATTCCACGCGGCACTCCACGTGTGCTGGATGGCGCCATACAGCCGCAAGGAGAGCACCCTTCTAATTCTCCGGGAAGCGGTCGCTTTCTGTCAGAGCTGGATGCGATACGCAAGCGTGCTGACGTTGGTGAGCAGGCATCACTTGGCATGCCTGGCGCTAATAACAACGCGCCAGAGCATGTGCAGCGCTTTATCGATAAATTGGCGGTTCCCGCTCAAGCTGCCAGTAAAGCAAGCGGTGTTCCCGCCGAGTTGATATTAGCACAGGCAGCCCTGGAAACTGGCTGGGGGCAGCATGAAATAGCCACCCGTCAGGGAGGCAACAGCCATAACCTGTTCGGGATTAAAGCGGGTAGCCACTGGCAGGGTAAAACCACCGATATTGTGACGCATGAATATATTAACGGGCGCCGCACACAGGTGGTTGATACGTTCCGTGTCTATGATTCGTTTGAGCATTCGCTTACCGATTATGCCAACCTGATCGGCAAAAATTCGCGTTACGCAGCGGTGGTGCAGGCGCCCAGTGCCGAGCAAGCCGCGCATGCGTTGCAGCGAGGCGGCTATGCCACAGACCCGCGCTACGCCCAAAAGCTGATAGCCGTTATGAATACCATGGGGTCGCTAACAACAGAGAGCACCTACCTGGCGGATTCGCGCTAGGTAGGGCTCAAGTTTTTTAGGGTGCTGCCGATATATTAGGTATCGGCCTAAGGATATCAACCATGAGCATGTTTTCTGTTGGCTTAAGCGGCCTTAATGCTGCCCAGAATGCCTTAAACACCACCAGTAACAACATCAGCAATGTTTACACGCCGGGCTACAACCGCGAACTCACTCAGTTGGGTGAGGGAAATGTGGGCGGTGGCGTGAGAGTGAATGCCATTGAGCGGCAGTTTAATACCTATGTCGCTAACCAGCTTAATAGCGCGAAGACACAATCGAGTGCGCTTGAGACCTATAACAATCAGGTCTCGCAAATCGATAACCTGCTGGCCGACCGAGCCGCTGGTTTGGCGCCGCTGATGCAGGGCTTCTTTTCTTCGCTTGAAGACCTGGCAAGCTCGCCATCTGACCCGGCCGCTCGTCAAGGGGTGCTTGGAACAGCAAGCACATTAAGTGCTCAGTTTCGATCCTTTGATGGCTATCTGCAGGATATGCAGAGCAATATTAATAGCCAAATCAAGGATGAAGTTACCCAAATTAATAACTCGCTTGAGCAGATTGCGGGGCTGAATAAAGAAATTTCTCTGGCGCGTGCGCGTACGGGGGATGCGCCTAATAGCCTGCTTAACCAGCGCGATCATCTGGTTTCTGAGCTTAACGAGCGAATGGATCTGCGCCTGAATATTCAGGACGGTAAAACCTATAACATTAGCCTTCCCAACGGCCAGCCGCTCGTGACGGGTACAGACTCCTTTAAACTCGAGGCTGTACAGGCTGACAACGACCCACAACGCACCATAGTTGGCTATCGCGATGGTAGTGGTAACGTTGTAAAGTTAAATGAGTCAACGATAAAAGGCGGTACGCTGGGCGGACTAATGGCGTTTCGTTCCGAGACGTTGGATAAAACGCAGAACCAGATTGGTCAGCTGGCTGTTTCGCTCTCGGTTGCTTTTAACGATCAGCATAAAAAGGGTGTGGACCTGGATGGTGAATTGGGTGGGGACTTCTTTGAACTAAGTAAGCCGCTAGGATACAGCTATAAAGGCAATGCCTCTGAAATAGCATCCGTTGAATTCGATACGGATAATATTGATGAGCTACGCGCTACAGACTACACCATCAGTTATCGCAATGACGCGTTTAGCGTGACACGTAATGACAGTGGTGACGAGGTGGACTTCACATTGGATGGCGGAGTACTGTCCTTTGGTGGCGTTAATGTTGCCTTTGAGAGTACGCCACAGAATGGCGATAAGTTCGAAATTCAGCCTGTTCGTCGCGCCGGCCAGGATATGAAGGTGGCGATTACGGACGGGGATAAAATAGCCGCAGGTGATGCAGGCTTAGACGGTGAAGAAGGCAGTTCTCTTACTTCATTTAAACACTCGGGTGATTTAGCCGTTGATGACCTGAAGATGTCGCCAGGGGCGTTCTCTAACCATAAAGAGTATACGTTAACGCTGGATTCAGAGGGTGCGCTAAAGGTAGAGCCAGCGGGGGCAACGGTCCGCGTTGATGGTCAGCCGTTTGATGTGGATAGTGATCCTTTGGAAGGTGGCGAAACGGTTGAAATTGATGGAATGAGCTTTACGCTTTCTTCACTCCCTACTAACGGAGAGGCGACGTTAACGGTTGCTCAAAACATTATCGCGGCCTCGGGTGATAACCGTAATGCATTGGCTTTGCAAAAGTTGCAGAGTGAAGCTGTGGTAGGAGGCTCAGCCTCCGTTAGTTCTGCCTACGCCTCCATTGTGAGTGATGTGGGTAACCGTGCCAATATTACTCAAGTCAACCTGGATGCGCGTCAAGGACTAACCGATCAGCTGCGTGCGGTGCAGCAGTCTGAGTCTGGCGTAAACCTGGACGAAGAGGCTGCCAATCTGATTCGCTACCAGCAGTACTATATGGCCAATGCGCGTGTCATCGATACGGCGGGCTCTATTATGGACACCATCTTGAACCTGCGCGGTTAATCCAGGAGTCTAGGCTATGCGTATTAGCAGCGTAACGATGTTTGAGCAAAGCACGGCCTCCATGAATCGCCAGCAAAGTGATTTCTTAAAGGTGAGTCAGCAACTCGCCAGTGGTCGTCGGGTGGTCAACCCCTCGGATGACCCGCAGGCGGCCTCACGTGCGGTGGGCGTTGATCAGTCGATCGCTATTACTGAGCAATACGCTGATTCGCGTGTCTCGGCTCGCAACTCAGTAGCACAAACAGAGAGTATCCTCAATAGCGTGAGCGATGCGGTAATCCGCGCAAAAGAGCTGCTCATCCAAGCGTCCAGCGATACCCTCAGTGATGTGGACCGTGAGTCGGTTGCTAGTGAATTAAAAGGCGTTTACGAAACGCTCATCGGTCAGGCAAACGCTACCGATGGTAATGGCCGTTATCTATTTGGCGGTTACAAGGATAATGCGCCTCCGTTTGCTAAAAATGCAGAAGGCAGCGTTGAATATAACGGTGATGCTAATAGTCGCCAGCAGCAGGTTGATTCCTCCCGGTTAATGCCGGTGACTGAAAATGGTAAAACTATTTTCCAGAGTGTGCCAAGTAGTGCTAGCTACGTGGCGAAAGCAGCGCCGGGAAATGGTGGCAATGTGACTTTTTCGGGCCCTAACGTTAAAGATGTTACCAATGATGATTATGGGCAGGCATTCACCATCAAATTCAACGTCGATGATGATAGTGGTGATATTACTTATAACGTAACTGGGACTGATGGCGACATCATCCCCGATGGTCAAACGACACCAGGTCCGTTTGCTTATGCGGGTGATGGACAACAGTTATCGTTTGGCGGCATCAGCATTACCCTTACAGGGGAACCGGCAGACGGCGACGAAATTTCCATGGCCCGCCCAGGAACTTCAGAACAGCCTGCAGATCTCTTTAAGACTCTGGAAGCGGCGATTGGCGTGCTGGATAATCCCGCACAAACGGATACTGAAAAAGCGGCTATGCGTAACACCTTAAATAGCTCGATGCGCGAACTGGATAACGCATTGGATAACGTGCTGACCGTGCGTGCCTCTGCAGGCGCACGCCTTAATGAGTTGGACGTTATTGATGCGGTGGGCAGTAACCGCACGATGAACTATACGCAAACGCTGTCGGATCTAGTAGATCTGGACTATGTGGAGGCTATTTCTGAGTATAGCCTGCGCCAGGTGGGCATGCAGGCCGCGCAGAAGACGTTTGTGGATGTTAAGGGCTTGTCACTGTTTAACTATATGTAAAAACAGATAAGAGCATGATATTAGCCCTGTCACGGTTATTTACCGTAACAGGGCTTTTTAGTTTATAGGCGCTGTTAGTTTAAAGGAGCCATGGCTTCTATCAGGTTTTGCATCATTCCCAGCCCTTGGCTAAAGAGGGCCTGTAGAAAACGGTCAATACGCGTCATTAAGACCATCAAGAGCGTTAGCCCGACGGTGAGTGAGGTGGGGAAGCCAATATTGAACACGGTAAGCTGAGGGGCGGAGCGATTAAGAATACCGAGACATAGGTTGATAATCAGTAACGCGCCCACAACGGGTAGTGCTAGAAGCATACCTGCGGCGAAAATAGTGCCTGCGTAGCGGGCCAGAAGATCGAAGGCCCCCGGGTTCAAACCGGCTATCCCGATGGGCAGTGTCTCAAAACTCATGATCAGCGTTTCAAGCACCATTAGGTGGCCGTTAAACGCTAAAAACATGAGCAATGTGATCATATATAAAATGCGTGATAGCACCATAATGTTGGTGCCACTAGAAGCATCAAAGAACGTGGCAAACGCGAGCCCCATTTGTAAGCCAATATACTCACCTGCCGCCTGAACAACCGCAAATACAATATGCATGACCAACCCTATGGCTAGTCCGATCACTATTTGTTCTACCATGATCCCTATGCCTGCCCAGGACATAATGGCGACATTCGGCATGGCTGGGAGAATCGGTGCAATCACAATGGTCACTAACGCGGCGATTCCCACTTTTGCCTGGTTAGGGATGCTGGAATGTCCCCACAGCGGGGAAACGGCCATAAATGCTGTAATGCGCGCAAAGGGCCATAAAAAGGCTATCAACCAGCCTTGCAACTGAGCAAAGGTGATTTCCACCATGGCACTACATCACCATGTTGGGAATGTTAGTAAACAGTCGTGTCGTAAAATCCGTAATCAAGCTAATCAACCACGGGCCCGCCAAAACCAGAACGGCAAACACCGCCAGGATTTTAGGGATAAAGGTGAGCGTCATTTCGTTAATTTGCGTGGCCGCTTGAAAAAGACTAACAAGTAAGCCGGTAAAAAGTGCCGCCAGCAGTATGGGGCCTGCCAGAAATAGTGTGACGCGCATGCCTTGATACGCCATGCTCATTACCACCTCAGGGGTCATGCTTGCTCCTTGCCGCTGGCGCGGCACCTAGGTAACGTAAAAGCTTTGGGCGAGTGAGCCAACGATTAACTGCCAACCGTCAACCAGTATAAAAAGCATTAATTTGAACGGTAATGAAATCGTCACGGGCGGCACCATCATCATTCCCAACGCCATTAACGTGCTGGCGACCACCAGGTCGATAATCAAAAAGGGAATGAAAATAGTAAAACCGATTTGAAAGGCAGTTTTAAGCTCGCTGGTGACAAAGGCAGGCAATAACACGCGCATGGGGAGCTCTTCAGGACCTTGCAAAGGTCCTACGTCTGCCAAGCGGACGAATAGGGCTAAATCAGGCTCCCGCGTTTGGGCAAGCATAAACTCACGAAACGGTAGCTGGGCACGCAGCAAAAACTCTTCAAAATTAATCGTCTCGTTCGATAGAGGCTGCCAGGCTGTGTCATACACCTGAGAAAGAACGGGTGACATGATAAAAAAGGTTAGGAACAGCGCGATACCCAGCAGCACCTGATTGGGTGGTGTTGCCTGCGTGCCCATCGCGGTTCGCAGCAGGCTCAGCACAATAATGATCCGTGTAAAGCTGGTCATCATCAGTAGCATCGCTGGCAGGAACGCCAGCGAGCTTAAAAGCAGCAGTGTTTGAAGCGATAGCGACCACTGCTGACCGCCATCCTCAAGCGGTTGAGAGATAATGCCTGGCAATTGTTGTGCATGCACGGGGTTAGTCAACATACAAAGTGCGACAGCAACGCCAAACAGCAGCCAAAGCTGCCAGTAGGACCTAACGGAGTGCATCCTATGCCTCATGGTGTTTGATGTGGGTCGGTATCGGAGCCTTTACGCCGACGCTTTGCCAGCGCCTGAGAAAGCCGTTGTGCAAAAGGCGGCGAATCAGAACGAGGGGAAGGAGCAGGTCTGTCGTCAGGTGCCGGGCGCTCATGCAGCTTGGTGACTCGGCCATTGCCTACTCCAAGAACCAGCCACGTGTCTTCAATTTCGACGACGACGACGCGCTCGCGGTTGCCGACCGCCGTGCTCGTAATGACGCGTAGGTGGGCTCCCAGTTGCGGGCGAGCATTCTGCCAGCGCTTTAAGAGCGCTGTGCAGAGTAGAATCATGACTATAACCAATGCCAAGGCAGCGGCGGTTTTACCGAACATGGCCATGCCGATAAACGCATCACCGCTGCTGCCTAGCGCATCGATAGTTCCATCTTGCAATGGAGAGGTGTCAGCACTCATCGGTTAAGCTTGTGAATGCGCTCAGAGGGTGTGATGATTTCGGTAATACGAATACCGTATTTGTCTTCGATAACAACGACTTCACCCTGCGCGATCAAGTAGCCGTTAATGAGAATATCCATCGGCTCGCCTGCCAAGCCTTCGAGTTCAATCACCGACCCTTGGGCAAGCTCAAGCAGCTGCTTGATCGTAAGCTTCGTACGGCCTAGTTCCACGGTCAGTTTTACCGGGATATCCATGACCATTTCAAGATCGCGTGTCTGCTTGCTTCCGTCAGTGGGGCTTAGCGGCCTAAATATTTCATCGCTGGCGGGTTTCGCGGCTGAAGTGTCTGGCGCTGCATCCTCAGGGGTTGGGGCCTCCTCCTCGGCGGCTTCTTGTTCAGCCATTGCGGCTGCCCAAGGATCTTCCTCGCTGGCCGTATCGGCAGTGTTTGTCGTCTCCTCTTGTTCAGCCATTGCTGCTGCCCAAGGATCTTCCTCGCTAGCCGTATCGGCAGCGTTTGGCGTCTCTTCTTGCTCAGACATGGCGTCCGCCCAATCGTCATCGGAGACATTTTGATCGGGTTTATTAGGATCAGTCATGCTTTGGATTCCTTGGCTTGCTGTCGCTTCGAACCTTTAATAAAGTCCAGTGACGATACGTTATTCATAGCGGCATGGTCGATCATATGGAGAACGCGCAGCGCATGCTGCTGGCGCTGGCTACCATACTCGCACTCCATGACCGGGACTCCATCAACACGAGCGGTAATCGTATCGGGAATATCCAGCGGCAATACATCGCCTTTCTTTAGCCCCATTACCTGTGCAATACGGCTAGGTATTTGAGCAAACTCTGCCACCAGCTCTACTTCTGATTGGCGTATCTCGCTGGCCATGCGTCGGGACCAGGTGCCGTCATGGTCCTGATTACTGTCGTTAATAGGATTGGCGAGCAGATCCCGCAGAGGCTCAATCATGGCGTAGGGCATGCAAATCTGGAAATTACTTGAGAGATTGCCCACTTCAATATTGAACTTGGTGTTGACGACAATTTCGTTCGGTGAATTGGTGATATTAGCAAACTTGGCCTGGACTTCAGAGCGCACAAAATTAACGTCGACCGGATACACGACCTTCCATGCTTCCTGGTAGGCATCAATTGCCAAGTTCAGAAGACGGTAAATAATACGCTGTTCTGTATTGGTAAATTCACGGCCGTCTGATTTGGTAACAAAACGGCCATCGCCACCAAACAGATTGTCTACCACCATAAAAACAAGGTTAGGTGGGAAAACCACCAATGCCGAGCCACGCAATGGCTTCATTGCTACCAGGTTTAAGTTGGTAGGTACCGGCACGTTACGCGAAAACTCGCTAAAGCTTTGGTAACGGACGGACTCCACCGTGATGTCAGCGCTACGCCGAATCAAGTTAAACAAGCCATTTCGGAAATAGCGGGCAAATCGCTCATTAATAAAGTCGAATGCATGTAAGCGCTCACGGATGACCCTATGTTGTGTTGAAGGGTCATAAGGGCGAATGCGCGTCTCGCTAGCTGGCTGCGAAGAGGAGGGCGATGGTTCTTCATCACCACTGACGCCTTTTAGTAAGGCATCAATTTCTTCCTGGGACAGTAGATCGTCCTGCGACATGAACGGCTCCAGTGCCCGGGTTATTGCACAATAAATTCAGTAAACAGCACTTCGCGTAGATCAAGCGGCGGCTGATTTTCCGTCAGGGGTACGCCAAGGCGACTGATAATCGCTTGTGCTAGCTGCTCCTTACCTTCTGTGGAGGTAAGTTCACTGGCTTGCTTGCCTGAGAGTAAAATCAGCAGACGGCTACGCACTTGAGGCATGTGCTCTTCGATAATCGCTTTGCTCTCTTCATTGCCAACACGCAGCGTAATTCCTGTATACAAGAGGCGAGAACCATAGCGATCATCTGCAAGGTTGACCGTAAAAGGATCAATTCGCGTAAATACAGGCGTTTCACGCTCTGCTGGTAGCTGTGATTCGCCATCAGCACTCTGTTCATTACGCTGGTCAAGCACCATATAAATGGCTGCTGCTGCCCCTGCTGAGGAAAGGAGCACCAGAACAATCATTATCCAGAGCAGTTTTTTGGATCCGCCACTTTTTTCAGCCATTAGTCGTTCCGTTCCCATAATCGCCACACACCACTGATTACGCATTATGCCTAATATGGCGGGCGGTGATGAAATGAACAGGCTCGCTTGGCGAGCCTATCTTTTGGTTTTGCGCACCTGGGCGCGTGAGTCGCTACTCGTACAACGAATATTTAAGCGTAAAGATCAACCCGCCCATCAAGAGGGTGTGAAATATTCTCCGCAACGGGCGCTAGCGTGTCCTGATCACTGTCCGTTACGCTACTGCCCACCTGCGCACCAGCGTTATTGCCTTTTTCAGCAAAGGCCTGTTCATTGGAATTATGCTGCTCGCCAACGGAGGTTTCGCCTAACGAAATACCCTGCTCTGCTAGTGCTTCACGAAGCTGAGGAATCGCTTGTTCAACCACTTGGCGAACCTGCATGTGCGACGATAAGAAGTGTGCTTGTGTCCCTTGCTCACTGACTTTCAAGGTAATTGACAGTGGCCCAAGCTCAGCAGGGTGTAGTTGCATCTTAATCTGTTGCTCGCCTCCGCGCTGAGCGAACTGAACCAACTGCTGGCCAAGCTGTGAAGACCAGGCAGGACTGCTGACTGGTGTTCCCAGCGAAGCGTGTGAAGATGGCATCGACGAGGACGCTGCTACAGGGGCATTACCGGCGGAGGCTGAGTTCGGGAACCCAGCAGCGGCTGGTTGGCCACCACGTAAAAGCGGTTCAAGCTCGTCTGGCGTTGCCAGCGGCGCTGAGGGCGTCAATGGGCCAATTTTTGTCAAAACATCCTGGCTGTTGGCAACGGTTGGTTGGCCGTTAGCGGTGTCTAGCTTTGTCGCAATAGCGTTGGTTGTAGAAAGAGTGCTTGAGGCATCGTGACGATAGGCGCCACTGCTCAACGGTTGGCTCTGCGGCCCTTTGTGAGTAGCTAATGCCCCAGCACTGCTTTGTGTCGTAGCGGTAAGCATGACACTTAACGCGCTAACAAGCTGACCCGCTTCCTCTTCGCTAAGATGCGAGAGTAATTCAATGGCGTTGTCTGAGTGCTCTAACGCCATACCCGGCTGGGGGGCTATGCCGAGTGCACTGAGCAATTCAGCGGTCTGCTCTTGGCTTAGGTCGAGCTGTTGGAGCAGTGTCTCAAGCTCAGGCGCTACCCCTTGAAGCGCTTCAGCCGGCTCGGCTGGTTCTGCAAAGGAAGCAAGCAGGTTCATGCGAGCAGCAATTTCATCAAGAAACGTTAATGACTCGCTGTTTAATGGATTAACCGCCTGCTGTGACGCTAACGTGTCGCTCGTTGCGAGTGATAATTTGGCCTGTAATGAGGCAAGCTGCTCTTGAGACTCTACTGGCGTTTGGCTGTCTACTTCCGTAGCACGTAATGGCGCATTAGTTGATGGCAAATTAGCTGCTTGAGATAACGCCTGGCGAAAAAGATCCGGCGTATCTACTGACGCAGAGAGAGGCGAGCTGGCCATTGAGGCAGAACCTTGATTCTGTGCTCCTGACAGCAATAGCTGTATGTTCATTTATCGTTCCTCAGTGCCACTAATGCGGTTTTTCATTGTGCTGGCGAGCCAAGCGGCTGGTCACCAAGTCATCATTGGTTTTTTGCTCATGGCGTTCAAGACGACGGTGCTCTTCTGATAGCCGACGGGTAGTCAGTGTATCGTAGGAAGAGAGCTTGCGCTGCTCTTGTTGCCAGTGCTGTTGACTCTGCTGAACGCGCTGCTGTTGAGCGATTAACGCTTGGCGAGCACGACTTAACGCAGCGTCAAGTGAGGCCAGAAACTGCTGATAGTTGTACATGGTAGCGGGGTCAATACCTTCACGCATGGCCTTTTGCAGACGCTCGGCATACTCCGTGCGATACTGGCTAAGCGACTGCAACTGAGCGGCCGTCTGCTGCTCGGTTTGTCGCTCATGTGCAAGCAATTGACCTGCCTGGTCGCGAGCATCCTTGGCTAAACCCGTTAACATTTCTAGCTGTGAATGGCTCATGTTCGACCTCCCACTACGGTATGCAGTGCCTGGCGTGAATCCTCAAGCGTGGCACACTCG
>NZ_JBQSYV010000035.1:0-17781 GCF_052379685.1 Halomonas sp. 111
CAGCTCAAAACGGGACGGCATGGGGTGCTCCTCGCCTGAAAACGGAAATAATGAAGGCGCTATTGTCGCTGACTTCCCCTGTTGCGGCAAATGCGGCGGCAAATGTAGTGGCAAATTATAGGCCACATTCTGGGAAGAACTCCCAACAGCGTGTAGACTCTGCCTCCCGAAGCGGTGGTCAACCTGGTCATGCCGCTTCCTTATATGGGCAGGGAACCTCCTGCCGTGATTTCCTGCTGATGCTGCGAGTAGTGAGCAGCCGTCATACAGAGGGTCGAGAGCGCGATGAGCGAATATTCCCTGTTTACCTCGGAGTCTGTCTCCGAAGGTCATCCCGATAAAATTGCCGACCAGATTTCGGATGCGGTGCTGGATGCCATTATCGCCCGGGATAAACAGGCACGGGTTGCTTGTGAAACCATGGTGAAAACCGGTGTGGCAATTATCGCTGGTGAAATTACTACCTCGGCGTGGGTAGATCTGGAAACGCTGGTACGCGACGTGATTACCGACATCGGTTACACCTCTTCCCACGTGGGCTTTGATGGCGCAACCTGTGGCGTGATTAACCTGATCGGCAAGCAGAGTGTTGAAATTGCCCAGGGCGTTGACCGTACCAAGCCAGAAGACCAGGGCGCTGGCGACCAGGGCCTGATGTTTGGTTACGCGACCAACGAAACCGATTCGTTTATGCCTGCGCCGATCCACTACTCGCATCGTTTGGTTGAGCGTCAGGCTGAGCTGCGTAAAAACGGTCTGCTGCCGTGGCTGCGTCCGGATGCCAAGAGCCAGGTAACCTTCCGTTATAATGAACAAGGCCAGCCGTGTGGCGTTGATGCGGTGGTGCTTTCCACCCAGCACGACCCTGAGATTGATCAGGAAGACCTGCGTAAAATGGTCAAGCGCGAAATCATCGAACAGGTGATTCCGGCTGAATGGCTCAACGAAAATACCCAGTACCACATCAATCCGACCGGTAAGTTTGTGATTGGTGGCCCGGTGGGCGACTGTGGCTTAACCGGCCGCAAGATCATCGTGGACACCTACGGCGGCATGGCGCGCCACGGCGGCGGTGCGTTCTCGGGTAAAGACCCTTCAAAAGTCGACCGTAGTGCGGCCTATGCGGGCCGTTACGTGGCCAAGAACGTGGTCGCGGCAGATCTTGCCGATAAGTGCGAAATTCAGGTTTCCTACGCGATTGGTGTTGCGGAGCCGACCTCCGTGGCTATCGATACCTTCGGCACCGGTAAAATTGACGATGCCCGGATTGTTGAGCTGGTGAACGAGCACTTTGATCTGCGTCCCTACGCGATCACCAAAATGCTCGATCTGCTGCACCCAATGTATCAACTGACGGCTGCTTACGGCCACTTTGGTCGGGCGCCGTTCGAGCACAGCTATACCTGGAGCGACGATAAAGGCGAACAGCACACTGAAACCTTTACCGCCTTCCCCTGGGAGAAGACCGATAAAGCCGACGCGCTGCGTAAGGCCGCTGGTTTGTAAGATATTCGCCAGGCAGTTTGTAAGAGAACGCCCCTTTGGCACTGCCAGGGGGCGTTTTTTTATGCTGCGTGTTTTAGGCTAGGCGGTACAACTACTTGGGGAGTGCGTTATGCTGGCAGCACGCTGGGGAAAAATCATGAGAGGGCTGCTGTTGATGGTGGCGCTTGGCGTGACGAGTAGTACGGCGATGGCGGCTTGCCCCACGTGGCCCAATGAACGGCTTGAGCAGGAGACACTCGCGCTCGCCGCGCAAGTCGCCCAATGGGACCATGCCTATCATGAAGAAGGCATCTCGTTGATTGATGACGTGCTCTATGACCAGGCCCTTGGCCGCCTTCAGGATTGGCGCGCCTGCCTGAACGACACCACCGCACACCAGCCGCTTACCCGGGTAACGTCCAGCCGACGTACGCTTGAACATCCGGCTGCCCAGCAAGGGTTGGATAAAACCGATGAGGCGGGCGTGCGTCGCTTTACCAGCCGCCGTGAAAATTTATGGATACAGCCCAAGGTGGACGGCGTGGCGGTAACGCTGCGCTATCAGGCAGGCGAGTTGGTTGAAGCGGTCAGCCGAGGGGATGGACAGCAGGGGCAGGATTGGACGGCCCGCGCCTTACAATTACCCAGCGTGCCTAATACGCTGCCTAGCACTACTTCAGCCATTTTTCAGGGCGAGCTTTATTGGCAGCTTGATGGACATGTTCAGTCGCGTACGCCTGACTCGGGGGCCCGCGGGGCCGTAGCGGGGGCTATGGCGCAAGCAAGCCCAACCGAGGACGTGCTGGCGCAGGTCGGGCTGTTTGTATGGGGCTGGCCGGATGGGCCAACCGACATGACTGAGCGGCTGGCGCAACTGAATGCACTTGGGTTTGATACCGCCCGCTACACGCATTTATTAAGTGATGAATCGGATGCGGCTTACTGGCGGGAGGCGTGGTTTAACGGCGCGCTGCCGTTTGCAACCGACGGCGTAGTGATTAAACAGGCGGAGCGCCCGGGTATTCGGCGCTGGTCCACGACCCCGCCTGAATGGGCGATTGCCTGGAAATATCCACTACAGAAAGCGCTGGCAGAAGTACGTGGCGTGGAGTTTCGCATTGGGCGAACTGGGCGTATCACGCCACTGATCTGGCTCTATCCGATTGAATTGGAAGGTCGGCGTATCAGTCGCGTATCGCTGGGCTCACTCGACCGCTGGGAAAACCTCGATATACGCCCCGGCGACCAGGTGGCCATAACCCTGGCCGGGCTTACCATCCCTCAGCTTGAAGAGGTGGTATGGCAAACTCAAGAGCGCACCGTCGTGGAAGCACCCTCTGAGACAACCTACCATTTGCTGAGCTGTTTTCAGCATAGCCCAGGCTGCACGTCCCAACTGCTGGCGCGGCTTACCTACCTTGGCGAACAGCTGGGTTTTCAAGGCGTGGGCGAAGGCACCTGGCAAGCGTTACTTGAGGCCGGGCTGGTGCCGGATCTACTGGCCTGGTTATCGCTTGAACCCGATCAGCTGCGCCAAGCGCACGGAATTGGCGAGGCGCGTAGCGACTCACTTTATCGGCAGTTTCAGGCGGCCAAGGCTGCTCCCTATGATGCCTGGTTAAAAGGGCTGGGGTTGCCGCCTGCTGGCGCTGCCAGCCTGCCTGATTGGCAAGTGGCGAGCACGTATCCGCCAGGCGACTGGGAAGCCCTGCCGGGCATCGGTCCAGGCAGAGCCCAGGCGCTTGAGGCCTTTTTCTCCCATACCCAAATGCAGGCCATGGCTGAGCAGCTTCGCGCGTTGAACGTAGCGGGGTTTACGACACAACCCTAACCAAGCCCGGTGGCGCGCAGCATGAGCCCCAGATAGAAGGGAATCAGTAGCGGCGCCATCAGCGTGGTTACCAGCACCGCCAGCGCCCCTTTTTGCGGCTGGATACCCAGCTCCATGGCGACCACCACCACGTTAGAAGCCATGGGCACCACGCCTAATAGCAGTATCGCCATGGCCAGTTCTGCAGGCACTGGCATGAGCATCTGTAATAGCATGACCGCGGCAAAGGTAGCCACTGGCCAAACGATATACCGAAGCCCTACGCAGGCGGCGATAAAGCGCGTATCCCAGGCAGCCAGCGTTACCCGGCTAAGCGTCATACCAATAATCATCATTCCCAGCAGCGTATAGGTCGCGGGAAAAACATCCAGCGAGCTAGCCAAGGCCGTAGGCAGCGTAACATCGAGCGAGCTCAGTAGTAGCGCCAGCAAAAACGTGTAGATCAGCGGAAGGCGTGAAATCTTGATCAGACTTTGGCGAATCGAGAAGTGGCCACGGGCACTTAAGTAAAAACCCACGGTAAATTCATACAAATTGATGCCCAGCATGCAGAACAGATAGAGCGTTACGCCTTCCGGAGGCAAGAGAATCAGCGCTACCGGTAAACCGAAATAACCGGTGTTGCCTGTGCCGGATGAAAACGCCAGCAGCGCGCCTTCCTGCGGGCCAAAGCGGTGTTGCGTTACGCGCTGAACCAGCAGCGCCAGAAGGCTAACCAGCACAAACAGCGAAAGCGTTAAGACCAGGTACTCAGGCGTTGGCCCCCCATTCATCAGCGCGCGAAAAATGGTTAAAGGCGCAATGAGATAAACCAGCAGCGTGGCAATGGGCCTTGGGTCGATTTTTAACCGTTGGGCGGCAATCCAGCCCAAGCCTACAAAGCTTAGCAGCATGAGTAGCGGGCCTATTAACGCGCTGGGTGATAGCTCCATATGCCCTCCTGACGGCATAAAAGGGTGGGTAACATGAGCCGAATTAAAGGCTAAACGTGGAATCTTTCATTAGCCGCGGCGCAATAGAACAGCGAGAATACACCAAAATATCACTCTTTATTTTATTGTTCTGTATGAGGAAACCCCATGAGCAGCCAACAGCATCCGCTCGGTATCAGCTTTGAATTCTTCCCGCCCAACACGGATGCTGGGCGCGACAAGCTGATGCTGGTACGCGATGAGCTGGCCACTCGTAATCCGCGGTTTTTCTCTGTGACCTATGGCGCAGGCGGCTCCACCCAAGCGCGTACGCGGGACACCGTACGTACGGTTGGCCAGACCGGTATTACTACCGCACCGCACCTTTCGTGCATTGGCAGTGAAAAAGCCCAGCTGCGTGATTTGCTGTCCCAGTACCGCGAAGAAGGCATTAATAGCCTGGTCGCCCTGCGTGGTGATATGCCTTCCGGGATGGCCAGCATCGGCGAGCTACGCTATGCCAACGAGCTGGTGGAGTTTATTCGCAACGAGACGGGCGATCATTTTAATATTGCCGTGGCGGCCTACCCGGAATCCCACCCTCAGGCAGCTAACCTTGATAAAGATATCGAAAACTTCGCGCGTAAAATAAAGGCGGGCGCCGATATGGCGATTACCCAATACTTCTTCACCGCCGATGCTTACTTCAACTTTGTTGATAAAGTGCGCGCGCTAGGCGTTGAACAGCCGATTATCCCCGGCATTATGCCGATCACTAACTACACCAAGCTGGCGCGGTTTTCGGATAGCTGTGGCGCGGAAATTCCTCGCTGGATGCGCAAGCAGCTGGAAAGCTATGGCGATGACAGCGAAGCCATTGCCAAATTTGGCACCGAGGCAGTAAGCCGTCTTTGCCAGCGCCTGCTGGATGGTGGTGCGCCTGGGCTGCACTTCTATACCCTTAACCAGGCGGCTCCCGTACTGAAAGTGGTCGATAATCTGGTGGGCTAACTGCGATAGCCTGTTGATTTAAATCGCACCATACAAAACGCCCCGCTCAGTTGAGCGGGGCGTTTTGCCTTACTGGTTTTGTTGGTTAGTGGGCTTAACTCGCTGACGCGTGTACCTTGTCAGCCGTCTTGCCGCCACCAAATTGCTTGCGCTGGATGATGACGAGACCAGCGCCAATTACAAGGCCCACGATATCGGTGTAGATACCACCATAGATCATGCACATTGCACCGACCAACATGATAACCCGCTTAAGCACGTTCACCGGGCCAAAGAACCAAGCCTGCACCATACCCGAAAGCAGAATGATACCCAGCGTGGCGGTAACGCCCACTCGCAGAATCTGCATGGCAGAGCCTTCCATCAACATGGCCGGGCTGTAGAAGAACATGAACGGTACGATAAAGGCCGCCAGACCAATCTTGAACGATGCCACCGACGTACCCATGGGGTTATCGCCAGAAATACCGGCTGCTGCGTAAGAGGCCAGCGCCACCGGCGGCGTAATGGCCGATACAACCGCAAAGTAGAACACGAAGAAGTGGGCAATAAGCGGCTCAATACCGATATTAATTAGCCCTGGTGCCACGACCGATGCGGCGACGGCGTAGGCCGCCGTGGTCGGCATGCCCATGCCCAGCAAGATACTGATCAGCATGGCAAAGATAAGTGCCAGCAGTTGGCTAACACCTGCCAGTCCCAATAGCAGCGAGGAGAAGCGCGCGCCCACACCGGTGAGCGAAATAACCCCTACGATTAAGCCCGCACAGGCACAGACAGCGATGATCTGGATGGCCATGGTGCCCGCCAGTTGCAGCGCCTTGAGAATGGCGGTCACGCCCATCTTGTTGGGTGAAATCCAACTGACAACGGCGGCCGAGGCGGTGGCCAAGGTGCCTGCCCTAATCACCGAATAGCCCATAAACAGCGCGGCTATCAGGATAATGATGGGAGCAAAGAGGTAGGCTTGTTTAGCCAATTTAGTGAAGCGTGGAATCTCATCTTTACGCATACCACGCATGCCTTTACGGGCCGCTTCAAAATCCACCATAAAGTAGATAGACGCGAAGTAAAGAATTGCCGGGATCAACGCTGCAATGGCGATGTCGGTATAGGGAATGCCCGTGACTTCCGCCATGATAAAGGCGCCTGCCCCCATAATCGGCGGCATGATTTGCCCGCCGGTTGAGGCTGCCGCTTCAATAGCGCCCGCGCTACGTGCGGGGTAACCCACCTTTTTCATTAGCGGAATGGTCAGTGAACCGGTCGATACCACGTTACCCGCGGAGGTACCGTTGATCATGCCCATTAGGCCCGAGGCAAAAATAGACACTTTGGCGGGGCCTCCACGGGCACGCCCGGCAGCGGCAAAGGCGAAGTTCACAAAGTAGTCACCTACTTTTGACGCTTGCAGGAAGGCGGCAAAAATAATGAACAGAATAATATACGTCGAGGAGACGGCGACGGTGGGGCCCAAGACACCGGCGTCGGTATAAAGCTGGCTAAAAAAGCGCTGCATTGATAGGCCAGGATACCCCAGGAAGCCGGGCAGGTAGGGGCCGGCAAAGACATATGTCAGGAAGATGAGTGAAATAATGACCAGCGCAAGGCCCGTTACTCGTCGGGTAAGCTCCAGAATAAGCAGGGACCCGGCAATTGCCGCCCAGGAAATCCCGATAGGCGCAAAGGAGGTGCCCGTTGAAGCGCGCAGAGGTGTGTTGTACATGATCAGTAAATAACCGGCGCTGGCCAGGGCACACACCATCAGGACTAAATCGGCCGGGTTAAAAGAGCCGCGTGCCTGGCGGAAAAACCATGAAAGCACAATGGCGGCAACAGTCGTTGCTATTAATGGATAACCGTAGTGCCAGGTTTCAACGATTGGGTCGATGCGCATCGCACCGCCGCTCAGGGTTTGTTGCATCAAAAAAACCTGAGCAAGCGCGTAGAGGGCCGGTATAAGCAGCGCATAGCCTACCCATGTTAGCCAAGCGGGTGATGCGCTCTGGCCATCTTCGGCAAATCGAGCTCCCGCAAACAGGCCGTAGCCCAGAATCAGTGCCCCTGCAATATGCACAATACGAAACGACCAGGTCTCCATGGGATACACGTTGAGTGACACCAAGTGGAAACTTGAGTAGGCAATGGCTAGCCCGGCAAACAGGAAAAACTGCCAACCGGTAAATAGGCGACGGTTGGATTCAACGATGTCTTCATCGACGCCCTCTGCAACAACGGTAGGCGATGAAGCAAGCTGGACATCATCCTTGAGGTCATCAGAGGTTTGGGGGGTTGTGGGACTCATCAGAGTTCACCCTCACAGCAGGAGCAAAAAAAGGAGCAATAGCCAAAGCTGCCCCGTCTGGAAAACCAGGACGGGGCAGCCAGATGATGCGTAAAGTTTTAGTTGATCAGGTCTTCAGAGATTTCGTAGCCGTTCTCTTCGTACCAACGAGCAGCGCCTGGATGGAAGGGTAGAACGCTGTTGTGTACGATATTTTCCGGAATGCTGGTTTCAGCACTGCGGTGAATAGAGCGCATACGGTCGTTGTTTTCCATGGTCACTTTGGTGACTTCGTAGATGAAGTCTTCCGGAAGATCACAGCCCGCAATCGCAAAGTTCCACATGGAAACTGCGCGAGCATCTTCCTCAAGCGTTGAGTAGGTGCTGGCAGGAATAGTGAATTCGGCCACTGGGAAGGCGTCCAGTACGGTCGCAAGCTCATCTTCGTTGAACTCGATGATGTTCACATCCGTTTGCACTTCCAACTGACTAACGGCAGGAATCGGGATGCCGGCTGCAAAAGCGATGACGTCCAACAGGCCGTCCTGCAACTGACCGCCAAGGTCAGACCAGCCGCCGTTGCGGCGGTCGAAGTTTACGCCCAACGTTTCCAGCATCGCTGGGAAATAGGTGTCAGACGTTGATGCTGCGGGACCAAAGCCAATACGCGCACCGTCCGGAATGTCCGAAATGGACTCAATGCCTGAGCTTGAAAGCGCGGCAATTGAGAACGGCGTTTCATACATCGGGAACAGTGCACAGACGTTATCCATCACCATGCCGGGTGCCAGCGGGCTTTTGCCATTAACCGCATCAGAAGCGGGGCCCATGGTGGTTAAGCCAAAGGCCATATCGCCGCTATGAACAAGCGCCAGGTTTTGAGTAGGGCCGCCCGTTACTTCACCGCCGCCAGAAACGCCTAATTCATCAGCAATAAAGTTGGCCCAGCCAGAGCCGTAAACGAAAAACGTGCCGCCTTGGCTTGCGGTACCTACCGTAAAGTTTTCTGGCCAGTCAGCACGCTCAGCATGGGCGCTGGCAGAAGCGAGTAACGCGCCACCTGCAAGCAGGGCGAGAGTTTTAGGCATCATGGTGCGCATGGCATGTTTCCTTAACTGTTCTTGGGATTGTAGGCTGGCAAGCGCAAGCCGCTTTCCAGTGACAATAATATTTAAGCAACCATTTAAGAGCGATTGCCGTGCCATTTATAGGATAGTTAAGTAAAAACAAACGCTTGCTTTTAGAGTCTTCAACTTTAGTGGAAACTCCCTGGCGTCTAACTGTCTGGTAATGCGCACGCGGGATGATAAGTAGTGTGCGGTTTTCCGCTCACTCTTGGGTGCGCGCTAAGAAAGTAGAGAAAGTACAATGAGAAGGTGCCGTGACCCTGTTTTGAAGGGCTGGAAGCTGAGAGGTGAAAGGTAAGACAGGAGGGCACAAGGCCCTCCCAGTCATGACTTACGTATTGGGCTTACCAGGGTCAAGAATCCGTACTGGCTGGATATCCTGACTCTGTTGCTCCTCTCGCATCTGGTTCACCCGGGTTGTTAGCTCAGGTGAGTCGTTATCTTCAATGGGCAGTTGCTCAAAGAAGTCACAGCTCACGCACTCCCGATAGCGAATACCGTTTTGCTCCCAGGCACGAACACGGTCCATTGCGGCGCAGCGTGGGCAGATAACACCCGCAATAAAGCGTTTAACGGTCGACATGGTGTTCTCCAAACGCACGGTGCCAATGAAATAATAGACACCGTGCTGAGTTCAATAAGCGGTTAGGCCGCGCGAATACCGCTATGGCGCAATAGGGGCTCGACACTTGGCTCGCGGCCGCGGAAGGCCACAAATAGCTCTGCGGCATCGCGTGCCCCGCCTTGTTCCAGAATCTGGTGGCGGAAGCGTTGTCCGGTTTCAGCATCAAAAATACCGGCCTCCTCAAAGGCGCTCCAGGCATCCGCAGAGAGCACTTCGGCCCATTTGTAGCTGTAGTACCCCGCCGCATAGCCGCCAGCAAAAATATGCGCAAAGCTGTTTTGGAAGCGATTGAAGGGCGCCGCCGGTACGACCGAAGTGGCGCTGCGTACATCATCCAACAGCGTTTGAATATCGCTGGCGCTGGGCGCGCTTAATTCATGGTGTAAACGCAGGTCAAAGATCGAGAATTCGAGCTGACGCACCATGCCCATCGCGGACTGGAAGTTTTTGGCCGCCTGAAGGCGTTCAAGCAGCTCAGCCGGTAAGGCTTCCCCGGTTTCTACGTGCTTGGCCAGCAGGTTAAGCCCTTCACGCTCCCAGCAGTAGTTCTCCATAAACTGGCTGGGCAGTTCCACCGCATCCCAGGCAACGCCGTTGATACCTGAAATGTCGGCGATATGCTGCTTGGTCAGCATATGGTGAAGGCCGTGTCCAAATTCATGGAACAGGGTCGTTACTTCATCATGGGTAAGCAGGGCAGGCTTGCCACCGATGGGCGCCGTAAAATTACAGGTTAAAAAAGCCACCGGCAACTGAATACCATGCTCAGTTTGACGGCGTACTCGACAGTCGGCCATCCAGGCGCCGCCGCGCTTGCCTTCCCGAGCGTAGAGGTCAAGGTAGAACCCGGCAATGGGCTGGCCATGCTCGCTAATACGGAAATAGCGCACATCGCTATGGTAGCTTGGCGCCTCACTATCTTCTTCTACCTGCACGCCATAGAGCCGCTCAACCACTTGAAAGAGACCGTTAATCACGTGTGGTGCAGGAAAATAGGGGCGTAGCTGCTCTTGGGAAATGGCATGGCGCGCTTCACGCAGCTTTTCGCTAACGTAAGCAATATCCCACGGCTCCAGCGCATCAATGCCCAGCTCGTCGCGCGCGTAAGCGCTTAGCTCGGCAAACTCCTCTTTTGCTTGAGGGACGGCGCGACGGGCCAAGTCACCCAGAAAATCGAGCACTTGCTCGGGAGAGTCCGCCATCTTGGTGGTCAGTGAAAAGTCAGCATAGGTGTTGAACCCCAGCAGCGTCGCCAGTTCCTGGCGTAGTGCCAGTATCTCTTCCATCAACGGAGCGTTATCAAACGTGCCCGCATCAGGGCCTTGGTCTGAGGCGCGGGTGACAAACGCGGTATACACCTCGCGGCGCAGCTCACGATTTTCAGCGTAGCTAACGACGGGGAAGAAGCTTGGGAAATCCAGCGTAATCCGATAGCCCGAAACGCCCTTGGCTTCAGCAGCCGCTTTCAAGGTATCGAGCGCGCTGGAAGGCAGCCCAGCGAGTTCCTCTTCACTATTGAGGTCCTTGTGCCATGCTTGGGTGGCATCCAGCACATTGTTGGAGTATTGATTGGAGAGCGTTGAAAGGCGCGACTGAATGTCACCGTAGCGTGCTTTTTTGTCGGCAGGCAGGTCGACCCCGGCGAGGCGGAAATCGCGCAGTGCATTATTAACGGTGCGCTGCTGTGCGGCATCCAGCGCGCTCCAGTTGTCACTCTCCTTGAGCGCTTGCCAGCCGTGGAAAAGCCCTTCGTGCTGGCCGACCCACGTGCCAAAGGCGGAAAGCTGTTCCAGGCAGGTTTGGTAAGCTTCGCGCAGCTCAGGCGTGTTCATCGTGCTATTTAAGTGTGACACCGGCGACCATGCTTGGGAGAGTCTATCGCTTACCGCTTCCAGCGGAACGGCAAAGCTCTCCCACGTGGGCGGTGTTTCTGCGGCCTGCTGGGCCAAGCGGTCAATCGTTTCACGGTTCTCACTTAAAAGCGCTTCCACCGCGGGCACCACATGCTCGGCACGCATTTCAGCGAAGGGGGGAAGCTTGTGCGTTGCAAGCAGCGGATTGTGGGTCATAAGCACCTCAGTTGGCAGCGTTAATGAGTGCAAAAACGCGTAATAATAGCTAAACAGTGTGGGCACAGGGGCGCTGTTTCAATGGCAAGGTTTGGTCTCTTGGCAGGCGCCTGCTAGTCTTGCCGCCTTTTAGTGCCCACGATGGCAGGAGTCAATAATGAGCGAGACGCTGGAGCGCTGGGGGTCTAAGCGGGCCTTTATCCTGGCAATATCGGGTGCTGCGGTGGGGCTGGGCAACATCTGGCGCTTCCCTTATGTGGCGGGTGAAAATGGCGGGGCCGCGTTTTTATTAATTTACGTGGCGTTTGTGCTGCTGCTGGGTATTCCCGTCATGATGGCTGAAATTCTCATTGGCCGGGCTGGGCGGCGTGGTCCGTTGCAGGCGTTGGGCGCACTGGCTGCTGAAGCAGGGGCCTCCATGCACTGGCGTTGGCTCGGGCTCTTTGGGGCGTTTACTGTTTTTTGTATTTTGTCCTTCTATTCAGTGGTGTCTGGCTGGTCGATTGAGTTTTTGGTGGCCTCCATCAACGGGCAATTTAACGGGGCAACAGCGGCTGAGATAGGCGCTGGTTTCGATGCATTTTTAGCAAGCCCTGGGCTTTTGATTTTCAATCACTCTCTGTTTTTGTTTATGACCATGACCGTGGTGGCGGCTGGCGTGGCCAAGGGGCTTGAGCGGCTTAACAATCTACTCATGCCGCTGCTGTACGTGCTGCTGTTGCTGTTGGCCGGATACGCTGCCACCACCGAGGGCTTCTCCACGGCGTTGACGTGGCTATTTTTACCCTCCTTTGAGGCAATCACACCTACCGTGGTGCTACATGCCATGGGCCATGCATTTTTCACTCTGGCGGTAGGGGCCTGCGCGCTGATGGCGTATGGCGCCTATATGCCGGAAGAGCAGAGCCTGCCTAAAGCGGCGTTTGCCGTTGCCGTACTGGACATTAGCGTGGCGTTGCTGGCGGGTATCGCGATTTTCTCGGTGGTGTTTGCCCAAGGGATGGACCCGGCTGAGGGCCCGGGCCTGATGTTTGTGACCCTGCCGATAGCCTTTTCTGAGTTGCCCGGCGGCGCGTTCTGGCTAAGCGTGTTTTTCCTGCTGTTACTGCTCGCTACCTGGACATCGGCCATTAATCTGGCAGAGCCTATGGTCGCGACGCTGCAGGGGCTTGGGCTTCGGCGCAGTATGGCAACGGCGATCATCGCGCTCAGTGTTTGGCTAATGGGATTGTTGTCGGCGTTCTCTTTCTCAACCCTGGCGGAGTTCCAGCCACTCTTTGGGCGCAATATCTTTGAATTGGTTAGCAGCATTCCACCAGACATATTTTTGCCCTTGGGTGGCTTGATGATTGCCACGTTTGCTGCCTGGATAATGCCGCAGAAGAGAGCAATGAAAGCGTTAGGCGCCGGGGAAAGTGGCTACCTGCTATGGCGCAATATTGTGCGCTGGGTCTCGATTCCGCTGACGTTTATCGTCTTGCTGAGTGGGCTTTTATAGCGCTATGCCGCTTGTGAGAATGGATATATCCGCCATCAATAGAGCAGTATGTGCTTGGAACAGGTACTTGAAATACGTACTTGGAAATAGGCTCTTTAGGAGAGTGCAATGAAAGAGGCAGCGAGCAGTGCGCTAAGAGATTTTAAAGGCCATTCGCCCCGCTTGGGTGAGCGCGTGTATATCGACCCAGCCAGCGTGGTCATTGGTGACGTTGAGCTGGGCAATGACTGTTCGGTATGGCCAATGACGGTGATTCGTGGCGATATGCACCGGATTCGTATTGGCGCTCGTACCAGCGTGCAGGATGGCAGCGTGCTGCATATTACTCACGCTAGTGAGTTTAACCCGGAGGGCTTTCCACTCACGATTGGCGAAGATGTGACGATTGGCCATAAAGCCATTTTGCATGGCTGTACGCTGGGCAACCGCATTTTGGTCGGAATGGGCGCCATCGTGATGGACGGCGCGGTGGTTGACAATGAAGTGATCATTGCCGCAGGGGCTGTTGTTACGCCCGGTAAGCACTTGAAGAGTGGCTATGTTTACGCCGGTAATCCTGCCAAGGCGCTACGCCCCTTAAAAGAAAAAGAGCGGGCCTTCTTCCCCTATACCGCAGGTAACTACGTAAAACTTAAGGATCAATTTTTAGCCGAAGCCTGCTTATGATTAAACTCAGCTAACATATTGGCTTGCCGTCCTTTTTTCTGAACTAGCCATGTTGTAATCTTAAAAAATCTGGTAATTTATCCAGTTTTTTCAGGATGCCGCGATAACATGGCGAACTTTCGCACGCATATGACGGTAGCGACTGCGGGCGGCATGTTAATGGCGTACGCGGGTTGGCAAGCCCAGTGGTGGCCTTATTCTCAAGCCATGCTAATCGTGGCGTTGGTCGCCTTTGGCGGCATTTTGCCCGATATTGATGCTGACCGATCACGCTCTATCCGTTTGATTTTTAATATTCTTTCCGTGCCATCATTGGTGGTGGGCGTAATGTTGCTGGAGTCATGGCTGACGCCAGGCATGTTGCTGGTAGCTTGCGGCGGTATTTATTTCTCGGTGCGGTATTTGGCGGGAATACTGTTCTCAAAACTGACGGTTCACCGTGGCATTTGGCACTCGCTGATGGCGGCCGGGCTATGTTCGCTATTAACTGCTGCGCTGAGTTTTCATCTGCTTGTTCAGCCTGCGGGGTTAGCATGGTCACACGGTGTGGCCGTGCTGCTGGGGTTTATTATTCATCTGGTGCTGGATGAGATGTATAGCGTGGATTTGGAGGGGGCACGGCTTAAGCGCTCGTTCGGTACCGCGCTCAAGCTCGGCGATAGCCGTCGGCCCATTTCCAATCTATTAATGCTGATTGCCACCTTGACACTGCTTCCCTGGACGCCGCCCTGGTCGGACTTAATGGAGCTGTTTCATCAAGGGTCACTGCTGTGGCGGTAATCGTCGGCCTGTAAGCCATGCTTTTTTAGCTTGTCGTAAAACGTTTTACGCGGAATGCCCAAGTGGCGGCAGACATCGGTGACTCGGCCATGGTGACGGGCAAGCGACTGGCTAATCAGGCTCTTTTCAAACAGCTCTACCTGGCGCGGTAACGTGGGCTCTGGTGTGTCGGTGGCTACCCCTTCCAGCAGCATATCGAGGCGGTAATCAAATGCTGCGCCAAGTAGCACGTAGCGCTCAGCAAGATTGCGTAGTTCACGCACGTTGCCAGGCCAGTCATGGGCCAACAGTGCGGCGATACCGTGGCTATTCAGGGTGGGAGCTTCCAGGCCGCTACGATTGGCGGCAATGACGGCAAAGTGCTGAAACAGAAGCGGGATATCCTCACGCCGTTCGCGCAGCGCGGGTAACGCCAGCGTGACAACATTCAGCCGGTAGTAGAGGTCTTCACGGAAGTCCCCCTCTTCAGCGGCAACTTTAAGATCCACCTTGGTGGCGGTAATCACCCGAATGTCGAGCGTGACTGCTTCATTGGCACCGAGCCGTTCGATGCTGCGCTCTTGCAGGACGCGCAGTAGTTTGACCTGAAGAGCCAGTGGCATCGACTCAATCTCATCCAGGAAAACAGTACCGCCGTTAGCGTGCTCAAACTTACCAATTCTGCGTTCAATCGCGCCGGTAAAAGCCCCTTTTTCATGCCCAAACAGCTCAGACTCAATGGTGTTTTCCGGCACGGCACCGCAGTTGATTGCCATAAAGGGGTTGTTGCGTCGAGCGCTGCGTTCATGAATGGCCCGGGCCACGAGGTCCTTGCCTGTCCCTGTTTCGCCAAACAGCAGCACATCGGCTTCTACCTGGCTAATGCGCTGAATCATCGCCGCTAAACGAGAAACAACCGCTGTGCGCCCCACCAGGCGCGGGCCAAGGGCAGCCCGCTGTACTTCCAATTCAGCCTTAAGACGATTGTTTTCGAGGCTAAGCTGGCGCTTTTCAACGCCGCGGCGCACAACATCAAGTAGCTGGTCGCCAGCAAACGGCTTCTCCAGGAAGTCCCATGCGCCTGCACGCATGGCTTCTACCGCCGTGGAAATATCGCCATGCCCGGTAATCAGAATAATCGGTAGGGTAGGGTCGCGACGATGCAGTTCATGCAGAAGCTCCATCCCTCCCATGCCAGGCATGCGGATGTCGCTGACAATCACGCCAGGAAACTCTGCGGGTAGCGCCGCCAGGGCTTGCTCGGCTGACGCAAAGCAGGTGGGCGTGTAGCCGGCAAGCTCTAGGGTTTGGCTGGCGGTAATGCGCAGATGGGGCTCATCGTCGATCACCATGACCGGCAGCATCGACGGTTCATGCATGGCTATTGTTCTCTTGTTGAGTCGAGGGTGCAGGCGCGTGTATCGGTGGCGCGAAAGGTAGTGAAATAATAAAGCAGGCGCCTGTTGGGTCGCGATTGACGGCCTGCAACTTGCCACCCAAGTCATCCATGATACGCGACGAGATGGAAAGCCCCAGCCCCAATCCGCTTCCCGGTGCTTTGGTGGAAAAAAAGGGTTCAAAGATTTGTGTTAGGTGCTGGTCGCCAATGCCGGGGCCGTTATCCATAACGTTAATGGTGACCTGCTTTTCGTTCAGCGCCGCACTCAAGATAAGCCGAGGTTCTGAGGTCTCTTGCATGGCGTGCAGGGCATTGCTAATCAGGTTGACCAGTACTTGCTCCAAGCGTACCAGATCGCCCGTTACCCACAGCGTCTCCTTGGGCCAATGCTGTTCAACGGTAACATGTCCGTCGCGCAGGCGACCCTGGAACAAGCGAAGTGCATATTCGATGCAAGCCTGTACAGAGATGGTTTCCTGTCGCTCACTGCTTTTACGCGAGAATTGACGAAGCTGCGCGCTGATATCGGCCATGCGCTTGGTGAGATCAACGATTTGCTCAAGATTTGCGTCCGCTTGATCTACTCGGGAAAGCGTTAAAAAGCGCCGGGCATTTTCGCCATAGGCCCGAATGGCTGCCAGCGGCTGGTTCAGTTCGTGATTGATGCCCGCTGCCAATTGGCCAAGGACTGCCAGTTTGGCGGCCTGGATGAGTTCATCCTGAGTTTGACGCAGGTTGGCTTCTGCGCGGCGACGCTCTTCGATTTCATTGGAAAGGCGCTGGTTGCTGGCCACCAAGTCGTGAGTGCGACGCTCGACGCTGGCTTCCAGCTCATCACGCACCAGGGCAAGGGTGTGTCGTTCGCGTTCAGCAAACGCTTCGCGCTCACGACGCAAGCGCAGGCGCTGCCAGCCAATGCCGCCCCCAAGTACAATCATTCCGTAAAGCCCGCCCGCCATAAGTGCGGCGATCCACTGAGCGCGGACAACGGGTGTTAAGGGCTTGAGAATATGCATGTGCCAGCCAAACTCCACCACGGGGCGTGTCAGGCTTAAATAACGGCTGCTACTAAGCGGGCCCTGAGAAAAACTAACCAGTGCACTGTCTGGTCCATAAGGTGCATCAATATTAATGCCTGAAGGGGATAGTGGTTCAATGGCGTAGCGGCGTGTGTCACGAAGCGTTTGACGTTGTTCATCACTAAGCGCATAGAGTGCATTCATGCGCAGCTCAGGGCGGCTGGCCATAAAGATAATATTGTCATTATCGGTCACCAGCAGCTCAGCATCTTGCTCAGCCCAGCCCTCTTCAACTTCATCCAGTAACACCTTGATGACGATAACACCGGAGGGTTGCGCATCTGGCGAAGTATCATCCAGCCATACCGGCGCCGAGAAAAAGTAGCCCCGCTCCAGTGACTGGGTCCCTAGTCCATAAAACCGCCCTTGCCGTCCGGCGATGGCTTCTGTGTAGTAGCTGCGAAACGCGTAGTTATGACCTAAAAACGTATTGGGACGATGCCAGTTGCTGGCGGCAATTGTGTTGGCATCGCGGTCGAGCAGGTAAACGTCAGAAACGCCTGCGGTAAAGCGGAAACGATCCAGCAGCAGGTTAAGCGGCATGGCGTTCTGGGTTTCCGGAGAGGCCAAAAAGCGCTGGACACCTTCACGCGTCGCGAGCATTTGGGGTAAATAGTCGTAGCGGAGCAGATAGCCATTAAGATTGGCGACAGAAAGGCGCAGCTCGTTTTCGGCGTCTTCCTGAAGGGTAGAGATGGCTTGCTCGCGCGCCAAGTGGGCGGCTTGCCACATAACGAGTATGAGGCCTAGCGTGATGGCAACAAGCCATATACCTTTCCAGCGGCGAGGCTTCATACGCTGCTACTTACCACGGGCACGGCGTAGCGCACGTGCTGCCTGCTGTTGGCGAGGTGGGGGAATATCATCCGCTAGGCATCCATTAATAGGTATGACCAATCATAAGGCAGGAGATCGCCGTGCCTCAAGCTAGCCCTCTGGGCTACTAATACACATTGGTAGCAGTGTTGCTGGAGTCAGGAAGGCCTCCTGAAGAGCGAGTAGTTACCCTGCATTATGACGATATGGCATTATTTCAG
>NZ_JBQSYV010000036.1:0-17490 GCF_052379685.1 Halomonas sp. 111
GGCTTTCCCTAAAAGCCGCTCACGCCATTTGTCGGCGGCTTTTCTATAGCTAAATTAACAAACATTAAAGCCACCTTTAACGCAGCCATTGTGTGGTCACAAGCAAACTAAAACGTTTTAACGGAGTCCTAAAAAAAGTAGTATGAAATAACGACGGCTGATGGAGAAATACCATGTCCATAATGATTGACGATATACTGATGTTGCCAAAAACGGATTTTAATGACGCATTAACTGTCGGCGACGAGCGAGAGCATTTTGGCCTAATTGATAAACGTGATGAATATAAACAGGTGTCGAGAGACGTTCTTATCAAGGTAGTCGCCATTCATGATGACAATTATGAAGTTAAAGTCATTGACATATTAACACCGTAATACTGGAGTGGCACTGGCAGGGCATATTATTAAGCTCGCCAGTGCCCTTTCTGGCTTTTTTCACTTACTCTTCCACCGATACCCTTCGAAGATCTTCAAGGCGCACATTTTCCGGCAGCTCAGACGCCTTTGCAGGCAACCATACCGGCGACAAATCGCTATCCTCACGTCCATCCTTATGAGTACAGCCGGGTATGCGATAAACCACTCGACTATGATGGTCATCCCACGCAAAAATACGGTCCATACGGCTCTCCTTGAAATGGATAACGCTCAGCAGTGTGCTGAGGCCAAGAGTGTGCAGCTGAGTAACTAGCAAACCCCGCTCTTTCCTTGGCAAAAATCTCTTGGTAGGAAAAGTGACATGTTCGTGTCACCAACCTGTGCAGCCTTCTCACATTTACTTCTTTTTTCGTTCTAATGCGTCCTTGATAGACAAAATCTTTAGCGAGCCACACATAACGCGCTATTGTGGCAAGCAATTTTCCCAAGATAGAAAACAATCGGTTTTGCCGAAAGCATTTGCTAAGCTAACATTAAGAATTAATCTATATTACCAATAATTAAATGCTTTAAAACACACCGGGGGACGAACCAGCATGGCCAAAGGAATCAAGATTTATAATAAACCGGCTGGCGGGTGGGGAGCACTCAAAGCTGTCGCCGAAGCAGTGCGTGAAGAAATGGGGATGAGTACCCATACGCGCGCATTATTGCAAATGAATCAGCCCGATGGCTTTGACTGCCCAGGCTGTGCATGGCCGGACCCCGAACACACATCATCGTTTGAATTTTGCGAAAATGGCGCCAAGGCCGTCACTTGGGAGGCGACATCCAAACGCGTCACGTCAGAATTCTTTGACACACACACCGTTTCAGAGCTTTGGGAATGGTCGGATCACCAGCTGGAAAACCAAGGGCGTTTGACGCAGCCTGTACGTTTTGATGCCCAAACTGATCGTTTCGTTCCAATAAGCTGGGAAGAAGCATTTAGCCGGGCTGCAGACGCTCTGAATAATCTCGACGATCCTACGCAAGCGGAGTTCTATACCTCAGGACGGGCATCCAACGAAGCTGCCTTTCTTTATCAGCTTTTTGCACGTGAATTCGGCTCGAATAATTTTCCCGACTGTTCCAACATGTGTCATGAGCCTACCAGTGTCGGGCTACCAAAATCGATTGGCATCGGCAAAGGGACAGTGACGCTTAATGATTTTGAGCAGGCTGATGCCGTTTTTTGTATAGGACATAACCCTGGAACCAACCACCCACGTATGCTCAGAACACTGGCGGATGTCTCGAAGCGCGGAAAGCCGGTGGTGGTTATTAACCCGTTACGTGAACGAGGTCTGGAGCGGTTTCAGGACCCACAATCGCCCGGTGAAATGCTCACTGATAGCGCAACAGGTATTGATCGTGCTTATTTTCAGGTGAAGGTCGGCGGCGACGTAGCCGTGTTCAAAGGCATTATGAAATCGCTGTTTGATGCTGATACGAAAAACATGAACGCAGGTGGGAGCGGCCTGCTTGATCGCTCTTTTATTGCCGAACACACGGTTGGCTTTGAGGCGCTGAAGTCGGATATTGAAAACACAGACTGGGACACTATTATTCGCCGTTCGGGCCTACCGCGTGAACAAATTGAAGCGCTTACAGACATCTATGCATCTGCCGAGAACGTTATCTTCTGCTATGGCATGGGTATCACCCAGCACCGGCATGGGACAGAAGCCATCCAGCAAATGGTCAACCTGCTTCTACTACGCGGAAATATGGGACGCCCCGGTGCTGGAATTTGCCCATTGCGGGGCCACTCCAATGTTCAAGGTGATAGAACGGTCGGTATCACAGAGATTCCAAACGAGGCATTTCTGTCGCGGCTAGATAAGGCATTTGGTATTAAAAGCCCTCGTGCCCATGGTCATAATGCCGTCAACGCACTGGCTGCGATGCGTGATGGACGATCAAAGACATTCATCGGTTTGGGCGGTAACTTTGCCGTCGCCATGAGCGATCCCCAAATCGCCTACGATGCCTTCCGCGGCCTTGATCTCAACATCCAGATTGTCACAAAACTCAACAGAACCTGCCTGCTGACAGCACATGAAACCATCATCCTACCGTGCTTAGGCCGAACCGAGCATGATATCCAGGAAACGGGCCCACAAAGCATCACTGTCGAAGACTCAATGTCGATGGTCCATGCATCAAGGGGCGGCCTAAAGCCCGCATCAGATGAACTGCGCTCAGAGCCCGCCATCATTGCAGGCCTCGCCATGGCAACACTGCCCGAAACGGCCGTCGACTGGAAGGCGCTGATTGCCGACTACAACCAAATCCGTGACAAAATTGAGGCTGTTTTTCCGGATTTCTTTGACTTCAATGAGCGTATTCAAAAACCAGGCGGCTTTCGCCTGAGAGTTGGTGCAAGTCAGCGAGAATGGGATACGCCTGACGGCAAAGCGCATTTCCTTGTCATGTCGGGTACAGACGAGGATGACGGACGCGATGATACAGCACTCACACTGACCACCATACGTAGCCATGATCAATACAATACAACAATATACGGCTTGAATGACCGTTATCGAGGCGTCCACGGCAGGCGTGATGTACTGTTCGCAAATCGTGATGATCTAGCAGACCTGGGGCTCGAAGAAGGTGATGTCGTCGACGTACGGTCAGGAGATCGAATTTTGGCAGGGCTGACCCTGGTTGATTATTCGATTTCGCGCGGCTCATTGGCAACGTATTTCCCGGAAGCCAACTGCCTTGTTGGTCTGGATGACAAGGACCACGAAAGCGAGGTCCCTGCTTATAAATCCATTCCCGTCACCATCACAAAAGCAGAGGTTTCACTCTGATCACATGCGCTGTGAGGCAGAACCTCTCAGATGGGACTACTGAACTGAATCAAACGGAAATGTGATTTTTTAAGCTCACTACTTCAGGCATATTCAGCAAGGTGCTGGGCACCCAACGGGGAGACAGAGCATGTCTCCCTGAACTATCCAAACTGAGATACTCAATGATGGACGATCCTGTCGAAAATCTAGACAGACCGGGAAATCGTAATGCCCAGATACGCTATGTCACACTTGCCGGAATAACGGGAATATTAACAGGCACGGTCGGCTCGTTTTTCCACCTTTTGATCGACCGTCTCCAGGTTTGGCCACATCTGTTGGCTGAACATATTAGCGGTACTGTGCTCATTATCTCGGCTGCGCTAATCACGATGTGCATTACGGTTCTTTCCGCCTATTTCGTGAACCGCTATGCCCCTGAGGCGCGTGGCAGTGGCGTGCAAGAAATTGAAGGTGCCATGCTGGGCTTAAGAACCGTCCACTGGCGCCGGGTGCTTCCTATCAAGTTCTTCACGGGCGTGGCGGCCATTGCTTCTGGCATGGTCCTTGGACGTGAAGGCCCCACCATTCATATCGGTGCTTCGTTTTCCGCGGCGATCACCGATTTTTTTAAGGTAAGCGAAACTGAGCGGCGCGGTATGCTTGGCGCTGGTGCAGCGGCTGGCTTGGCTTGCGCCTTCAATGCTCCCCTTGCTGCTATTCTTTTCATCATTGAAGAGACACACCGTCAGTTTCCTTATACGTTCCGGACGTATATGGGCATTATCGTTGCCGCGCTGCTGGCAACCGTGATGACGCAAGTCATCGGGGGTACAGCGCCCGATTTTTCCATGTTGGTTGCAGCCCCTGAAAATTGGCTGCTGCCAGCGTTTGTGGCGCTTGGCTGCCTTCTCGGCGTTCTCGGTGTTGCATTGAATGCAGGCCTTATGCACATGGCGGTACTCGCATCGAGCATCAATGCACGCATCCCCTACCTCTTTCCCGCGCTTGTCGGCTTTGCAGTTGGAGCGCTGCTTATTCTCATGCCGTTATCCGTGACAGGTGGCGAATATGCTCTGACGTTTATTGCTGAGCACAGCCAAGGATTAATGTTTCTTCTGCTATTGGCGATAATGCGCTATTGCACGATGGTTACCAGTTATTCAGCCGGCACACCAGGCGGTATCTTCGCGCCTATGCTGGCTTTATCAATGTGCGTTGGCTTGGCTTTTGGTGGCACCCTTGATGCCTTAGCGCCATCAGCCGGCATCGTCCCACTAGCATTCGGTATAGCGGCGATGGGCGGTCTGTTCTCGGCCTCAGTGCGCGCTCCCGTGGTCGGCGTAGCCCTGACCCTTGAGCTGACAGCTTCCTATACAATGGTTATGCCTCTGATAGCCACATGTGTCACTGCCAATATGGTGGCTCAATGGATCGGCGGGCGCCCCATTTATGACCAGCTACTCGAAAAAACATTGGCGCAAGCCGAGATTAACCCGGCGGCCAAAGGGCCCGGCAAAACGGGTCTGGCATAAGCTTTTAGGCATTAGCACTACTGTCTTTTATACGTAGGCACCAAAATCGTTGGCACGAGGATAAAGTGGATATAACTGTCATCATATTTCTACTGGTCTATCTGGCATTAGCACTCGGCCATCTTCCTGGTTTTCGTGTTGATCGAACGGGCGCTGCCGTCGTTGGTGCTGTCGCCATGATTGGCTTTCAGCGGATTACCGATGAGGCTGCCTGGAATGCAATCGATTATGAAACGGTCGGCTTATTATTCGGGCTAATGATCGTGTCAGGTGCTTTTTCCGTTTCTGGGTTTTACGCATGGCTCGCCAGTAAAGTGGCCTCGATGGATGTCTCTCCTCCGCGCTTGCTTGCGCTGCTGGTAATAACGGGGGCAGGCCTGTCGGCGGTGCTAACGAATGATGTAGTCGTGGTTGCCATGACACCGTTGTTAGTGTCGATAACCCTCTCTCGTGGACTTAACCCAACGCCATTTTTGTTGGCCTTTTGCTTTGCGACCAACACCGGTTCGGTAGCCACTATTATTGGCAGCCCACAAAATATGATTGCAGCCCAAGCGCTGGGCTTATCGTTTACCGGGTTTATGAAAGTTGCACTGGTACCTGCGCTGCTTTCCTTACCACTCGTTTGGGGCGTTGTAGCCCTGCTCTATCGAGGCAACTGGAAGCTTGCGCCGCATAATCCGAGTGTGCCACGTGAGCCACCAGCGCCGATAGCATCAATGGACCGACTAGAAACCCTTAAAGCCGCGATTGTGACTATTGGTGTAATTTCTGCTTTTGTATTTTCAGACTTACCTCGCGAACTTATTGCTCTGTCAGCAGCGGGTATTATTCTGGTGAACCGCCGCTTATCTTCCAAGGAGGTGCTCGGCACGGTTGATGGGAATCTGCTGCTTTTATTGATGGGATTGTTTGTTGTGAATGCAGCCCTCGCACAGACAGGACTACCGCAAAAGATCATCACCGAAATGCAGGCGGCAGGCATCGATTTTTCCGACCCAACAACACTTTTTATTGTCGGCTCAGTCTTAAGTAATGTTATTGGGAATAATCCTGCGGTAATGCTGTTGGCGCCATATTTACAGCATTCAGGGGATGTGGATGCGCTTGGTGCAGCGCTGGCATTGAGTACAGGCTTTTCCAGTAACCTCATCATTTTTGGAAGCCTTGCGGGCATTATTGTGGTTGAGCAGGCGGCAAGTCGCGGCATCACCATTAGCATGCGTGAATTTTGCCGTGCAGGCGTTCCAGTTGCCGCCGCTTGCATAGTGCTAGCACTCGCCTGGATAACACTACTGACCGCGTGATCATGGCTGCTCGTATTTTATAGCGGTCTTCATAGTCTCCGATGCAACACCCACGTTGCCAAGCAATTTATACGAGGCATGGGTATCACCACACGCTATTTCCCGAATATTGACGCCCCGGACGATGGTCAATCGATCACTTCGAACAGGCTGACGATCCAGATCACCTGAAACAGGAGCGCAAATACAACGAACCCCGCCTGATAGCGTTCCGATCGCCAGACCAGCGCCAATATGGTTCCGGCAATCAGCACCGCCTGGCGAACCGGGTAATACCAGCCATAGTGGGCTGCATAATAGTCACCGCCCTTGATCAGGGTGTCGATAACATCGACGACCAAGAGCACTAGCAGCAAAACATAAAAGCTCCGGCTGCGCTTTTGGAAGTAATCACCAAACCCCTGATATTCGCCCATGCGATCCGGAAACAGAACCGCCGACAAGGCTGCAAACAGGCTAGCGTAGAATATCAGGAAGAAATAGATTGCGAAGGACCAGTTCGGGCGATGGGCGAGCGCGAATTCAAACCACCAGAAATGAATGATGAACAGTAGAAGGAATAGCACCCAGCCTAAGTGTATGAGATAAATTTTCTCCCGCCCCGGATGTTGAACGAAACGCGTGAGACCGATAATCAGGCGACTAACGCTGAGCCCCAGCACCATACCTACGATGATGCGGATATGCGTAAAGATTTCTCCGCTGGAAGGAACGTGCGGCAACTCGTTCATGTCACCTCGCGATGCTGCAACTGGATCAACATACGCAGGTTATCAAAACCTGCTTTTTTTGTATTTCTTTCAGAGTCAGACCAATGGATGTTTTCATGCATATATTCCACAAGCCTATTGAGGCTGCAACATCACTTCCCGACGGTATCAGTTCAATTATCCCAGGAGAAGCTCTTTGTTTTAATACAGTGTAATAAAGTTATCTGAATCAAGCCCTTCGCCTAGTGAGATTCCTTTTTCTCTTATGACGCAAGCGGGGTGGAAAACTGACGATATTTTGCCAGAATATTTCCAAGCACAAAAAACGCCGCTCGGCATGACCCGTAAGCGGCGTTTTATCAGTATTCTTGGTCGGAGTGACAGGATTCGAACCTGCGACCTTTGCAACCCCATTCCATTTAATCCATATTTAAGCAGAAACAAAAAGGAACAATAAACAACATCAACATATTGAAAAGTAATAAATTAATCATGAATCATAGTTTTGCCGTTGTTTCCCACTGTACCCCGTTATATTCTATTTTTGCTACCTATTTGCTACCTAGAAAGTAAGAGACCAATCATGACAACCACGGGAAAAATGAAGCTAACCGGCACAGCGCTTGAGCAGCTAACCAAGGAGCCGCCGAGCGATAACGTCTTCGATACTGAATTGGCTGGTTATCATGTGAGGCCGGGCAAACGTGGTTTAACCTTCCGCTTGTTTTATCGCACAAAGACAGGTAAACAACGCATTCTTACGATTGGCCGTTATGGCACATTAACAGCGACCCAGGCGCGCAAAAATGCTACTGAAGCGCTAGCTACCGTAGCTCAAGGTGGCGACCCGCGTGCGGTGCTAGAGGAAGCAAAAGCTGAGGAACAGCGCCAGCAAGAACAAACGCTGCGAGCATACCTAGATGGTCCCTACTCTGCTTACCAGAATCGCAAGAAGGACGGCAAAGGAACTTTGCGCCGAATCCAAAAGGATTTTTCTGACTGGCTAGATAAGCCGATGAGTAGCCTTACTCGTGTGGAAGTTGAACGCTGGCAAGCTCGCCAAGAAAATAAAGACAAGCCACTGGCCTTTAGCAGCCTAAAGCGTTCTTTTGACGCCATGCACGCTATGCTGATGCACGCCACAGAGCGCCAAGTAATACCTGCTAACCCACTCGCAGGCGTCAAGCTACAGAAACCAGCGATGAATGACGACGATATGGCCGATCAAGCGTCTCAACGTCGTTATCTAGAAAATGATGAAGCCGAGGCGCTATTTGCTGGCCTGGACGCGTACCAAGAGCAGAAACGCGAGCAGCGTCGCCGAAGTCGCGCCCATGGGAAATCATACCTACCCGACTTGGATGGCTTAGTTTATGTTGATCACGTTAAGCCATGGATTTTGACAATGTATTATACCGGCTTTAGGCCCGGCGACATAACTGGCCTTCGCTGGGAGCACGTCAATCTCACCTTTGGCACGATCCGCAAGGTGATAGAAAAAACGGCGCATCATCACCCTGAGCCAATGACTTTCCCTTTATCCTCAGCGGCCCTTAATATACTAACCATCTGGCACCAGCAACTGGGCGAACCGAAGACAGGCTTGGTGTTTGCTTCTCAGCGCAATGGGCAGCGAATGGATAGAACAGCCATGCAAAAGCCGTGGGCAAGAATACGATCACTTGCCGACCTGTCAAATGACCTAGTTCTATATACACTTCGCCACAACTTCGCGTCCCAACTGGTTATGGCTGGCGCTGACTTGCTGACCGTTTCGAAGTTAATGGCACACAGCGATATCCAGACAACTATCAAGTATTACGCCCATTTACGGCCAGATCATGCACGAGACATTGTTGAACTTTTCGCACAGCAAATGAACATGCAGGATAATCTACTTATAGCAAACCGACATAACGTAGCAAATAAGATTGCTTAGTGGCTTCCTTTAAACCACTACCACTACACCTACCCTTCCAAGCATGGTCATTTTGATTTTCGACCCAAGGAGTTGATCATGAAAATAAGTATCGACATTGACGATGAACTATACGAACAAGCTTTAAAAGCAGCTGAGCCTAGGCTGGATAATACATCAGATATTTTTCATGAAGCTTTGAAAGCCTATGTGCGTATCCAAAGTGCTAATCGCCTAGCAAAATTAGGCGGCAAAGCTACAGTAATCCCAGATATATCAAGGCGTCGTGTCGAACCTCCAAGGAAGTGAAATAATCATGAGACTACCTGGCGCCATTAAGGGCAGCTGCTCTTCAAAATCAGCTATCGGCCAAGAGCGGAAATTTAGTAAGTTTTGATATAATGGGTAGTTTGAGCGGTTTGGCTACTCCGCGCCTTCTGTAATATTTAGCTAGGCAACAAGCAAATAAACCATGAAATAACTCGTTACCTTTCTCTGTTCACCCTTCGCTAGTTGTCGATGCCTACAGATAGCAGTAATCACAGCGGTGGATCTTGGATCAGAGCGCTAACCAGCTAGTGGTTCTATCCAGAGGTGGCCGTCCAGAACTTAAAAAAGACGCTCAGTGCGGTCACTGTGACTAATATCAATCCCATACCCAGAATTTGCGGCCCTACCAGGGTTTCGCTTAACACTACGACTCCGAACAGCGTCGCGGTGACCGGTTCGACCATTTCCACAACGGTGGCCACGGCCGGGGCAGTATGCTTCAAGCCGAAGTTATAAAGAACAAAATACAAATCTGCGCCGAGCACACCGAGTACTGCGAATGGCGGCCAATCCGGCGTGCCCAGGACAGCAACCGTCTGGCCAACATCACTCGGCCAGATAAGATTAGTGGCAAGTACTGTAAGCGCTATAGAGAGAATAGCCCGCGGGCTACCATGTGGCGCCGCATACTTGAATCCGAAAATGAATATTGCGTAGGACAGTCCGACAAGCAGACCAGCACCTACACCCACCGCCGTAACTCCACTCGCACCGATGTCATAAATCCGTGTAAGCAACTCGACACCAAGAAGTACGACTGCGATCGCGGCCCACTTCAGCGGCGTGGGACTTTCGAGCCTTAGAGCGAAGGATATGAGATATACGAAGACTGGGGCGCTGTACATCAGTGCAGCCCCAACAGCAACGCTGCCGTGCGCAATACTTAAGAAATAGAATGAGAAGTTACCCGTTACGCCGATACTGGCGATTTGTCAGGCCTCTACTTTGTGGACGCAGTATTATCCAGACGAGAACGCACAGCAGTCCGCTCGCAACCCGGTAGAAGGAAACCACAAACGCGTCCCAACCGTCGGCCATAAGGATTCCGACGACCCCGCCAGCTAACCCCCAAAAAAGCTCCGCCAGCAGCACAAAAGTTGTACTCGCCCCCATCCTGTAACCTCGCTTTTTAGTGCTGAACTAACATAGTTGACGGCGGATAGGGACTTCATGGGATCCTGCTCCGGGCCACTGAAAGCAGGGCGTCGGTCACTTCCCGAGTGTCAGATAGGGCCGTCTGTACACCAGCCAAGCCATTAGCAGAAAAAGCTTCATTTTCAGTTAATCCCCATAAGCCATCCTACCCAGCATCGAATCAGGAGTGCTGGAAATGCGAGCTATGAACAGGCCACAACAAAAGGCCGTTTGCTTTTGGCTAGTGCAATGGGTGTTATTACTGGGTTTGCTAAGTGTTACTACAGTAGCCACCGCACAATCTTTTTTTAGTCAGCACGAGAGCGTTCTTCCTCCAGAGCAGGCTTTCAAGCCAACACTTAGCCATGATGGCAAATCGTTGGAAATTGATTGGCAAATTGAGCCCGACTACTACCTTTATCGGCACCGTTTTTCTGCCGAAGCCGAAGGGCGTGAGCTATCGCTGAATATTCCTGACGGGGAAACCATTGAGGACGAGTATTTTGGACGCTCTGAGGTTTATCGTCATTCGTTGAGTATGACCACCCAGCCTGGCAACGCTGAAACGATTACTCTTCGCTGGCAGGGCTGCGCCGATGCGGGCCTTTGCTATCCACCTCAGGAACAGACCTTTGACTTAGCGTCTGCTGGCCAGGACATATCCAAAACGGACGAAACATCGGATGCCACGAACGAATCCTCATTTGAAGAAAGCCCTACTTCCGACCCAGAAAATACGTTGGCAGAAGACCAGCAATTGGCGGCGCAACTGGCCGGAGGTAATTGGTTCTGGACGTTGGCGGCATTCTTCGGCATGGGGCTGTTACTGACGTTCACGCCTTGTGTATTGCCGATGATACCGATCCTTTCGAGCCTGATCGTGGGGCGACGAGAGGTGGGCGAGAGCCACCGAGCGGCAGGCTTCGTGATGTCTACTGCCTTCGTCCTGCCCATGGCGGCCACCTATGCGTTACTCGGCGTGGCCGCTGCCATGGCAGGCGCCAATCTACAAATGCTATTTCAGAACGTCTGGTTTATAGGCCTGTTCTCGCTACTGTTTATCGTTCTCGCCTTGGCCATGTTTGGCTTGTTCGAATTAGAGCTACCGAGAGCGCTTCGCCAGCGGCTTGATGCAGGCATGGCGCGTCAACGCGGCGGGCGTTTAAAAGGGGTTGCCATCATGGGCGCGCTCTCTGCACTGCTAGTGGGTCCCTGCATGACCGCACCGCTAGCGGGAGCGCTACTGTTCATTGCCGATAGTGGCAACCCCTGGTTGGGCGGCGCAGCCCTGTTATCGCTTGGACTCGGAATGGGCCTACCACTCATCCTGATCGGCACCGTGGGTAGCCAGCTTCTACCTAAGCCGGGTGCCTGGATGATTCGCATCAGAGCGCTTTTCGGCTTTGTATTACTGGGGATGGCGATTTGGTTTGTGGCTCGCGTAATACCTGATGCCATCGTTCTCGGCCTTTGGGGCGCTCTAACACTTAGCTTTGCGATAGCCCTCATGTCGCTTGCTCGGAACGAAGGCCTTAGTGGCATCACGTCTCAAGTCTTGACGGCCAGTGCAGCAAGCATAGCCATATGGAGCGCGCTAATGTTAATCGGCGCTGCCGGCGGTGCCTCTGATCCTTGGCGTCCGCTAGCGATTTTTACATCAACTAATGGAGGCTCAAACACAGCAGATTCGATGTCAAACAATGAGCAACCGCTTACCTTTGATGAGGTTGAAGATCTAGCCACGCTTGATGCCCGTATTGACCAAACCGGGGTTAGCGGCCAGATGACGCTCGTCGAATTTACGGCCGACTGGTGCATCTCTTGTAAGGTGATCGAACAGGAAGTTTTCGCTGACCCCACTGTTCAAGCCGAACTGGAGAATGTGCAACGGTTGAGCATCGACGTAACTAACTACGACGCATCTGACAAGGAGATCATGGAGCACTTCGGCATCGTTGGGCCGCCAACGCTAATGTGGTTCGGCTCTGACGGGCACGAGCGGCGCAGTGCGCGCATTATCGGCGAACTAGACGCTGACACATTTCTGAAGCGCTTCGATCAGGCCAAACAAACCGGCAGCAGTACCACTGGAGGTGGTTCATGAGTCCCCTGGATCGCAGCCTCGTTATCGGCCCGTTAGCTCTGAGCGTAGGGCAGCTTTTGCTGATGCTTTCGATAGTTATCGCACTGATCATCGGAGGCTGGCTAGGCCGCCGTCGAAAGGTCAACGTTGGCGATAGCATCTTCAATGCCATGCTCTTGGGTGTGATCGGGGCGCGACTTGTTTTCATCGTCCAATATGGCGAAAGCTACGATACGTTCTGGTCGTGGTTTGACATACGCGATCGCGGCTTCGAGCCGCTAGCGGGCCTTGTCGTCGCCTTGGTTTACCTTACTTGGCGGCTATGGCGCCAACCTCACGAGCGCGGCCCTCTCGGGACAGCCGTAATATCAGGGGCTCTGACCTGGTCGCTGACGGCGGGGGCACTGACACTCATGGTATCTCAAGGTGCTAGCATTCCTTCGACGGCGTTAACCACGCTTAAGCATGACGAAGTGACTCTTCCCACTATGCTAAGCGAAGCTGATCGCCCCATGGTGGTCAATCTTTGGGCCAGTTGGTGCCCGCCGTGTCGACGCGAAATGCCTGTATTTGAGCAGGCTCAACAAGAGCGAGACGACGTGACGTTCGTGTTCGTCAATCAGGGCGAGAGCCTCAGCACCGTTAGTGCCTTTTTACAGCAAGAGTCACTCACCCTCGATAATGTCTACCTCGACCGGAACAATGCGCTCGGCCATGACGTGGGTGCCATGGCCATGCCCACCACGCTTTATTACAACGCCGATGGCACGCTTATCGACACCCACTTTGGAGAGCTGTCTCGCGCCACGCTCGATCGCAGTCTAGCGCGTTTCAACCTCTAACTCACCTCACTTTGGAGACAACACACATGGCCGCTTTCAACGCCTGTATGACACCACTACGCCTCACACTAACGCTTGGGACTAGCATCGCGCTGGCAACAAGTCTGCCTGCAACTGCCGCTGAGTGGCCCGCCCCTATTCAAGAGCTCGAACAGCAAGGTCTCACGATTCATGGAGAATTCGATGCGCCGGACGGGCTGACTGGATATGCAGGTAGTGCTCGTGGCCAGACGATTGCGGCATACCTTACCTCGGGAGGCGAGCATGCGCTAGTTGGTACACTGATCAATGCCGAGGGCCAGGACGTTTCAGCTGAGCGGCTAGAGCAACTCGTCAACGGTCAAAGAAACGCCGAGTTATGGCAAGAAATGGATAGCCAACACTGGGTGCGCGATGGCGATAAAGAGGCACCCCGTATCGTATATACCTTTAGTGACCCCAACTGTCCTTACTGCCGCCAACTGTGGGAAGACGCCCAACCCTGGGTTGAAAGTGGCGACGTTCAGGTTCGTCATTTGATGGTAGGTATTCTCAAAGCAGACAGCCCTGAAAAGGCAGCCGCGATACTCAATGCGGATAATCCTGGCGAAGCGCTGGCTGAGCATTACCGCAACGATGCCATGCCCGAAAATCAAGGGGATGACCAAAGCGAGCAGTGGGTTAGCGAAAACACCCAGCTAATGCGCGATGGCCAACTCTTCGCAACGCCAGCGACCTTTTATCAGGATGACAACGGTGACGTGCACAGTGTGATGGGTGCTCCCTCGCCCGATAAGCTTCGAGCCATTATGGGGAGTGATTCACCTTAATCTAAACGGGTTCAACCCGAAGTCAATTGAAGCGTCACTCGTAGCCCAACACCATTGCCAGATGCGAACGTCACTCGGCCTCCTGCCCGGGTGACAATCGCCTCGACGATCGAAAGACCCAAGCCACTACCTTTAGGATGATCTCCCCGATGAAAGCGCTCCGTCAGTCGGGAGAGGTGTTCGGCAGCAATGGTTTCACCTTGACTAGTGATATCGATGACTGTCATTCCCTTTGATTCCTGTACGGAAATCTCTATCGGCGCACCGGGTGCGCCGTGACGCATCGCATTTTCGAGCAGGTTGCGTAGAACCGTCACGAGAAGCGGCTCAGATAGGGCGACATGTACTTGGTTAACGCCTTGGGGATAATGACAATGATCACGGCTACCGGTTTCTGTCATCGCAGCCACCAGTGCCCCCCCAAGAGGAGTAGGATCAGGACGACGGGCACGTGTGATGTCCTCACTTTCCATTCGCGCCAATAGCAAAAGCTGACCAAGCGTTTTCGTTAGTCGATCTACCCCGGCTTCAGCTTGCTGCATCGCTTCGTACTGCTGGTGACCGTCAACACGCCTCGCGATTTGCAGATGTGTGCGAACGGCAGTTAACGGTGTACGAAGTTCGTGGGCAGCATCGTCGGTAAAGCGCTGCTCCAATTCAAGCATACGTCGCGTTCGTGCCAGTAGCGTATTGAAACTATCGATCAGCGGGCGAATTTCACCAGGCAATCCATGAAGAGGTAGTGCCGAAAGGTCATTGTGTTCGCGCAGAATAAGTCGTTGTTGTAACTTGGCAAGCGGCGCAAGTCCTCGTGTTACCCCCCACCATAGCGCAACAAGACTGCCCACCAGCGCCAGTAGAAATGGGTAAAGCGCGGCCCGGCGAACCTGCAGCAGCAGTGCTTCTCTCTCTTTCAGACGATCAGCCACCGTAATACGCTTGTCGTTATCAACTAACGTGTAAACTCGCCAGCGCTGCCCGTTGTGCTCGCGATAACGATACCCCTCAGCCTCAACGGCAAGCACGTCGTTCATTTCCGGATGCGTACCCGCCACCACTTGACCACGAAGCGATGATACTCGACAAGCGATACCATCCAGCGAAGGAATCGTTGGCGTTTCATCTTCTGTACCGTTCCAAGACGTTGCTGGCACGCGATCCAACAAACCAGCCACCATTCGCGCCGATTGAGCCAGACGCTGATCCAGAGACTCTTCCAACTGCGCCGACAGGTCGCGCATTGACCATATGGCAGTGATACTCCATAGCAGCACGAGAGTAATTCCAAGTGTAGCAACCAGACGTAAGCGCAGATTCATGAGGTCGCATCACTGTTGTATTTGCCAAGTCGATAACCCAAACCTCGCACGGTTTCGATCACGTTGCGTCCCAGCTTGCGACGCAGTTGGTAGATGTGCACATTAAGCGCATTGCTTTCGATCTCATCATCAATACCGTAAAGGCAGTCCTTCAATTGATCGGCGCTCAGAATTCGCCCGCGAGCTCGAATTAATGCTTCCAGCAGCATTAACTCGCGTCGCAACAGGACGACGGGTTCTCCATCCAACGTGACGCTACGTGTGACGGGGTCTAATGCCAGGCTGCCGTGACGAATGGCGTGATCCACTTGCCCTGCCGTACGGCGTAATAACGATTGGAGCCGGGCTGTTAACTCGTCAAGATCAAACGGCTTGACCAAATAGTCGTCTGCGCCTCCCTGAAGGCCCTCGACGCGGCTCGCTACCGCATCTCGAGCCGTTAGCATCAGCACTGGCGTCGCCACGCTCGCATGACGCCAATGCTTCAATAACGTCAAACCATCTCCATCGGGCAATCGACGGTCGAGAATAACAGCATCGTAGTTAATGGTGGCTAGCGCGCCTTTCGCAGTATCCAAGGTGGTGACGGTATCAACCACAAAGCCGCTCAGTGCCAATCCTGCTTCGACGCCAGCCGCTACCGGGGCATCATCCTCGACCAGTAATACCCGCATACTTACTCCTCAAGGTCATAGAAAATGGTTTCTATCAGCAGTATGCCATTAGGGGATGAAGTTAATATGAGGCAGCCCCATTTTGCAGCCGATAGATCGAAACCATCCAAACCAACAACTAAACAGCATTATGTAATGCCAAAAGCCGCCATTATCCACATCCACGCTTCATTTACAGTTAATGTTCATCATGCCTAATGAGCTTTTGGTCGTATAGTGAGTAACGTTTCTTATGAACTCTTGCTTTGTAAAACCTGCAGTCAGTGGTCGACTGCTTCGCTGCGTATTCATGGTGGCATTGTGGCTTGCTTCATTTTCGGCTTTTGGCGAGACCTCACGGCCGCCAGGACATTATCTATTGCCTGAAACCGGCAATATCGTGGGTGAAGCTTATACCGTTCAAGTAGAGAACGAAGAGGATACCTTGCTCGATATTGCTCACGCGCACGGTGTCGGATATGAGGAAATTCGACGGGCCAATCCTGACACCAGTCTTTGGGTTCCCGGTAAAGGGACGCAGGTTCAAATTCCAGCGCAGCACATACTGCCGGATGTGGAGCGTAAAGGTGTGGTCATTAATATCGCAGAGCTGCGGCTTTACTACTATCCCGAGGTGCAAGAGGGAGAAACACCTCGCGTCGAGACTTATCCCATTGGCATCGGCCGAGATGGATTCGATACACCATTGGGGATTACTAAAACCACTATGCGCCTTGAGGATCCCGCTTGGTATCCACCCGAATCTGTTCGCCAGGAAGCGGCTGAACGCGGCGACCCACCGCCCAGTGTCGTTCCGCCAGGGCCTGATAACCCACTCGGTCAGCACGCTATCTTATTGGATATTCCTGGCTATTTAATTCATGGCACGAACCAACCAGATGGTATTGGTATGCGTGCCAGTCGGGGTTGTATCCGTATGCACCCCGATGATATTAAAGCCGTATTTGAGCAAATACCCAACGGCACCCAAGTCAATATTATCGATGAACCGGTCAAGCTTGGCTGGGACGCCGACCACTTGCCGCACTTGCAGGCATTTACTTCGTTTAATGAACAAGAAACGAACATGAACGACTTGCTGGATATCGTTAACTATGCCGACAAATTACCGGAAAAAAAGCGCTCAAACATTGATTATGAAGTAATGCAGAACGCGCTTAGAAGGGGGAGTGGATTTATAGAGCCGCTAATTTAGTCCATCTTTTTAGTGAATTTTAGTGGTTGTTATGGGTTTAAACGTGGCAAAGTACTTTCACAAGTGATACTGCCACGTCCGTCGCCAAGTTTACTGTGCCCCATTCCCCATGCAAGTCATCGTTTACGGCGCTCTTCAGGGATAAATGGAACATAAAAAGGGAATAAATCATGGTGGTAAGCAATAGTGGCAACGCTATAGTCGAGCGGTAAACGAGCGCGAAGCTCTTTACAGTCGGTTAGTTAAACCCAGGTTATAAGCCAAGTCATCGTATATTTCCAACTTTGCTAAATGCATTAAGCACGGAGGCTGAATTGCCCCTAGTCTCGTAGACACTCAATGGCCGCTCAGGGTCATAAATTGCCGAAATGAATACATCAACATAAGTTAAATCTCTTCTATCGGCCGAGG
>NZ_JBQSYV010000037.1:0-12849 GCF_052379685.1 Halomonas sp. 111
ATGTCAGGAAAGTAGGTGTTAGTGTGAAGCAATTTCATTGAAAAAGTCTGGGTTATTCCGAATCGTCGCCAGTACCTTAGCGGCTAGCCCCGTAGGATTATTACGTTTGCCTTCCCAGCTTTTGATCGTATCCACGCTGGTTCCCATTGCGCTGGCAAATTCCGCCTGAGAAACATTGAGCTTGGTACGAATGGCTTTTACATCGGCTACTTCATGGCGTGCTGTGCGGCTAGCCTCAGTGTTGCCCTGATTAATCTCAACGGCTTCCTGCAGCGATGTTTGGAGTTCGTCAAAAATGCTCATCCAGAAACTTCCTCCTTTAATTGGTGGGTCAGTGTTTTCAATGCGGCCTTTTCAGCAAGTGTTATGTTGTCCTTCATGTTCTTAGGGTAGGCCAATATCACAGATATATGGTCGCCGCCTGGTTGTCATCTGGCTGCTAACAGGATGAAAGACATGTGAGTAATGTAATCCCTGGAAAAGATAACGTATTGATAATTCTTGGTTTCCGCATTGCAGGCGCGATCCCAAAGTTTGTTTGGTTGCACTCATAATCCCTTGCTCACAGGCTAAAGTCCTACTGGGGTTTCCAGCTGTTGCAGCGTAACGGTGTGGCTCATTGATGATTCCATGTATGGCAGTAACCGTGGGCATGGCTGATACATCGCCCCAACAAAATAGTGAGCCGAGTTTAGCGGTGTGGGGGCATGTGGGCAAAGGGCTGCTTAGCAGCCTTGCTCAATAATCATGATGAGGCTCTCAGTTACGACTGGTTCCAAACGCTCGTAAACCTAACCCGTACTGTTTCGTATCAGCTTTGCAAAGGTAAGAGGCGCGATAGAACGCCTCCTGAAAGCTATTAGCATCACCCCGGTCGATCCAATAGTACGGATGCTCAGGCACGTGAACCCATGGCTCTTGAGGATTCCAAGTGACCCCTAGTGCACTATACCAAGCGCGTGATACACGGCTGATAAGGTTTTCATTTGGAGAGCATGCTTTACCAGGCATGTGATAGGCGGCGTGGTTGAGTAGGAGTAAGAAGTGGTAGTGCGGCTTACCATTAATGCCGACTTCACGGCTCCACACGTATCGCACTTTGGTATCTGGTACCCAGCCATTCTGACGCTTCCGTTCTCGGTCGTGTTTAATAATAGCCTTAATGGAGGCGGTGAACCTTGCGATAAGGCCTTTATGATCCTCTAACGTCATTCTGTCGCTTATCTCCGTAGGGATGACAGGATCAATCCGGACGGCTAACACACGCGGGTAGTCATTCAGGGCTTTATGCATTGTGTCGTAAAGGGCCTGCAGGTACTCACTTGCCATTGGCAGGTAGTCCTCTTGGATGCGTAGCCCGTTAAAGACAGGGGTATAGGTGAAGTGCAGGTTAGCGTTTGAGTAACGTGGCGGTAGCATTTAAATCTCCTTAATAGGAATGATTGCCCATGGCTTCTGAGGAATGGGCGTTTATGACAGGCACGACGAATCCTCCAGCGGGCGCTGGATTCAATGCGGTGATGATGTCTTGAAGATTAGCCTTTCGTTGCCTGCTTAGGTGCGGGGCTTGATGCCCCTCCTATTACCCTTTGATCAGCTTAATAATAATTAAACAAGGGTCAGAAAGGTTGATGGCAGTTCGACGGATGTAGGTAGGCGCTAGTAGGAGCGAGTAGCGGCTAGTGGATAATCAACTCTTTAATTAAATTAGCAAATGCTAAATAATTTGACCTTAAGCAGCATCTTCATTCCTACGCTTAATGCTGTCATTTATCCAAGTATCGATTTCACTTTCGACCCAGGCAACTGCCCGTGTGCCTAGCTTGATTGGCTGAGGAAACTGGCCAAGGTTGATGTACTTGTAGATCGTTGACCTGGCCAGCCCTGTGCGTTCCATGACGTCTTTGATGCGGATCAGTTTCATGCTCATGACGAACTCCTGTTATTCGTTCATGACATGAGGAAGCTGAGTATTTTTTAATTGGAGAGTGGCTTTGGCGACTGTTGGTTATGAGTCGGTAGGCTCTTGAGTGTCTGACGCTATTGCATCATCTGGCTCATCATTGATGGCTGAAAGGCAATCCTGATGATGCGTTTGCCAATAGGCTTTTAGATCCTCGCTGACAGGGCTGAGGAACATAGTGGTCGTTGGCTCTTTATCGGCATCTTCGGAACGCAGGCCATAGCTACGTAGTTGAAACGCGGGTAAGGTCGGGCCGTTAGGTGAATTGGGGAAAACAGGCACGAGCATGTAGGTCATTGCTTCGACATCTCCGTGTCCATTATGGATGATGGCAAGCTTAAGCTGTTTGGCTAGGTGATGTGACAGGGCATAAAACAGTAGCGCCAAGGGGTGGTAAGAGAATTGTTCTGTTATTGGTTCTACTGTGGGAGACTGACCGTCCAAGGCCTTTGTATAGTTGTCTGCTTTTTCAGAAGCGGGCTCTGGTTCCGCGATCACATATTCAGGCGTTATGCCTAGACGGCGAGCAGTCGCTACTATGACGCCATGGCATGGCTGTTCAGGCCCGAGTAAATCTTCTTTTAATTCATTCCAGGAGGAAGTTAGCAAATCACAAGCATCGATATGAACGCTGGTAAGTAACCAGTTTGTATCCTCGGCATCGTAGTGTTTAAGCAGCTCTTCAATACCGCCTTCTAGATAACGTGTGCTTGGCAGCATTGATAGCGCTAGGTTAAGAACCCTTTTGAGTTTGTAGTATTTCTCTTGGTAGTTTTTGGCTTCGCGATAAGGGTCATTGTCTTGTTTTGATTCCGCCTTAGTATCGTCTGACACGGTACTCTCAAAATCCTTGTTGGCATCGTACTCCTTTAACAATGCTTCGATTTGCAAGCTGCATACCCCTGCAGCCATCACCGCATCCACTATTCCACCTATTAACTCAGTCCTTTTTATTCCACCTTTTGATTCCATTACCTTGGGTTTGGTGCTTGAGGGTGGCGATACAATTGTGACGGGCGTTCTTGTGTACCTTCCAAATGAATGGTGTGCTAAATCAAGCAAATAAATAGAGGTTTTGCGTTTTTTAGCTTGGTGTGAGTATCGCCCCGGCTCATGGTGCGCAATGACCCCTACATCGACCAGCTTCTTCAGTTGCCTATCTATGCGAGATCGTGACATCCCCGTAAGAACGCGCATTTTTGATATTCCAAGGCTGTTTGATCTTGCCCAGTAACGATGGACACCTCAAGAATGTAATACACTGCAACGAGGTGAACCATGGCAAGATCGACGACATCAATGAAGAAAAAATCCTATACCCGTTACTCAGATACCTATCGGCAAGAAGCGTTAGCGCTTGCTGATCGCATAGGCGTTGCCGCAGCGGCTCGTGAACTGGGCATACACTCGAGTCAGCTTTATCAGTGGCGTTCTAAGGTTCAGCAACAGCAAGATACATCTGAGCGAGAGCGGTCGCTGGCAGAAGAAAACGTTCGTCTGAAGCGGCAATTAGCCGAAGCCAATGAGGAGCTGGCTATCACAAAAAAGGCCGCGGTGTACTTTGCGAAGAGCCTGAAGTGAAGTACGCCTTTATCCATCGTCATCGCCAGGCTTTCAGTGTTCAGCGCATGTGCCATGTTGTTGGGGTCGCTCGAAGCGGCTACTACGCTTGGCGACAGCGCGAAGGAGGTCTGTCTCTAAAGCGCAGCCAGCAAGCCGTTCTCGATAAGCGTGTGGCTGCGGCGTTTCACCAACGTAAAGGCCGCTCAGGCGCCCCGAGATTAGCTCTAGACCTGCAAGATGACGGAATACCGGTGAATCGCAAGACCGTGGCTGCCAGCTTACAGCGACAAGGCCTGCGTGCTAAAGCTGCCCGTAAGTTCAAGGCCACCACAAACTCTCGACATTCGCTACCTGTTGCGCCAAACCTGCTAGAGCAAGACTTCAGGGCTTCAGCCCCTAATCAAAAGTGGGTGGGTGATATCACCTACTTGGCGACGGGTGAAGGTTGGCTTTATCTTGCTGTGCTAATTGATCTTTACTCTCGCAAAGTCGTTGGTTGGGCAATGAGCGAGCGTATGACGGCAGATCTTGTCTGTGATGCACTACAAATGGCGCTATGGAAACGTAAAATGCCAACAGGCGTGATCGTCCATTCAGATCGAGGTGGTCAGTACTGTTCGACGCTGTATCAGTCGCTACTGACGCGACATGAACTCAAGTGCAGTATGAGCGCGAAAGGCAACTGTTATGATAACGCCTGTGCCGAAAGCTTCTTTCACAGCCTCAAGGTGGAAGCGATCCACGGCGAGAACTTTAAAACGCGAGATATGATGAGACGCCAGGTGTTTGAATACATCGAACTGGACTACAACAAGCAACGACGGCACAGTGCTATAGGGATGATCAGCCCAGAGGCGTTTGAAGTCCGAATGATCGCTTAAACGAGTGTCCACTGTTGCTGGGTAAGATCAAATCCTTTGTTCTATTTTCAGCAGACAGTCGGGTCGTTTTTGCGAGTTTGGCTATTTCTTCTGCGTGGTGCGTAGAAGACGATGGGCTCTTCTGTAGTGCCTTCACAAGCTTTGCTGACAAACGATAACGCGACGCTGGCCGCCCTGGCCCTTTGATAGATAGGCGCTCAATTTCAATGAACGGTTCTTGCCTTTCGCCGTGCTTGTCAATGAGTACATCCCAAGCTCGGCGACCTTGCGCATACGTTAGGCCTAGGCTTGAAAAGAGTGTTTGCAAAGTGCAGTCAATGCTTTTTTCAAGACCAATAACTAATGCCCATTGCATCAGTAGCCAACGCGCTTCAGGCGTTAATCGAGCATCTCTGTAGGTCAGTATTGCTGCATTCATAGCAAGCAGTATACGCCAGCTTAAAAAAAATAAAAATCCGATATTACGGACTGAATAACCAATTATTTATTACATTGTAATACTACGTTGTGTTTTTACATTGTAATATGATTTTGACTTTAACTATGATTCATACTTTGTTTTGAATTTTTGCTTTTTAATTTTTCTCAAGGATCTACAAATGTCACGACCGTTTGAATGGGTTGATGTAATGGAACCCGAGCAATTTAATTGGATTGCTGATTACTTAACGCGCAAAGCAATAGTTGATTTGCTGCCTTACGAGCTTGGAAAAAACCTTCAACAATTTGGCCCTCAGGCAACGATTAGCATATTGAGCAGCTTTCCAGACACTGCCGTTTATCGGGAGCTTAGTCGCCGTATGCAAGCTAATTGGAATGTGCGCAAGCATCGCAAAAAGCATGGCAATCCCGTATCAATCCAAATGTCTAAAGAGGCTCAAAGGCATTTGAAAGCCTTGGCTAAAAAAGGCGGTCAATCTCAGGTGGAGACGCTTGGCCAAGTCATCAGCAATGCAGTACATGAGCAAAAGCAAGACACGGAGAAATATAAAAAAGAAAAAGAATCATTTTCGTTAAGAATGGAGAAGCAGCAGAGGGCGAGTCAGCAGATCAAGTATGTTTATGGGAAGGCTGTTGAGAGCTTGCTCAAGTCCCTGGCTGAAGAAATAGATCACCGGTGCAGATATGAAGCGCTAGTAGGTAAATTGGACGACGCAGTGATAGATAGCGCAGCGATAGAGGCTTACTGCGATTCAGTAACAAAACGCGTTGCGGAAGTTGAGCTGGGGCTTGGCATACTGAAAATAATGCGTGCGAGAGTAGGACCTTCTCTAAATGAACGGATGCAAGAATTTATTCGTTTTCATGAGGGGGGGCACTTTGAGGATGGAAGTGGCCATAGTTAGTGATGTGATGCAGTACAAAAGGGCGGAAGCTGCAATCGATACTTTCAGTATGGCTTTCGTTTTGGGTCTTCCCCAACGCTAGTTGGGTAGTGTATTGGGTAGTAATTACATGTTTTATGTGTAGATTATATTTTAATATATTGATTGTTAATGTTTTTTTACTTTTATTCTATTTTAAGATTCAGAATATTGAGTGATGTCGACGTAACAATATGACCAAGCTCTAAGTTTTAGTTATTAGTAATAAGCGTGTTTACCATCTACGGTTGCAATAATTGTTAAGCCACCAGGAAAATAGTTTTCCGTACTATTTGTTGCATCCATTAGCTTCTTTGGTTTTTAAAAAGCTAACGTATTTAGAGAGAATGCCGCGATTGGGAACTTGGCCCTTCGTGATAATAGCGTCGCTAGTGCGTTAGTCCCTGACACGTGGCGGTTTTTCGGGCCACTCTGAAAGGGCAATTTCACCCTCGATAGCATCTATCACGACCTCGAATTCCTGCGGGCAGTGTTTAACACCACACTCCCAGACAACGATGACGCGCCATCCTTGAGTCTCTAGTTCGGCCTGTTTGCGTGCGTCTCTACGTACGGTCTCGGCGAGCTTGTTCTGCCAGAACTCCTTTTGGCTGGCGGGCGTTGTCGCATAGAAGCAGCCTTCATGACGGTGCCAGAAACAGCCATTTACAAAAAGAGCGACCTGATAAACAGGAATCACAAGGTCTGGTTTACCGGGCAAGTGGTTCGCGTGGGCGTCAAAAGAAATATGTCGTTTCTCTAGCTCCGCCTGAACGAACCGCTCCGGGACAGTATTTTTGCCCTTGATAGAAGCCATCATTTTTGACCGGGTAGAACGATCAACAATGTCCGCCATATGGATGCCTGCAAATAAGCGCTATAAAAAGATGGCTTCCTGGTCTCCGTTTGGTGGCAAGCGAGCGTTACGGCACCAGGGATATCTCAAGCTGTTTTTGGTCTTCTTTCGCCTTGATAGACTCAATTTTTCGGGCAGCAAGAATTCGCGATTTCATTAGCTTTGCCACTGCTTCAAACACCGGAACAACCACCGAGTTACCAAACTGCCGGTAGGCTTGGGTATCGGATACCGGGATGACGAAGTTGCTCTCACCCAGCTTATCAAAGCCCATTAATCGGGCGCACTCTTGGGGCGTCAGCCTTCTTGGCCGGTGCGTGAGGTTGTGTTCACTGTAGAAATCCAGGGCGTCATCGAATCCACGGTCTACCAAAATCTCCGAACCATCCTTGTGATAACGGGCTGACAAGGTGCGGGCCACGTCGTGGGAGCGGGTCAAGCCAAAGCCGAATCCGTTACCCTTTTCGCGGTGCTTCTGCGCGTACTTGTAAAGGTACTCCCACAGTTTAGGCGTCAGGATGTACTTGTCATCGACGTCCTTATCCAGGAGTTCGCCAAAAGAGGGGCGCTGCTTCGGATACATATTGACGATGTCTTTTAGAGTGAAGCCGTCATGAACATCAAAGTCTCGACGAAAGCCCACAAGCACAATCCGCTCGCGATGCTGAGGAAGGAAGTGTTTGGCATCGATAACCTTGGGATCCTGGCCTTTGGGAGCGTTAACATCCGCGACTTCATAACCCAGCTCATCCAGCGTCTCACAGATCACACGGAAGGTTTTACCCTTGTCGTGGCTCTTGAGGTTTTTGACGTTTTCAAGCAGGAAAGCCGCCGGCCGCTTGGCGGCCAGAATCCGTGCAACGTCAAAAAACAGTGTTCCCTGGGCATCGCACTCAAACCCGTGTTTGCGGCCAAGAGAGTTCTTCTTTGAAACGCCTGCCAGAGAAAACGGCTGGCACGGAAAGCCTGCCAGTAATACGTCATGATCAGGAATCTGCTGATCAATGTGTTTATAGGCGGTATCTTCGTCAATCTCGAGGTTCGAGCTCAGCGTGACTTCGCGGATATCTTCGTTGAAGCGATGCGTCAGCGGATCGCAGAAATGATTCGCTTTATAAGTACGTACGGCGTACTTGTTCCACTCAGACGTAAACACACATTCACCGCCAATGGCTTCAAACCCCTTTCTTATACCCCCGATACCGGCGAACAGGTCAATGAACCGAAAAGACGGCTTGAGATCATTGGGTTTAGGTGTTGGCAGCATGGACACCATGCGCTGGTAGGCGGCACGGGTAACTTTGGGTTCAGCCTTTCCTTTGGCCCAGCGATTAATGGTTTCTCGGCACCAGCTCCCCTTATCAACCTCGGCAAGTGCTTCTGCGATGGCTCTTTGATCGTAAATTTCCAACAGCTTGTTCAAAAGAGCTCTGTCATCAAGCCTCGCATAGGGCGATAGAGAAGTACCTGCTGGTTGAGGGGCCGCGTCTGAGTCAGCAGCGTTATCAATATCGAAAAGGAGAGTCATGAAGTTCTCTGGGTCAAATGTGTGACGATCTGCCACGATTGTAGGCCCATCATTCGGTATTGGCGAGGCCTTACTGCTGAAGACGGCTGTTCTTTAACATCTGATCACTGGCCGGGCGATCCAAATGGCCTGTGGCAGCAAGATGAATGTTTTTGGCAATTTCTTTGACGGGATCGTCCAGCGTTCCCAGAAACTGAAACTCGGAAGGGATAACGTAGCGCGCTTTTTGCTCATCTTTTCCGGTGAAGGATTGTTCCGCCCCCGTTGCCGATGAGCGTCTTTTCATTATCTCGCGCAAGGTCGTTTCATCCAATAACTTTGCCAATAGTACGACGTTCTTGCGATCCCCGATTCGGTTGAGTAGGTAGCCCGTGCCCAGGTTTTTGTTCCAGATCGGCTTCACCATAATCATGTGCAGCGTCTTGATGCCTCTCTGGGCCAACGCCAGCATAACTCTTAGCTGGCCGTTATTAATCCCAAAAGAGAGATTCTCATCAGGGCCAGTAACACGCGGGAACTTGTGCTTAACTTCCAGCTGCATGAAAGTGTTATCCGGCAGCCGTGCAAGGCTGTCTATATCCCATACGCCATCGAAAAAAGGCTGTATTGCACAGTTTTTGAACAAGCGATGGAGCACGACTCGCTTGAAAAGATCATCGCTATATTGGCTGGAAATACCCGCCCAGAACGCTTGTTGGGAGCGGTGTTCATCAATGACCGATGCCGCAGGAATCCTGAATTGAGGCACTGTTTGTCTGCGGTTCTTCAGCATAAAGGACTGAATGGGAATATGTGTTTCGCCGTTCCACTCCTTGATAAAGAAGTCTCGGGCTGACTCGTTGTAATAACAATCAAACAGAAAACCGTCATGACTTCCTTTGGGCGCAAGAAGCCTGCGCAGCACTGCTGCTGACGTACACTCTTCTGAGTGGTCCCACACCCACCAGGCATTCACAAACGTTTTCCGCGTCGAATGGCGCTGGGTTTTCACCGTGAGTGTGCGAACCAGCGAGATCGGCAATACGTCAATCCCTTGCCCGGTAAGCTTGCTGAGATACTCGTTAAACACTGATTCAATGACCAGGCCTTCCAGCATCCGGCTCTTATCGGAACGAACGAGAATTTCCTTTAGCTGCTCGATGTTATCAAGCGGAATATCCTTAAGGTGCCCAAACGGGGTCAGCAAGCTCATTGCCTATTATCCTGCACTACGCATGGAGGTTTGATATTGGCTGGGCAAGGGATAATTAGCAAGTGTTGAAAAATTGCCTGGTTAAGGCGCCTCGCCTTTCTCGGCGTATGGCTAAAGGTATACTGCAAAATTTGCAGCGTTTATTTTTCGCTTGGCTAGCCATTTACCCCTCTGCGTATTGTTCCAACTGCTCAACCTGAGCCTTATTCTGGCTGGCCAGCAGATGCTCGTAGTCGAGCGTGCTCATCTAGCGTTCTAAAGCTCCTACGCTCCAGCTTTGATTGATCGCTTCTTGTAAATGCCCGTCGGTCGCGGACTTACGCATTTGCCACTCGCAGAAGTGTGTTGTAATGGGTTTTGCTCCATTCGGTATGCACTGTGTTCCGTATTAGATAGTTTTGATAAAAACTGGCGCATATTGCGTAGGTTATGCATCAAAGCCCTTAACTCGCTGCTCAATCCGCTATTTCGAGAGCTTCTACCAATTTACTTCAACAAAACTGGGAAAATTATTCGCTCAACATTGCTCGGCCCAAGTTTTAAGCTGGAGATAATTTTGAAAGGAGCGCCTTATGTCATCATCTACTATTCCACCAGTGCGCCATGTTATCGCTCAACATTCAGCCCTCCGCGATGATATTGGTGATCTGGTCACTCGGCGGCCGCTGCCTGGGCCTAGTCTTGATCAGTTGGATCCTTTTCTGTTTTTGAATCATCACGGCCCGCAGGTTTATCCGGCCAATAATCAAGGCTTGCCGTTTGGTCCACACCCGCACCGGGGCTTTGAAACGGTAACGTTTATTCTGGAAGGCTCGCTTGCTCATGCCGATAGCGCCAAGCACCAGAGCGTGATTCACGCAGGTGGCGTGCAGTGGATGACGGCGGGCAGCGGTATTGTGCATGCAGAAATTTCGCCTGCTGAATTTTTGCGTGAGGGTGGCCCGCTGGAAATTTTGCAGCTGTGGATCAACTTGCCTGCGCGTTTGAAAATGAGCGAGCCGCGCTATGTGGGCCTTCAACAGGATTCAATTCCGGCAATTGCGCTACCAAGTGGCGGCGAAATGAACTTGATCGCCGGGGAGTGGGGCGATACGAGCGGCCCTATCGAGACGTTAACCAATGTGTTTATGTCGACGCTTAAGCTGCCTGCCGGTGTGCGCGAGCAGTTGCCCGTTGCCGCTGGGCGGCAGGTGTTTCTGTATGTGGTGAGTGGCGACGTGACGGTGAGTGGTGAATCCACCAAACCCCATCAACTGGTTGAACTGGACCGGGAGGGCGATAGCATTGTGATTGAAGCCGCAAGCGACGCTCAGCTGCTGTTTGGCCATGGCGATGTCATTGATGAGCCGGTTTACTCGCACGGGCCGTTTGTGATGAATACTCGGGAAGAGATTGTGCAGGCGGTCGAGGATTATCAGGCCGGTAAGTTTGGCGGGCTGAACGCCTAAATGTTTTATTGTTAAACCGGCTCGCCGCGATAGTAGTGCCACAGAAACAGCGACCCCACGCTACGCCAGGGCGCCCAGTGCTGCGTAAGCATTCGCGCCTGCTTGGGCGTGGGTTTGTCGTCTAAACCTTTTAAGCGGCCTAACGCCACGCGCAGGGCGAGGTCGTCGGCGGGGAAGATGTCGGGGCGTTTGAGTGAGAACATCAGGTAGATTTCCGCACTCCAGCGCCCAAAACCGCGCAGTTGAGTAATCGTGGCAATCACGTCTTCATCGCTTAGATGCTCAAGCCCATCGGCACTGAAGGTGCCGGCAAGCTCCGCTTCGGCAAGCTCTTTAGCGTACTCGATTTTGCGCCACGAGAGCCCTGCATCACGTAGTGCCTGGCCTTGTGTGTCGAGGACGGCTTGGGCATGAAGTTCCGGCAGCAGGGTATTCACGCGGCTCATAATCGCACGAGCCGCTTCCGTGGAAAGCTGCTGGCTGACAATGGTGGAGAAGAACGTCGCAAAGCCTTTATCACGCACACGTGGCGAGGGCGCCCCTACCAATGGAAGGGCGCGGGCGATATCCGTGTCGGCCCTGGCGAGCGTTTTTAGGGCCTGTTCAATGGTGTCAGGGGTCATATACGCCTTACGGATGCAGAGTGTTAAAGATGCTTTGTGGATTAAGCCTTTAACCGCAGGCCTGCTTCAAAGCGTAGTCTGTTAAAGTGAAACACTCGCCTGCTAATATTTCATTGAACATATTTATACTTTCGTCTAATCCTGCGATCATCGCCCCACTATAACGGCCGTTTGTTAAGCAGGCGTTTGGCGCGCCTGAGGAGAAAAAATGCAAGAGTCGCCCCAAGGGCTGGCGCGTAACCCGCGTTTGGCCGAATTCGCCTTGGCGCTAGGTGGGTTTGGTATTGGCACCAGTGAATTCGTCATAATGGGCCTGATGAACCGTGTCGCGAGCGACTTGGCGGTTAGCGTGCCGCAAGTTGGCTACGCGATCAGCAGCTACGCGTTAGGCGTTGTGGTCGGGGCTCCGTTGATTTCCGCATTGGCCGCGCGCGTGCCCAAGCGGGGGTTATTAATTGCGTTGATGCTGGTGTTTGCCGTCGGCAATATTGCCAGTGCCATGGCGCCTGGGTTCTGGTCGTTCGTGGGGCTGCGCTTTGTGGCAGGTTTGCCGCATGGCGCCTACTTCGGCGCTGCGGCATTAGTCGCCGCGGGGGCGGTGCCGGTTGATCAACGTGCCCGGGCCATTTCCCGTGTCATGCTGGGCTTAACCACGGCCATTTTAATCGGCGCGCCGCTGGGTACCTGGGCGGGTAACCAGTTTGGCTGGCAAATCGCGTTTTCCGGGGTAGGTGTTATAGCGTTAATGACCGCGCTATTAATTCGCGCGTGGGTGCCGGTGCAGCCGTTTGATGCACTCGCAAGCCCACTGCGTGAGCTGTCGGCACTGGCCAAGTCTCGCGTTCTGGTGACCATTGCCATTGCCTGTATCGGCTGTGGCGGTATGTTCTCGATTTTTAGTTATGTGATGCCCACCCTGACGCAACAGGCGGGTATGAGCGAGGCCTTGGGGCCGCTGGTACTAGTGATTTTCGGTGTGGGGTCGATTATTGGAAATCTGGTCGGCGGTCGCATGGCGGATAAGAACCTGATGAGGGCCATTCCAAAAATTCTGGTTTGGTGTGCCTTGATTCAAGGGCTTTATTACTTTGCTGCTAATAACGTATGGACAGGACTTCTGTGCGTTGGGCTTGTGGGTACCTGTATGGCCCTTGCCCCTTCGTTACAAACTCGCTTAATGGATGTGGCCGGGGATGCTCAAACCATGGCGGCCTCGCTTAACCATGCTGCGTTTAATGGCGCTAATGCATTAGGTGCTTGGCTTGCCGGGTTGGCAATTAGTGCGGGTTTGAACTGGTCGAGTACGGGGTTGGTGGGCACGGGCCTGGCGCTATGCGGGCTAGCGATTTTTGTGTGGGGGCGCTGGCTTGAGAAACGCACCGACAGCGTGGCTGTGGGGTTATAAAAGTGGCATAAATAGCCATTCATTCC
>NZ_JBQSYV010000038.1:0-12195 GCF_052379685.1 Halomonas sp. 111
ACTAGGGTCTGTCTGAAAAGTCGACGAGCGAAGACAAGACAAGGCAAAAATTGGCGAAAAAACGGAGTTTACATGTGTAAATGAGTATTTTGATCGGACTCGCGCACGAGCCAATTTTTAACGCCGTATTGTCGAGCGCAGACACTTTTCAGACAGAGCCTAAGCATTAACTATTCGCCAATTTAACCACGACGCACTACGTTAAAACCAACCCTGTCATTTACTTGGTCTTGTGAAGACGGCATACGCCCTCTCGCATTCATTAAGGAGTGATGTGATGACCATGACGGTTGGTGAGCTTTTTATTGCACTGGTGATTATCTCTCTCGCGCTCGTCGCAAGTAATGCGCTGCGGCTTCGGATTGGCTGGCTACGTAGGCTGTTCTTACCCAGTTCCGTCATTGCTGGTCTTGTGCTTTTATTGATGGGCCCGGACGTTATCGGCCGCTTGCTGCCTACTTTTTTTGAAGAGAGCCCCGGTCTTTTCCCCGCGTATGTACAAGAGAGCTGGTCTGCGCTACCTGGCCTTTTGATCAACGTGGTATTTGCTGCCCTCTTTATCGGTAAAACGATTCCTGGCATTCGTACTATCTGGCTGCGCGCAGGCCCCCAGGTCGTTGTTGGACAAACAATGGCGTGGGGCCAATACGTGGTGGGTCTGACGCTGGCGCTGTTGATACTTGCCCCCTTGTTTAATATGAACCCCATGGCGGGTGCCCTTATTGAAATTGGCTTTGAAGGCGGCCATGGTACGGCCGCTGGCATGGCCGATACGTTCGCTGACTTGGGGTTTGAAGAAGGCGCTGACCTTGCACTTGGTCTCGCCACCGTGGGCATTGTTTCCGGTGTACTCATTGGCACGCTCATGATTAACATTGCCGCGCGCCGCAACATCATTACGCCCAGCAACGAGAACGATGAACCTGATGACATGATCCGTGAGGACAGTCGCCCTTCTACTGAAGAGTTTAGCGAATTTAAAAAAGACCTCATGCATGAAGCAGGAACCACTGACCCGCTTAGCCTGCATATTGGGTTGGTGGGCATTGCCATTTTAATAGGTTGGCTGCTGCTCTCTGGCCTACAGTGGATCGAGCAGGTCACCTGGGCAAGCAATGGAGGCCTTGAGATATTAGCGCACGTGCCGCTATTTCCTATCGCGATGATTGGCGGCGTCATCGTCCAGTTAGTGATCACGCGCTTTGGCCTGGAGCACCATGTTTCCACACGCACCATGGCGCGAATTGCTGGCACCGCGCTTGATTTCACCATTGTCGCAGCACTTGCCACGCTGTCACTCACCACCCTGGGGGAATACTTCCTGCCCTTTTTACTGCTTGCCGTCGCCGGCATTGCCTGGGGGTTATTCGTTCTTATCGTGATTGCCCCCCGAGTGATTCCAGAAGGCTGGTTTGAGCGGGGCATTGGAGACTTTGGACAATCCATGGGGGTCACGGTGACGGGCTTATTGCTGATGAGAATGGCGGACCCCAGCAATAAATCCGGCGCGCTTGAGAGCTTTGGCTATAAGCAGCTTATGTTTGAACCGGTGGTAGGTGGTGGGTTATTTACCGCTGCTGCTCTGCCCTTGATAGGCGAGTTTGGTGCGCTCGCCATACTGGGCTTTTCGGCTATTTTAACCGTCGGCTGGTTAGTCTTTGGCCTGCTGTACTTCGGACGCATGGTGCCCGACAGAGGCCGTGGCCGCTGGCAGAAACAGTAGCCCGCCGCGTTATGCTCACCCCAAACGATCATGCCCACTTGCGTGGGCATGATCGTTTAGTGTACGTATTCTTTTTAGAACGCGCCGTTGGGCGGTAACCATCAAATATCGGGCGGTATGTCTTCGTGGTTGTCTGTTGTGACCATAAAAGAACTTTTAAACATCATGTATAACCCGATGGCGGAAAACACCAAGAACAGCACAAACATGCATAACATCAATCCCATCGCCATAACGCTTGTTCCTGAAATGCGCGGCTACTGCATTGGCATGTTCTAACCGCTTAGATTTAGTGTGCTGCAAGGATAGACTAAATCGGCGGCGTCATCTGTACAAATCTTTTGCAAATTATAGCTAGGAATCAACAATTTTATAATTTTCAACAGCTTAAAAAACACACACAACGCAAAAAAACCACAACGCTTACGCGAAATGGTCATTTTGCATCTCAGCCAATCCCTGGCCTCGACGATTAGCATATCCTTATGCTAATACAAATGAGCGGGTGAATGTCCTTTAACGTCCTGTTCTTCTACTTGGCTCCTGCCTTCCCTTGTTTCCTATCAATCCGCTCATGTTGTTCCTACTCATAATATTGCAGGCTTTAGGCCAACTGCCAACATGAAAACAAAAACCAAACAAAATCAAAAACTTGAAATAAAAGCACTTTCCTAAAAACAACGAAAAACCCTCTTTAGCCGTGTGTAAAAAAGGCACATGCGACAAAAATACCTGCTCATCGAATGGTCACCGTGACACCAATCACCACTTGGGAAGCTGAACGTTTGGCTATTGCTCACTTTATTTCGGCAAAAACGTACTACTTCTTACCCTAACGTGTTATTGCTGGCTAATATAAAGAGAAGGCAAGATACTTCGAAGGCGCGCTTGGTATGGGCTACTGCGTTGCTGATGGCAGCCTTACTGTTTTATGCAAGAATGGTTTTACGCAGGACTGTTTCTACTCACGACTATTTCTGATCAACAAGAAGGGATCATTCAATGAAACGCACATGGGCGATGGGTGTAGTGCTATTAACCACACTGCTGGCGATCAGCGGTTGTAATACGATTCATGGCGCGGGAGAGGATATCTCGGAAGGCGGCCAGGCGATTGAAAGAGCAGCGGAATAACCATAATGATGACCGTCTATCTTTCACACGGCCTGGAAAGCGGGCCCGGTGCCTTGAAAATTCAGGCACTCAAAGGGATCGCCGAAACGCTCGATGATTGTGAGCCGGTCGTTATGGATTACCGTGGCATGGCAGAGCCCCCCAGGCGGCTGGATCACCTGTTGGATACTCTGTCAAAACGCAATGATAATCCCGCAGCGTGTGTGCTAGCGGGTTCTAGCTTGGGAGGATGGCTGAGCGCTGCGGTTAGCGCTCAGCATCCCCTTTTAGGTTGTTTTTTACTTGCCCCTGCGCTTGGCTTACCGGCGTACCCTGAAACCTCGCCGATGATTCAGGCTCAGCTTACCCATATCATCCACGGCTGGCAGGATGATGTCGTGCTGCCCGGCCCCGTTATTGAACGCGCCCGATTACAGCAACTCTCGTTACGGATGGTCGATGACGACCATCGTCTTCACGCTAGCCTGGACACCATACTGAGCGACTTTGAGCGTTTTCTAACGCAGTGCCAAGCGCTTACCAAGCAATCAATGCTCGTTTAGCGCGCACAGTGGCAGCGTTATTCGTCTGCCAGGGCGGGTAGCAACGTCTTTAATTTACGCGTTAGTGTATTGCGCCCCCAGCCTAACAATTCTGCTGCTTCTCCTTTACGCCCACCGGTGTGCTTTAACGCCGTCTCAATCAGAATTTTCTCAACGTCGGGTACGGCCTCTTCCAACAGATGTGTATGCCCTTCGGCCAGAGCACGGTCGGCCCATTCCCGAAAGGCGCTGCGCCATTCGCCATGACCGCCGCTTTCAGTTGCCTGGGGGGAGCGTAGCTCTGGCGGTAAATCCTCCACCAGAATTTCACGCCCAGACGCCATTACCGTTAACCAGCGACAGATATTTTCCAGTTGGCGCACGTTACCCGGCCACGCCAGGCGCGTCAGGTGCTCCTCGGTTTCGGCCGTGAGTACCTTGATGTCGGTGGCAAGTTCTTTGGCGGCTTCAGCAAGAAAATGCCGTGTGAGGCGTGGGATATCCTCACGGCGTTCGGCAAGGCGCGGCAAGTGAATGCGGATAACGTTCAGGCGATGGAAAAGGTCCTCACGAAAGCGCCCGTCATCCACCAGCGACTCAAGGTTCTGGTGCGTCGCGGCGATAATCCGCACGTCAACCTTGACCGGGGTGTGCCCGCCCACTCGGTAGAACTCACCGTCGGCCAATACGCGCAGCAAGCGAGTTTGGGTTTCAGCCGGCATATCGCCGATCTCATCCAGAAACAGCGTGCCGCCGTTGGCCTGCTCAAAGCGCCCCTGGCGCTGGGCAGCGGCCCCGGTAAACGCACCTTTCTCGTGGCCAAACAGTTCAGACTCAATCAGATCACGCGGGATGGCCGCCATGTTCAGGGCAATAAACGGCTTGCCCGCCCGGGGGCTGTGCTGGTGGAGTGCCTGGGCTACACGCTCTTTACCGGTGCCCGACTCGCCATTGATGAGCACAGTAATATGCGAATGAGAGAGTCGCCCAATGGCCCGAAACACCTCCTGCATGGCCGGCGCTTCACCAATGATTTCTGCGTTCAAACCTTCGGGAACGCTGATCGGCCGTTGGCGCTCGCGCGCATGAGCCACCGCCCGGCGCACAAGCGCCAGCGCTTCATCCACATCAAACGGCTTGGGCAGGTACTCAAACGCACCGCCTTGATAAGAGGCCACTGCGCTGTCGAGATCCGAATGAGCGGTCATGATGATGACCGGCAAATCCGGGTGCGCCTCACGGATGTGCGACATAAGATCCAGCCCATCAATGCCCGGCATGCGAATGTCAGTCACCAGCACATCCGGTGGGGTTGTCAGCAGTCGTTCCAGTACGGTATCGGCGCGTTCTATGCACTCTACATCAAGATCCGGCTGTGCCAATGCACGTTCAAGCACCCAGCGGATAGCGCGATCGTCATCCACAACGACCACCCGTGCAACCTCGTTACGTGTCGCCTCTATCATGATGCTTCTCCGGTACAATTAATAACCAATGGAATCAGTAAGCGGAACTCGGTGTGCCCGGGACGTGAGTCACATTCAATCAACCCTTGATGCTGATGCAGGATCGACTGAGCGATGGACAACCCCAATCCGCTGCCTTCAGCACGCCCTGACACCATCGGGTAGAAGAGCGTCTCTTTAAGTCCTTCCGGGATACCAGGGCCGTTATCGATCACACCCACCTCGCTCACTAACCGGTGGCGCTCAGCACCCAGGGTGAACTGACGCCGGGCACGGGTGCGCAGCATCAATTCGGGCACAGGGGTCTCGGCATCGCTCATGGCCTGCACGGCGTTCCTGGCCACGTTAAGCACGGCCTGGATCATCTGCGCCTCATCCCCGGAAAGGTCCGGCAGGCTAGGGTCGTAATCGCGGTGGATGGTGATATTCGGATGTTCAGCCACCAGCAGCGTTCTTACCCGCTCCAGCACTTTGTGGATGTTCACCGGCGCGTGCTTAACAATGCGATTCGGGCCAAGCATCGAATCCACCAGATCACGCAAGCGGTCAACCTCCTCCACGATGATATGGGTAAACTCACGCAATTCAGGCTTATCCAGGTCACGCTCTAATAGCTGAGCCGCCCCGCGGATGCCGCCCAGCGGATTTTTCACTTCATGGGCCAAGCCTCGGGCTAGCACTTTGATGGTTTCCTGGCGCGTGGTTAGCGCTTCCTCGCGGGAAATTTGCATCAAGCGGTCACGAGGCTCTACTTCCAGCAGAAGCTCGTCTTCCGACAGGGGCGTCACGGTGTAATCTACGGTCAGCGCTTCACCGTTAACCGGGGTAATGCGCGCCTCGCGCTGGGTGTAGGGATGAAAGGCATCCCGCGCCTTGGCCAACACCTGGTCGATACTTTCATCACCGCCCAGCAGGGTATCCAGGCTGCTCCCCTGCACACGGCTAAAGCTTACTGCCAACAGCGCTTCGGCGGCAGGGTTCATCCAGCGTACGCGGAGCTCACCGTCCAGCAGCAGCACTGCCATGGAGAGATGTTCTAGTAAACGCTGATACATGACGTGTCCTGAATATCGCTGATAAAAACGTTCAATGCTTAAGAGAAACTGCAAAAAGCGCGCCAGGCCTTGATTCAACGAGCGTTAAGCGCACAGCCTGCCATGGTCGATCCATCACATGCACCATCTTAGTGCATGGAGCACCGTTAAGGCGCCCCCCTTTCACTGGTTAAGTGCAATAAAAAACCCCGCCGAAGCGGGGTTTCAAAGCTATCGCGTTACACCGCTATTAGCAGCTGTAGTACATATCAAACTCGATGGGGTGCGTGGTCATGCGAATACGCTCCACTTCTTCCATCTTGAGTTCGATGTAGGCATCAATCATATCGTCGGTGAACACGCCACCTTCGGTCAGGAACGCACGGTCAGCGTCGAGCGCTTCCAGGGCCTGGTCCAGGCTGTTGGCAACGGTCGGTACCAACTTGCCTTCTTCTGGCGGCAAGTCGTACAGGTTCTTGTCCATGGCATCGCCAGGATGAATCTTGTTCTTGATGCCGTCGATACCCGCCATTAGCAGGGCAGCAAACGACAGGTACGGGTTAGCGGTCGGGTCAGGGAAGCGGGTTTCAACGCGCTTGCCTTTGGGGCTTACCGTATAGGGAATCCGGATAGAGGCAGAACGGTTACGGGCGCTGTAAGCCAGCATAACCGGCGCTTCAAACCCCGGTACCAAACGCTTGTACGAGTTGGTAGAGGCGTTGGTGAAGGCGTTCAGAGCGCGTGCGTGCTTGATCACACCACCGATGTAATACAGGGCCATTTCCGACAGGCCTGCGTACTCATCACCGGCAAACTGGTTCTGACCATCTTTCCAGAACGACTGGTGAATATGCATACCAGAACCGTTGTCGCCAACCAGCGGCTTGGGCATGAAGGTCGCGGTTTTGCCGTACGCGTGGGCCACATTGTGGATCACGTACTTCATTTCCTGAACTTCGTCCGCCTTCTTCACCAGCGTATTGAATTTAACGCCGATCTCGTTCTGCCCCGCATTCGCCACTTCGTGGTGGTGAACTTCAACGGTCTGACCAATCGCTTCCAGGGTGTTACACATCGCGCCACGAATATCGTGGAAGCTGTCGACCGGAGGAACCGGGAAGTAACCGCCTTTAACGCGCGGACGGTGCCCCAGGTTGCCGCCCTCTACCTGATTACTGGTCGCCCAAGCGCCCTCGTCGGAAGAAATCTTGTACATGGAGCCCTGAATATCGGACTTCCAATGTACTTCGTCAAAAATAAAGAACTCAGGCTCCGGACCGAAGAAAGCAGTATCGCCCAGGCCGGTGGACTCCAGGTACGCCTCAGCGCGCTTAGCAATAGAACGCGGGTCACGATCATAGCCCTGCATCGTGGCTGGCTCAATGATATCGCAACGCAAAATCAGAGTAGCGTCTTCGGTGAAGGGGTCGAGGAAAGCAGTGCCATCTTCCGGGCGCAGGATCATGTCGGATTCGTTAATGCCTTTCCAGCCCTCGATTGAGGAGCCATCGAACATTTGACCATTTTCGAAGAACTCTTCGTCTACATCGCGGGCAGGCACGGTAACGTGCTGCTCTTTACCACGAGTATCGGTGAAACGCAGGTCCACCCACTTAACATCATGTTCTTCAATTAGCGCGAGAGTCTTGGCTGACATTGTGCCTCCGATATGGGCGTGGCTTAAAGCATGTAACAGTAAGCTATCGATAAAAGTGTTATTAGACAAACCCCGTCATTCAATAAAGTACGTGCCTGACAGGCCTATCCTTTTTGTTCGCTTAACATTTGCCTGAAATTGAATCACACATCGCCTAGCGATCATTTCAAACCGGCTATTGTTGTAGCACGCCGAGAGGCATCTGCCTACGGTGGCTAGCCGCTGACAAATATAATGCAGAGAACATGCCAATCCTGCACCAACATGACCGAAACAATTACTAACCTGTTGTTTTAAGGCATATAAAAGCTGCGTCTGCATGCCTCTCTATGACGCATAAGTATTTCCCGAGGCTTTTAAACACACACGGACCTGTTTTTTTGACCCAAAATAGATCAAACACAAGCATAAGCGCACCTAATTGGTGCATGAAAGACATAGAGCGCCCCTCTCGGCTTCCAACCCACCGCACAGCGCGTCAACGCCCTACACTTTTAGCCGCTTGCCAAACATCATGGCCCCGGCTTTTGTGGTGTTCGCCATTTTACTGAGCAGGATAGAGCCCGTGGCGCCCGTCACTATCAGCAGCAGCACGTAAACCGTTATAGGCAACGCCAACGGCATCACCAACGCATCGGTAATGGCAAAAAACATGGGGTGCGCCAGGTAAATACCAAACGAATACTGGTTGATATAGCGCACCCAGCGAGGCGCTGTGATGTCTTTTAAATAACGCATCGCTACAAGCGTTGAGAGTATGAACAGCGGTATCACCCACACTTCCTTGGATGAGAACTGCAGCCACCCCGCCACACTGGCCGCGACCAGCAGGCAAACCAACACGACCAACCACAAAGGCCACGACAGGTACTGCATCCATAAAGGCCGCAGCGGTGCCTGGGCTCCACTATCAAAGGGGTAGTAACGCACTAGCGCCAGGGCCAGAAAGAACAGATATATCCAGCCCAGAGGCGCTACCCAGAGCAGATACCCCGGCAGCGCCACACCCAGCCAATACGCCACTCCCCAGTACGCCATACTCACCCAACAGCTCACCCACAGCCACGGCACCGGGTTAAAGCGCCACAGCTGCCAACGGGTAAACAGCCAATAAGCGATATAAAACTGCATGGCGATAATCAAGAAATAACCGTGCCACCCGGCGAAAACAAAGTACTCCAGCGCATTGGCGACAAAGCCTACCGACTCCCCTGCCATGTACAGCCGGACCCACTCGGCCGTCGAGTAGATAAAGCCATATACCAGATAAGGCAGCATGACGTACTTTACCCGTTGGGCCAAAAAGCCAGGCGGCACTGCCTTGTCATAGCGCATGGCAAACACAAACACTGAAATGAACAAAAAGATCGGTGTGCCCAATACCAGCGGCAGGCGCATCAGGTCGGTGGCCAGGTTATCCACACGCTGATTAACGTGGTCCAGCAAATGAAATAAAAACACGGCCACGCAGCCGTACGCACGCAACCAGTAAATTTCCTCTATCCTTTTATGCATACCTGCTCCGTGTATGCCTGACATTCGCCTGCGCTGAACAGTGTCGGCGGGTACGGGGTACGACGCTATAACCTTGCGATAATTCCCGGAGGCTGTTTGTCGCTCTTCTCATTTTCAAGTGTATTTCACGGGTTGTTACGTTTCTTGTTGACCAGCCTGACAGCCCTGGCGGGCCTATGGAGCCTGTTTAACGCCGCCGTTGCTGGCGAGGTGCACTACGCCACCTTTGACTCGCCCACGCTGGGCCACGCCTACCCTTACACCGTGTATCTACCCGACCATTATGACGCCACTGCCGCCGAGCCTTACCCAGTGGTTTATCTGCTCCATGGCTCTTTTGGCAACGAACGAGACTGGCTAGCCAAGGGCAACCTTGCCCAAACTGCTGATCGTTTGATTCGCGCTGGACACATTCCGCCGGCCGTTTTCATCATGCCCGGTAGTCGCAGCTGGTGGGTAGACGGCCATAATGAGGCCGCCCGCAGCGCCTTTTTTAACGACTTGATGCCGCATGTTGAAAACCAGTACCGAGTGGGCGCCACGCGAGCGCTTCGCGGCGTAGGCGGGCTATCCGCCGGAGGGTTTGGCGCGCTTAATTTTGCCCTGGAAAAGCCCGAGATGTTTGCCGCCGCCGCAGCGCTAAGCCCGGCAAGCTATCTTCCGTATCCGCCGAGCAACTCCTCAGCACACCGCCATCCCGCGTTTTTGGATGAACAAGGCCATTTTGATACGGCTTTATGGGACCAGCTCAACTACCCCGCTTACCTTGAAGCGTATCGCATTAACGTAACGCCCCGGCCCAGCGCAGAAGAGAGCGACATCCCGATCGTGCCACTTTACATTAGCGCAGGCCGCAGCGATGTGTACGACGCCGAGTTTCACGCCCGTAAGCTACGCCAAGCCATGGAACGCATTCAGCCTAATGATGTACGCTTGGACCTCTACCCCGGCGGGCACACTTGGCGCGTTTGGCGTGCCAGCCTACCTGCGGCCTTAACCTTTATGTTTCAGCATATTGGCAAAGGTCCCATTAACCAATAACTAGCAAAACTAATAAAAACCAAACTACACTTGTGTTTTTCGGCCCACTTACAAGGAAACCACGATGCATCGACATATCGAATGGGAAGACCCCGGCAAAGACAGCGTATCCAAACTGTTTGCTAACGACCATCATGAACACGCCCGCATTGGCACCGGCGATATTTTATCCGCCCGCTACCAAGGCCACATTGTTCACGTAAAAGTGGAAGCCTACCGAGAAGAAGACGCCGTGAGTATTGGCAGCGTTGCCGCCATCATGGACACCAAAGGCCACCATCTTAAAGGCCTTCCTGATCTCAACATCGGTGACATTGTCCGGCTCCCCGACGACAAGCGCGCCTTTGAACACTGGGACAAGGACAAATAAGCGGTTCCAGCACTGTTATTTCAAAGAGCCTCCATCGAGGCTCTTTTGCTTAAAGCTGAACGCTAGCGTTAATTTCAAGGCAGCGCTAAAAGATAGTAACGCTTGTCTTTTCTCAGCTGCCTAGGCGGCAGCGAACCGCCTAAGTGGCAGCAATAGCGTTAGCGACGTTTTCTGAGCTGCCTAGGCGGCAGCGAACCGCCTAAGTGGCAGCAATAGCGTTAGCGACGTTTTCTGAGCTGCCTGGGCGGCAGCGAACAAAGCGCTGGGCGGCGACCGCAACGCGCAGCATTTCTAAGCGGCCTGGGCGGCAGCGAACCTGGTAGTTGGTTGGCAGAACGGACTGCCCGATTTCTAAGCTGCCTGGGCGGCAGCGAACAAGCCCGAACAGCGAAAGCTGCGTGTCAAGCATTTCTAAGCTGCCTGGGCGGCAGCGAACACGGCGCTGGAATCAATGATCTCATCCAGCATTTTCTAAGCTGCCTGGGCGGCAGCGAACCGGTGCAGGTCGTCGACCTCGGTTTCAAGCTGTTTCTAAGCTGCCTGGGCGGCAGCGAACCCAGCCAGGTGTCGTTGAGGACGTTCTAATATTTTCTAAGCTGCCTGGGCGGCAGCGAACCATCTTCAACTGGTGCCTACTAACCACCGATTTTTCTAAGCTGCCTGGGCGGCAGCGAACCAATATATTGCACTATTTTTCTATTATCGGAATTTCTAAGCTGCCTGGGCGGCAGCGAACGTCAAAGCACGGTTAAGCTCTCCGCGCGTTTTTTTCTAAGCTGCCTGGGCGGCAGCGAACATACCTACACCGCCGTGGAAGCGATACCGATCTTTCTAAGCTGCCTGGGCGGCAGCGAACCCACACATGCTGGTAGTGGGCGGCACGACGCTTTTCTAAGCTGCCTGGGCGGCAGCGAACGTTGATATCCGCTCTCCTATTGTGGATACAGATTTCTAAGCTGCCTGGGCGGCAGCGAACATAACGCACTTTTAGTAGTTAAGCCCTGCTTTTTTCTAAGCTGCCTGGGCGGCAGCGAACGAAGAAACTCCACCCAACAGACCTCTGATCATATTTCTAAGCTGCCTGGGCGGCAGCGAACCTTTTCGGTTCCTCTGGTGGCGTAACCACATATTTCTAAGCTGCCTGGGCGGCAGCGAACCTTTTTCTGACATAATGTTTTTAAATGCTTCTTTTCTAAGCTGCCTGGGCGGCAGCGAACAAGATCGAGCGCCCTGGCCGCAATGTAGTGTCTTTCTAAGCTGCCTGGGCGGCAGCGAACTCCCTGACCGACCCTTGATGATGGTGTGCGCGATTTCTAAGCTGCCTGGGCGGCAGCGAACAGTGCGATACAGCTAGGCGCTGATGCCGACAGTTTCTAAGCTGCCTGGGCGGCAGCGAACGCTTGTTAGGAGGCTTCACATTGACTCTCTCATTTCTAAGCTGCCTGGGCGGCAGCGAACTTGTTATATTCCTCAGAAGATAAAACTAGAGCATTTCTAAGCTGCCTGGGCGGCAGCGAACTCGTCCAGTTACACCAGCTACACGAATGAGGTTTTCTAAGCTGCCTGGGCGGCAGCGAACCTCCCATTAATCTTTTGTTAGTGCAACATGCTTTTCTAAGCTGCCTGGGCGGCAGCGAACACCTCTACCATGGCGGGATCACTTCCGTGGTCTTTCTAAGCTGCCTGGGCGGCAGCGAACTTACTTCGATTCTTTGCCGAACGCTCCTACCTTTT
>NZ_JBQSYV010000039.1:0-11058 GCF_052379685.1 Halomonas sp. 111
TAACGAAGAACCCAGCCAACCGGCTGGGTTTTTTGTATGTGAGGAAGAAAGAAAAGGGTCTCCCCATGCGAGAGTCCCGGAGCGCCGGCCGTCGGATGGCCGCCCCGGTCATCGTCAGGCACTTATTGTGAAAAATCCCCCGGGGCTCAGGCCTCGGGGGATTTTTTTATGTGTGGAATATGGCGTGCGGTAGCTCGGGCTAAAGTTTTCTCCTGCGAAAACGGGATACTTCACGCTATTAGACGCGGATTATGAGGGGATCCCTCAAGCTCACGGGCCCACATCTGGAACGTCCTATTGACGCATTCCTGCCACAGCCGCTACCTGATATGGGTGGTGGTAGCGTGCTGTTGTCTTTAGATGATATGGCACGTTGATGGAAGGGTGATTTACGCTTTATCTCAGGAGGAGAAACAACATGAATGGACAATGGATCAGGAAATTATCAGCGGCGGTATTGATGGCTCTGCTCGCGGGCGGTTTGGCTGCCTGTGATAACCAGGGGCCTGCTGAAGAGGCGGGTGAAAGTATTGATGATAGTATTGGAAGCGCCGGCGAAAGCATTGAAAGCGCGGGTGAGAGTATCGAAGAGGCTGCTGAAAACTAATTCACTATGTTGATTTAAACGGTTGATTAGGTTGCCCTGTGGAAAGAAAAACGGCCGCTAAAAGCGGCCGTTTGAAGGTATAGCTCCGCGTTTTAAGCGCCAGGGTTTTGCTCAATACCTTGCACATACCAGGGCGCTTGGTCGCGCATTGCACGGGTTAAGTGCCACGACTCGTTGAACTCGGTCTGCTCTCCATTCTCTTCTATAACGCCATGAAAGATCACGCTTGCCTCAGCATGACCTTCGTATTCGTTAATATCCCCCAATTCGGCAAATAAACGTACGATGTCAGTACGGTTATTGGCAGGATGCTGAGCACGCTCGGAGCGTAGCAGGTTATAGAGCTCGGGAGTGACATACTCCTGAATCTGGCTAAAGTCGTTATTGTCCCAGGCGCGCTGCAGCGTCATAAAATGCTCTTTAGCACCGTTTAAAAACGGCTCTTTATCAAACCAGGTCGGCGTGCTTTGCAGGTTGCTTGCCAGGCTACCAGGCACAGCGCCTACTGAGCCAGCAGCAGGCGCTGATGGTACGTGCTGTGTGCGTTGGTAGTTGGGTTCGGAAGCATGCGCTGGACGTCGCTGGCGAATAAACGCACGGAAAGCGATCATAGCAAGCACTGCGATACCGACCACCATGAGCAGGTCCATCATTCTTAGCTCATCAAAGGCACCGCCGAAAAAGAGTGCGGCAATTAGCCCACCAGCCAGAAGACCGCCCATCATACCGCCCATTCCGCCTCTACGTGCTGCCGCACCCGCTTGGCCCTGTTGCTGGCCACCTTGCGCTTGTTGTGTACTGGGAGTGCTGGCCGGGCGGTCCGCAGAACGGGACATGCTGCCCATATTGCCACCACCCCCCATACGACGCGCTTCCGCATGCTCCACCGCAACGCTAAACCCCATAACGCTGACCAGCAGCATGACAAACAATTGTCGTAACATGGCAATCTCCAATGTTCAAAGCCTTAAGAAAACAAGCCCAATGTAATGAGCGTGTAGAAAGTATTGGGCATCTAGTTTAGCGCCTCAGCTGTCAGAATGGGTTATCTTAATGGCACTAATAAGCATAAAGAATAAGAGGAAGGTATGCGCCTACAACGAGATCGTAGCCTATTGTTAATGATCGACTTTCAAGCAGGCTTACTGCCGGTGGTTGAAGGCGGTTTGCAGGTAATAAAGGAGGCCGCTTGGCTTGCAAACGTAGCAGAAACTTTAGCAGTGCCTGTATGGCTTACCGAACAATACCCTGAAAAACTCGGGGGGACGGCACCTAGTTTGATAAGTGAGTTGGGTGAACATCAGGTTTGGCAAAAACATCATTTCAGCGCCATGGAAGCGCCTGAATTTGCCCAGGCATTAAAGGCCCAGTCGGTGCAACAAGTCGTGATCTGTGGCACAGAAGCACACATCTGTGTGTTGCAGAGTGCGCTTGGCTTGCTGGAAGCTGGATATAGTGTGTACTGGCTAAGTGAAGCGACAGCCAGCCGACGTTGTGAGGAAGCTCGCTTTGCGCGTGAGCGTGCCTGTGCGCAAGGCGCCATTGCGGTGACGGCGGATATGGTGGCTTACGAGTGGCTTGATCGCTGTGATACCGCACTATTTAAAGAGGTACATCGCCGGTTGCTTAAGCCGCGCTCCTCACGCGGCGTAACTTTTTTTTAGCAAAAGGGGAAACGTTTATCGGTCGGCTTCTTTGCGTGTGAACACCAGCGTATCGCCCTCAGAAGCCGCTGCATCAAATTGGTAGCCTGCCACGTTAAATGCTGTAAGCGCCTCAGGGTCATTCACCTGCTGATGAATAATCCAGGCGCTCATCAAGCCTCGAGCCTTTTTGGCATAAAAGCTGATGATTTTAAACGTGCCGTTTTTCTCATCTTTAAACACTGGCGTGATGACGCGGGCGTTCAGCTTTTTGGCATCTACCGCTTTAAAGTACTCATTAGAAGCAAGATTCACCAGAACCTTTGAACCGCTTTCTGTAATAGCCTGATCAAGGGCGTTGGTCAGTGTAGGCTTCCAGTACGCGTATAAATCCTTACCCGCCTGATTAGACAGTTTGGTGCCCATCTCCAGGCGGTACGCCTGGATTAGATCCAGTGGGCGCAACAAGCCATACAGACCTGACAAAATACGCAAGTGCTGCTGGGCAAACCGGTTATCCGCATCGCTGAATGTTTGAGCTTCCAGGCCGGTATAAACATCGCCTTGGAACGCTTGAGCGGCAGGTTTGGCATTCTCTAGTGAAAACGGCGGCTCCCATTCAGCAAAGCGTGCCGCATTAAGGCCAGCAAGCTTGTCGCTGATGCCCATCAGCTCACTGATCTGCTGAGGTGAATAATCACGCAGGATATCGATTAGCGCTTGGCTTTCCGTTAGAAAGCCGGGCTGTGTCACCTGGTGAGTGGTGGAGGGCGTTTCAAAATCCAGCGTTTTCGCTGGCGAAATAACGCTTAGCAAGGTGAGCTCCTTCGGCCGATGCAAAACCAGATAAGAACAAAATCATGGCCGATAGTATATCAAGCCTCGGCGTTGGCCGAGGCTATCGCTTTAATAGTGTGTGTATCAATGCTTAGGGGCAGGGGTTTGGCATCCGGCGATGAATATCTTCAATCGCGCTAAGCACATCGTCGTCCAGCTTAAGGCTCTCACTGGCCAGGTTGCTTTCCAACTGGTCCAGTGTGGTGGCACCAATAATGTTGCTGGTAAGAAAGCTGCGTGAATTAATAAACGCCAGTGCCATTTGTGCGGGGTCAAGGTCATGTTCGCGGGCCAGCTCAACGTAGGCCTTTGTCGCCGCCTCTGCCTCTGGTGAGGTGTAGCGCTTAAAACGCTCATAAAGCGTCAGGCGGCCTTTTTCGGGCCATGCGCCATTAAGATATTTGCCAGAAAGAACACCAAAGGCCAAAGGGGAATAAGCCAGCAAGCCCACGTCTTCGCGATGAGCAATCTCCGCCAGGCCCACCTCAAACGAGCGATTAAGCAGGTTGTAAGGATTTTGTATGGAGGCCACTCGCGGTAGATCCATTTTTTCGGCCAATTGAAGCGAGCGCATGACGCCCCACGGGGTTTCATTGGAGAGGCCGATCGATCTTACCTTGCCAGCATCCACCAGCTCCTTGAGTGCAGAAAGTGTCTCTTCAAGCGGCGTGGCATCTTCATTCTCCTGATGCGCGTAGCCCAGCTTGCCGAAAAAGTTGGTGTTGCGGTCTGGCCAATGCAGCTGATAAAGATCGACATAGTCCGTTTGTAAACGCTTAAGGCTTGCGTCGATGGCCTGGTGAATATGGTCACGCGTCAAGCGTGGGCCACCTCGGATATGCTCAGGCCCCGGGCCTACCGCCTTGGTGGCGATAATAACGTCATCGCGGTCGCCACGCTGTTTCAGCCAGCTGCCCACATAGGTTTCCGTTAATCCTTGCGTTTCGGCTTTGGGCGGTACGGGGTACATCTCAGCTGTATCGATAAAATTGATACCGAAAGCGACGGCGCGATCCAGCTGTTCGTGAGCTTCTGCCTCACTGTTTTGCTCGCCAAACGTCATCGTACCAAGGCAGAGCCGACTGACCTCAATTCCCGTTCTGCCAAGTGGGCGCGTTTGCATTTTTGTCTCCTCGCTAAAGCGAAAATTATCGCCGAATGGGCGTTTGTAAAGGTGATGAATGACGGTGCGTGAGAGGCATGTTAGCGAGGCTATTTGAAAGCAGCAAATCAATGGGGTTGAGTCGTCGCAAAGGCAGGCGTATGCTTGCCACCCCATTGGCCGGCTGACCCCGGTTTTTCGTGTGATTGGCAGTCAAATGATGTAGTGACCGCTAATTCAATATCTCAACAAATTGGCAGGGTGGTTTGCCATGCCGCAGGCATCATCTTTGTTTATTCGGCTAGAGTTTCGTTTAGCTGAACGGCTGTTTCAAAACCGTTGGTTGTTACCGCGTTCAGAGCGCACACAGCGTCTTACCATGCGTTTGTTCAAGCGCTGCGCTGAAGCGGGGCATCCTGATGCATTGTCCGTTTACGGGCATATGCTGTTTCATCGTAGCTTATCGCCGCAGGACAAAGCGCGGGGGGCACGCTATGTGGTGGAAGCCGCTCAAGCGGGCGATGTGAAGTCGCAGTACCAGGTGGCCCAGATCTACGAGCACGGCTGCGCGCAGTACCCGCGCCGTGAAGATTATGCGGTAACGTGGTATGCCCGTGCGGCGCAGTCCGGTCACTATTTGGCTGCTGAGCGGCTGGCCAGCGCCTATCGCTTGGGTGAACTAGGCTTAAGCATAGATGCGAGCCAGGCTGCCTACTGGGAACAGTTCGCTGAGCATCATCCGCACAACGATGTGACCGCCGCGTAATGGGCTAACGAGTAATGATTGCGCCCAATGATTGAATGAGGAAGTCAGTGTCCGAGACGCTACCCACTGTATTAGATATTGAAGCGTCCGGATTTGGGCGTGGTAGTTATCCCATAGAAGTTGGCATTGCACGTGCTGACGGTAGCTGCTGCGCGTTTCTTATTCAGCCACTGGATGAGTGGACGCACTGGGACCCTAAAGCAGAGCTCTTGCACGGTATTTCGCGTGATCGCTTGTACCAGGAAGGGCACCCTGTTCGTCAGGTGGCCCAATGGCTCAACGATGAGTTAAGCGGGTTAGGCAAAGCGTACAGCGACAGCTGGGGCTACGATAATACCTGGCTTTCGCTGTTGTTCCACCATGCCGGCATGCTGCCTCGCTTCCGCCTGGAGGCGCTGCGCATTTTGTTGAGCGAAGAGCAGCAAGCGATATGGAGCGGTACCAAAGAGGCCATGATTACCGAGGTCGATATCCATCGTCACCGGGCGGGAGACGATGCCCGTCTGCTCCAGCTCACCTATCAGCGCACCCGCAACGTTATCCGCGGCGCGTAGCGCGCTTGCCATGCCCGCTTCGCTCACCTCTACCTAAGCTGGCTCTCCAGCGCGTCAAGTAGCGCCTCTGGTGTTACCGCGTCCAGCAGCATATCCCGTGTCGTTTGAGCTAGAAAACCCTGCGTCACGGTGTTGTCGAGAAATGCCAGTAGTGGCGTATAAAACCCCTCGGTGTCCAGTAGGCCCATGGGCTTCTCATGCAGGCCTAAATAGCCCCAGGTCCAAATCTCAAACAGCTCCTCAAAGGTACCGATACCGCCTGGCATGGCAATAAATGCGTCGGCGTTAGCGGCCATGGTGGCTTTGCGTTCATGCATGTTGGGCACGCGGATCAGTTCGGTGAGTCCAAAGTGCGCTTGCTCGCGCTCTACCAGATGGTCCGGCATAACGCCAATCACGTTGCCGCCTGCCGCCAGCGACGCATTAGCAAGCTCGCCCATTAGGCCAATACGCGCGCCGCCGTATACCAGGGTGTGCCCCCGCTCTGCCAGCACAGTACCTAATGCCTGGGCTGCTTGGCGATAAGCCGGGCTGTTACCTTCTCGTGAGCCGAGATAAACGCAAATTCGGGACATTAATTGGGTTCCTTAACGCTTATGAGAGAAGCGGTGTTATGGAAGGTGTTGGTCTACCTGGTAGTGCTCATCCATCCACTGACCAATCACATTATCGCCACATAAATGATGGGCATACTGAGTGTGCAGGCAGCGTATCTGTTGCCAGTTGCTGATACCGCCAATGCCACGCTCGGTCAACACATCGGTGTATCCCAGCCGTGCAACCTCTGCGCGCTGGGCGTCGCTCATATAATCCCAGCGGGCTTTTACATAGTCACGATGGCTTTGCTGATAATGCGCTAGAAATTCTGGCTCTTCTTGCAGGCGCTGCTCAAGTGATTTGATAACCCCCACCGCTTCAATGCGTGAAATTTCTACCTTTAGTACATCAGAGCAGAGCCAGTACAGGGTAGGAAAGGGTTTGCTATCAACAATCGGCGCCATACGCAGCACCAGCGGTGTGCCTTCGCTATCAGTGGCGGCAACGGCTTCGATGCCACGTGGTGCGCGGCCTAACTGCTGGGTAATAATCGCCAGCTGACGCTCATCGGGCGCCTGGTTGGTGCGGATCACCATTAGGTTGGTCTCTCACGAACGGTCGTCTTGAACAAATTTATTGGAGCGGCCAACAGCACGAAAAAAGCAGCGATTCAACTGCTCAGGAGACGCTACATAGCACCATGTCCGCTCGCAATACTCGGCGGCCCGCGCCATTAGTACGTCATAAAGGCGGTTAAACGGGGCATCATAATCGTAAGGGTCAGCCCCAAACAAGCGGATATGCGGATAGTCTGCAAAGCGCTCAATAAAATAGCGCTCAATATCCGCTTCGACAGCGCGATGCTGCGCAGTATTGTCAGGGTCCAGCCAGAGATTATAGCGAATGGCCATGCTGTGCTCCTGGTCGCCCCGTCCGGCGGGTTGGTGCGTTAGGCGGGCGCATCTTGTAAGTGAGTCGACAAGGCGTCGCGCAGCGTGCCCTCAATAGGTACGGCGCATTTAGCCTGGTGATCGTACTGTACCATCACCGTGTGGCCGAGGTTGGCGAGCGTGCCATGTTGGTGTGCTTCCTGAGTGACGGTAAATGAGCTATTGCCCAGCCGCGTTAAGTAGGTGCGTAATTCGACGTCATGGCCGTAAAACAGTTCTGCACGGTAGTCGATTTCCATCCGCGCCATTATCAAACGCCACTGCTTCGGGTTCAGGTCAGGTGTAAAAAGCTTGAATAGGTCGTTGCGGGCTAGCTCAAACCAGGCGGGTAGGCGCGTATTGTTAATATGGCCCAGCGCATCGGTATCGTAAAACGCCGGCTCAATCGTACGGGTAAACATGGCAATCACCTTATCGTTGGCAGGAGTTGTAAATTCAGGCAAGCGCTAGGTCAAGCCGTTTGCCTGTTGCCTTCGCGTCGCTTGGCAAACCAGCGTTGGACCTGTAGCCAGCCCAGCAGCCATAGCGTTGCTACCAAAAATCCGGCCAGCGTGCCCCAGGCAAGCCCCAACGTTTCATACGTATAAGAGACACACAGGGCGTAACTTAACAGCGAGCCCAGCCCCACGGGGTAGTGTTTGATAACGGTCGCGGTAGGCGCGGGGCCTTGGGTTATATGCAAAATTAGCAGGAAAGGCAGCATGGTGACGGGGAAAGCCGCCAACGTGCCTGCCCAGGCAGGCGGTACCCAATGGGCAAGGCTTGTGATGGCAAAGACAATAAGCGTCGCCAGTAAGGCGCGAATACATAAAGCACCCCATGAGAAAGACTGACGTGCAGTGGCCAGACTGTCGGGTATTCGCCGGAAAATCCACGTAAAAAATACGATAGCGCAAAGCGTCACCAGCGTACCCGTTAAGCGAGTAAAATCGAACTGGGCAAGTACCAGGCTTGCCATAAGCCATAGAGTGATCGCGCCTGCCATTCCGCTGGCGACCCCCTTCAAGCCGGGTTTACGGCCGCAAAGCCAATAACCCGCGCCAAGTGCCATGGTCGCGGTAAAGCCCGCGAGTGTATGAATGGCACTTTCAGCGGAAAACGTTGGGGATATCTCCAAGCCAATAAAGAACAGTGCCAGCGCGGTGCCCAAAGGGTAGCCTGATAAAAGCCCTGCCACTTTGGGGCTCACTCGTACAGCAATCGCCCCCAGCCCCAGCACCATCGTGACTGACACCGCTACTTTGGCCAGTTGCCAGCTAATCGGAACGTCCAGCATCAATGACTATCCTTATAATTGATTAAACATTTTTCTTCGTTTGTCAGCCAGTATATCCGCGCGCGGCACACCAGGCCGCGCTATCGAAAGCATTAACGTTTTTTTATACTAAACGTAGTCCCTGCTGATCGCGCCAGGCCGCCTCCAAAGCACTTTTTAGTGGTACTTGAAGGTGGGCTGGAAGCGCAGAGTGCGCGGCCTCTAACGTGTTAAACGTGCGGTTGCGCAGCCAGCAGTAAGCCCAGGCACTGGCTTCAGCCTCGCTTTGAGGTGTTGGCTTGGCAGGCATTTGGTTGAGCAGAAAAACCGCTGTGCGGGGTGCCCACAGCGGAATGTCATCCTCACGTGTTTGGCTCCAGTGTTTAAGCATTGCCCCATCGGGCGTCGTGTCCGGCGTGCCCAGTTTGGCAACCCGTGCGGTTTCCGCCAGTATGAGCGCTAACTGGTCAGCATCGGCCTGACCAAGCGCTTGCCATTGCCGCAATAGCGCTGATAATCCTGTGCGTACCTTGGTATAAAAATCATCTTGCGGCATGCTCGTTACCAACCTTCGTCAATAAGTGAGATCTGTTATGGCTTTTGATTTTGCCACGCCTATCGAGCGACGCCACCCCGAAGGTGGCTACTCATCCCAAAAATGGCATCGCTATAACGGTGAAGTACTGCCTCTATGGGTTGCCGACATGGATTTTTATTCGCCGCCCGCGGTGATTGAGGCGCTACAAGCACGGGTCGCTCATGGTGTTTACGGCTACGGAGAAGTGCCTGCTACGTTAACAGAAACGCTCTGCACATGGAGCGCTACGCACTATGACTGGACGATCCAGCCCGACTGGCAGCACTGGCTGCCGGGTGTCGTGGCCGCGCTCCACTTCGCCACGCTGGCGTTAACCCAGCCAGGCGATGGCGTGCTAACGGTAGCGCCTATTTATCCACCGTTTTTAGCCGTCGCTGAGCGTACCGGGCGTTTGCCCCAGCAGGCCATGCTGGCCGCGCCTAAACGCCCAGGCGAGCCATGGCAGTTGGATATTAGCGCGATTGAAGCCGCCATCACGCCCAAAACACGCATATTACTCTGGTGCCATCCGCATAATCCGACCGGGCGGGTTTGGAGCCGTGAAGAGCTGGCGCCATTGGTGAAACTGGCTGAGCAGTACGATCTATGGGTTGTCTCTGACGAACTACACTGCGACCTACTGTTGGATAAAGATGCTAAGCATCGCCCGTTAGCGGCTATGTTTCCTGAACTAGCCAAACGCACGATTACCCTTTGGGCGCCCTCTAAAACCTTTAACCTGGCGGGGTTAAGCAGCGCATGTGCGATCATCCCTGACCCCGAAGTGCACCAGCGGTTTGCCGCTGCCTGCAAGGGCCTGTTGCCCGATGTTAACGTGCTGGGATTAGTGGCGGCAGAAGCGGCGTATCGCGAGGGTGAACCGTGGCGTCAAGCGCTGCTGGATGTGCTGCGTCAGCACCGCGCCACGCTTGAAGCACGCGTTGCCAACTGGCCGGGTGTGCATCTAAGCGCACCGGAGGCAACCTATTTGGCTTGGCTTGATATGAGGGAAGCGGGGCTGGGAGAAACGCCTTACCAAACGCTCAAGGAGCAGGCCGGTGTGGCGCTTTCAGACGGGGCAGCGTTTGGCTACCCCGGCTTTGTTCGACTAAATTTTGGTACTACGGGTGCTCAATTGGAAGCAGCATTAACGCGCATGGATGCGCTATTGAAGCCTTAGCCATTAATAAAGCAGCGCAAACAGCTTGCGGCGATAGGCGACCGTCAGCGGGTGGTCGGCGCCTAGCGCATCAAACACCTGCAACAGCGTTTTACGTGCCGCGTCGTCGTTGTAGGTACGGTCGTGCTTCATTAGCGTAAGCAGTGCTTCAAGCCCTGCATCGTATTGACCATCGGCCACTTGGCGCAGGGCGCGCTGGAACTGCGCTTCGCTATCGTCGCGCTCATCCAAGGCCGCAATGTCTTCTGCAGAAAGCGCTTGTTCACTGAACGTAATGCTGGCGCGTACGCCACGTGCTGCGGGGCCATCGCGCTCTTCGGGGGGGAGATTTTCCAGCACGCTGCGCGCCTCATCTCCGCGCCCTTCAGCCACTAATACGCGGGCAAACGCCACTTGGTAGGCGTAGTGTTCCGGGTATTGCGTCACCAGGTCCTGGTAAATGCCGTGGGCTGTTGCGGTGTCGCCTTGCTCAAGCGCCGCCTCGGCCTGCTCTTCAGGGCTTTCTGGTGCATCGGCCGGGGCAGGGAAGTAGCGGCCTAACCATTCACGCACCTCTTTCTCGGGCAGTGCGCCCTGAAAATTATCCACAAGGCCGCCCTGGCTCACCAGTTTAACGTCCGGTACCGCCCGCACACCCAACTGTGCAGCAATTTCCGGGTTAGCGTCTGTATTTAGCTTACCAAGCAGGAAGGTGCCCGCGTATTCGAGCGCCAGCTTCTCCAGTACCGTCAGCAGTGTGGCGCAGCTACTATCGGCTGGTGAGTAGCAGCCCAGTAGTACTGGCACTTGCATTGACGCTTCCAGCACTTGCTGAATGTTGCTCGCATCAAGTTCGACGATCACATCTTCAGGGCGCACTGGCGCACGTTCGGTGTCAGCAGTATTCGTGCTTGCGGTATCCGCTGTCAGCGGTTTGCCGGTGCGAGGATCAATGATTGACATGGGTAAGCTCAGCTTCGCAGAAAAATAATTGCTTATGATATGCAGGCAGTCACCGCCATATTCAAGCCGGAACGATGCTAATCATGTAAATCTGAAGAGAAGGCTAGT
>NZ_JBQSYV010000040.1:0-9176 GCF_052379685.1 Halomonas sp. 111
TGGTTACGTGCTAAAAGACAGCGACGGTACGCCCGAGCTGATCCTGATCGCCACCGGTTCGGAAGTAGGGCTGGCCATGGACGCCGCCGCCGAGCTTGAAAAGCAGGGCAAAGCAGTACGCGTGGTCTCCATGCCGTCGACCTACCGCTTCAACGGTCAGGACGCCGAGTACCGGGAAAGCGTACTGCCCAGGGCGGTCACCAAGCGCATTGCCATTGAAGCCTCGCATGCCGACTACTGGTACAAGTATGTGGGTCTGGACGGCCGTGTGATCGGCATGACCACGTTCGGCGAGTCCGCCCCCGCGGGTGAGCTGTTCAAGCACTTCGGCTTTACGGTTGAGAATATCCTCAACACTGCCAATGAACTGCTTGGCTAACAATGCCTGCGCTTAATGGCTTTTTATGGCTAGTGAGTTACTGGTTGATCGGTGAAGTAACGGTTTACGTTACCGGTCTACCGGTTTCATCCGGCGTTGTCGGTATGCTGTTATTAACCGCTACGCTTGCCGTTTGGGGGCGAGTCCCTTCGACAATTGCCGCCGCAGCGCAGCCATTAATCGGCCTGCTTGCCATGCTGATTATGCCGGGCGTGGTGGGCGTGTTTTTTATTCTTGATGAGCTTGCTGGCCAGTGGCTAGCCATTCTTTGTGCGCTGATTGTGGGTACGCTATTAAGCGTGACCACTACGCTGTGGCTACTTAAGTGCCTGATGGAAAAAATGCATGTCCGCTAATGCCCTGTTAAGCACCTTAAGTACGACGCCGCTGTTTGCCGTTGGGCTAACGTTAGCGGCATTTTTGTTGGGTAACCTGATTTTCAAACGATTAAAAAAGCCGACCTGGCTGCCGGCTATTTTGATCGCTGCACTTCTGCTTGCTGCCACGCTTGCCGCCATTGGCCTGCCGTATGACACCTATCGGCAGGACGCCGCTTGGCTGACCATTTTATTAGGGCCCGCGACCGTCGCGCTGGGTATGCCGCTTTATCAGCAGTTGCCGCATATTCGGGCACTATGGCGACCTCTTACCATCTGCCTGCCGATTGCAGCCACGCTGGCGGCTTGCTACGCCCTGCTAATTGCCTGGGTATTGGGTAGCTCACCCCTTATCCTCGCCTCTATTGCGGCAAAGTCCGTAACGGCGCCTATCGCGATTGGCATTACCGAGCAAATTGGCGGCTCGGTGGCGCTCTTGTTGGGCGCACTGCTGATTACCGGTGTGGCTACTGCCGCATTCGTCGGCCTTGCTGCACGATTTTTAAATATTGAAGACGAGCGCATTATCGGCTTTGCGCTGGGCCTAAACGGCCATGCGATCGGGACGGTAAGGGCGTTTGAAATCAGCCCGGCCGCAGGCGCCTTTGCCTCTCTTGGGATGAGTCTTACCGGCATTTTCACCGCCCTAATGCTGCCTTTCGCTTGGCACCTGATAGGCGCAGGTGGTTGAAATACGCTATTATTGCGAATGTTTTTTATTTATTGACGGTCACTGATTCATCTTCCAAGAGCCGCTTTCTTACATGGCTACATCTGCCTCTACACACACTGCTCCTACCTATCGCATCGCCATTAATGGTTATGGGCGTATTGGCCAGTGCGTATTGCGGGCACTGATTGAGCGTGGCGACTCACGTATTGAGGTCGTCGCTATCAATGAGCTTTCTGACCTCGCGACGATTACCTACCTGACCCGTTACGACACGACTCATGGTCGCTTTCCAGGAAACGTCGAGAATGACGGTGAAGCGTTAGTGGTCAACGGGCAACGCATTCAGGTGCTATGTGAAAAAGACCCACGCCAACTTCCCTGGGAAGCGCTGCAGGTTGACCTCGTGCTTGAGTGCTCAGGTAGTTTTAAAGATCGCACAACAGCCGAGCAGCATTTAAGCGCTGGCGCAAAACGCCTGCTGTTTTCACAGCCAGCGGAAAACGATGTGGATGCAACGATCGTGTGGGGAATTAATCAGCACGAGCTGACACTCTCTCAGCGCATCCTATCGGCGGCCTCGTGTACCACCAACTGTTTGGTTCCTTTGCTTACCGTACTCGACGAAGCGCTGGGGCTGGAGCACGGGGTAACCACGACCATTCACTCTGCGATGAACGATCAACCAGTGATCGATGCTTACCACCAAACCGATCTGCGCCTGACACGCTCGGCCATGCAGTCCATTGTGCCGGTGGACACAGGGCTTGCGCGCGGCATCAGCCGTTTGATGCCGCATCTGGAAGGCCGTTTTGAGTGTTTACACGTCCGCGTTCCCACCATTAATGTTTCGGCGATGGATGCCGCGCTAACCGTACGCCGCGACACCAGCGCCCAGGAAGTCAATAACCTGCTGCATCACGCCAGCCAGCAACGTCTTTCGGGAGTGCTGGGCTACACCGAAGCACCCATGGCTTCCATTGATTTTAATCACGACCCACATTCCGGCATTTTCGATGCGACCCAAACCCGCGTCGCTGGAAAACGCCTTATCAAACTTTTATGTTGGTTTGATAACGAGTGGGGCTTTGCAAACCGCATGCTCGATATTGCCCAACGGTTAGCCGTGCTTTCCCGAGAGCGCGCCGCTTAGTCGTACCGGCTAACTATCACTATCCGATTCACCGCCTGGAAGACGAGGAAACCGCTCACATGAACGTGCAAAAAATGATGGATCTGCCTTTGGAAGGGCAACGCGTACTGATTCGCGAAGACCTGAACGTGCCGATTAAGCACGGCAATGTCTCAAGCGATGCACGTCTGAAAGCGGCGCTGCCTACCATTCAGGCGGCGATGAAAGCGGGTGCTAAAGTCATGCTGATGAGTCACCTTGGCCGCCCAACCGAAGGTGATCCCGCTGATGAGTTCTCACTCGCCCCGGTAGCCAAACATTTAAGCGACCTGCTAGGCCAACCGGTCGAGCTGATCAGCGACTATCTTGAGACACCGCCGACACTTGAAAATGGTCAGGTCGCGTTGCTTGAAAACGTTCGCTTTAACATGGGCGAAAAGAAAGACGCAGAACAGCTCGCCAAACAGTACGCGGCGCTATGTGATGTATTTGTAATGGATGCCTTTGGCACCGCCCATCGCGCTCAGGCCTCTACCCACGGCGTTGCTCGCTTTGCGCCCAGCGCATGTGCGGGCCCGCTGTTGGCGCAAGAGCTCGATGCGCTTGAAAAAGCCTTGGCTAATCCGGCGCGCCCCATGGCTGCGATTGTGGGCGGCTCCAAAGTCTCTACCAAACTTGATGTGCTCAATTCGCTGTCGGACAAGTGCGATCAACTGATCGTGGGTGGCGGCATTGCCAACACCTTTATTGCCGCAGCAGGCTATAATGTGGGCAAATCGCTCTATGAAGCCGACCTGGTTCCCCAAGCGAAGGCACTGATGGAAAAAGTCTCCATTCCATTACCCACCGACGTTGTCGTGGCGACCGAATTTTCTGAATCAGCCGATGCGGTGGTTAAACCAGTCGACCAGGTTAACGACGATGAAATGATTCTGGATATTGGCCCTGAAACCGCCGCTCATTTGGCCAGCATGCTCAAAGACGCGGGCACCATTTTATGGAATGGCCCAGTGGGCGTATTTGAGATTGACCAGTTTGGTAAAGGCACGGAAGTTATCTCCCAGGCCATTGCCGATAGCAATGCATTTTCTATTGCGGGCGGGGGTGATACGTTAGCCGCCATCGATAAATATGCGATTGCGGATCGCGTCTCGTATATCTCAACCGGGGGCGGTGCTTTCCTTGAATATGTTGAGGGCAAGCAGCTGCCTGCCGTTGCCGCGCTCGAAGCAGCCGCCAAACGCGGTTAACATTAAACGAATTGAACCTGCATATTTTCGCACTCGTTCACACTGATAACTAAAGAAGGTGACCCCATGGCTTTGATCAGCATGCGTCAGATGCTCGACCACGCTGCCGAATATGGCTACGGTATTCCGGCGTTCAACGTTAATAACCTTGAGCAGATGCGCGCCATCATGGAAGCAGCTGACGCGACCGATTCGCCCGTTATCGTTCAAGCCTCTGCAGGCGCGCGTAAATACGCAGGCGCACCTTTCCTGCGCCACCTGATTCTGGCTGCCGTTGAAGAGTTCCCGCATATCCCAGTCGTTATGCACCAGGACCATGGCACCAGCCCTGCCGTGTGCCAACGCTCTATTCAGCTGGGTTTCTCATCGGTCATGATGGATGGCTCGCTGGGTGAAGATGGCAAAACACCGACCGACTACGCCTACAACGTTGATGTGACACGTCGCACCGTTGAAATGGCCCACGCTTGTGGCGTTTCCGTTGAGGGTGAGCTGGGCTGCCTGGGTAGCCTCGAAACCGGCATGGCCGGTGAAGAAGACGGCATTGGTGCGGAAGGCAAGCTGGATATGGAACAGCTTCTCACCGACCCGGAAGAAGCCGCCGAGTTTGTTAAAGCTACCCACGTAGATGCCTTGGCCATCGCCATCGGCACGAGCCATGGGGCGTATAAATTCACCAAGCCGCCGACAGGCGATACGCTATCTATTCAGCGTATCAAAGAGATCCACGCGCGTATTCCAGACACTCACCTGGTCATGCACGGCTCCTCTTCTGTACCCCAGGAGTGGCTTGAGGTGATCAACCAGTACGGCGGCGAGATTCCGGAAACCTACGGCGTGCCGGTTTCCGAGATCGTTGAAGGCATCAAGCACGGCGTACGTAAGGTCAACATCGATACCGACCTGCGCCTGGCCTCTACCGGCGCCGTACGTCGCTTTATGGCTCAGAATCCGTCTGAGTTTGATCCGCGCAAATTCCTCAAGGAAACCGTTACCGCCATGCGCGATCTGTGTATCGCTCGCTACGAAGCTTTTGGTACCGCGGGCAACGCCAGTAAGATCAAGCCGATCAACCTTGAAGAGATGTTCAACCGCTACGAGCGTGGCGAGCTGGATCCGAAAGTTAAATAAATTCAAGCATGACGTAGGTTAAAAGACGGCCAGTTGGTCGTCTTTTTTGTGGTTAACACGCAGCCGATGCACACAAATATTGCGCCGCAGCATAAAGAAGCCAACACTGAGCAGACGTTTATCTTCGGAGCTAATTTATGAAGCACGCGATACCGACTGCCTTAATTCCCATGCCTCCTTTCGCCATGATGGCTACTTGGAAAGTCGGCCTGATGGCCTTCGAGCTTTGGACATCGTCCCTTTCGACGATCAACCAACGTCATCAGCTATAGCAAACGCAGCCGTTTTTTAGCCCAAGCATGATGAAAGAGAACCAGCGTATGGTGACGGAGAAACTTGAAGCCAGTATGGAGGCGGGTTTCGCCATGCAAAAAACGTTACTGAATATGCTCAGCGGACAACATGTGCCCTGGTGGGTCACCAGCCGTCAGGCTATGCAGCCTTATCACCTGCGTAGCAGTGCCAATTCGCGCCGTTTATCGCGCTAGTCGTAACGGACCCAGGCCCGTTATCACTTGGCCTATAACGGTGCCTCGCCGGTTATCGCTATTTCTTCGTTAACGCATCGTGCATAACGGGTTTATTGCGGCACTCGCTACAAAAAATTACGAAACAGTGTTCACAAAAGCCTAAAAATCTCGTTCAATAGGCATTTGGTAGGCTTCAACCAACACTGGTAGCGTTTAAGTCGCTGCAAGGAACCACAATGCCGCTCCCACTTTTGCTATTTGACTGTGATGGCACCCTCGTCGATAGCGAGCCTCTTTTAGCTGAAGAAATGTCGATAGGGCTTAACTCTATAGGACTGCCCTTCGTACCAGCTGACTACCTTGGTGAGTTTCGGGGAGCCCGGTTCCGACGCATCGTGACCGAGTTACAACAACGCTACGGCGAAGTGGACCCTGACCAACTCGCCCACATGGAAGGCGCCATGCGGGCCAATCTGGCTAACCGCCTTGCTGAAGAGCTGACACTAATACCTGGCGCCAGAGAGGCGCTGGATAACTTGTCAGACTATCCAAGTGCCGTTGTTTCCAACGGTCCTGAAACCAAAATTCGCACGGCACTTCAAGCCACCGGCCTAAACGATTACTTTGGGCATCGTCTGTTTAGCGGCTATACCGCTAACTGCTGGAAGCCGGAACCCTGTTTGCATCTGCACGCAGCCAGTATCATGGGCTATAGTGCGCATGACTGTATTGCAATTGATGACGCCTTGGTGGGTGTTCGTGCGGCACTTGAGGCCGGGATGACGGTCATTCATTTAAATCGCTTTCCCGATGCCGAAGAGACGCCAGAAAACGCTATCATGATTAGTAATATGTACCAGCTACCCACCGTTATTGAGCGCCTTTACCAAAAAGCCTGGAGCCTCCCCATGCCACAACGCTCAGTAGGAGGGTGACAATGGCCTCTTTACGCGACCAGCTTGGTGGGCTTGTATACTCAACGGAGCATGGTAAAACGTGCCCGGAGTGCCGTGAGGCACTGGATGCCTGTAGCTGTGAGGAAAACAGTGAGCAAGCACGCCTTGCTGCGCTGGATGGTGTCGTACGCATTCGCCGTGAAACCAGTGGTCGTAAAGGTAAAGGTGTTACGACCATTAGTGGTATCCCACTGCCCAGCGCGGAACTAAAAGCGCTGACGAAAACGCTTAAAAAGCGCTGCGGCACGGGCGGAGCCGTCAAAGACGGCATCATTGAGATTCAAGGCGACCATCGAGATACGTTACGAGAAGCACTAACCGCGCAAGGTTATCAAGTTAAGCTAGCTGGCGGTTAATCCGTTTCTCTCATCAGGCCTGCTATAAGGCAGGCCGTTAAAAGGCAAGGCACTGCAATGGTTTGGCTGGAATACCTGCTACCGCTCATCTTCTTATTTCCCATGGCTGCGATGGGCGGCATCGTATTAGCCCTGCGCAGCCTGCATGATGCGCGCGTTGAGTCGCCTTTTGATGCGCCACTGCGTGAACCAGGGCAAGCATTACGCCATCGCCTTGATCAGGCCTTCTCAAGTCTTTTCTTAAATGGTGCTTTAGGTCCGATTATTAGCCTGGCCCCGTTGGTATACGGCATGGGAAGAATGTTGTTTGTCAGTCAACAAGATTGGGTGGAGTGGGCACTCTATGGCCTGTTAAGCACCCTGCTTGTGTTAACGTTTTCCTTGTTATTGATACGTGACTACCAGCGCATCCGGCGGCTAAAACTTGGTCTTGCTTGCGAACTGGCGGTTGGCCAAGAGCTTGAGCGGCTTATTCGTCCTGAGGCGCATCCTTACTACGTATTCCATGATGTACCAACCGACAGTTTCACTATCGATCACGTGGTGGTTACGCCGTATGGTGTGTTCGTGCTGGAAACGCGGGCACGTGCATTAGCCATTGGCTCAGACGGCCGAGAGCTTAATACCGTGGCGGTTGAACGCGAGCGTTTACGCTTTCCTCATTGGCATGAGCGCCGCCCTCTTCACAAGACACGTCAAGCCGTTAGCTGGCTCACGCAGTGGCTTGAACGGCGCTGCGGTGTGCCGGTCCCCGTACGGGGCGTGCTCGTATTGCCCGGCTGGGAAATTGACACTACCGAGGCAACAGGCGATGTGCTGGTGGTCAGTGGAGAGCAGCTTGCCAAGCAGCTCACTGACCTCAAACCTGGCACGCTAAGCGATCCGATTCATGACAAGATCATTTATTTGCTAATGGAAAGGGCGAGGCTGGTAGAGTTACGTCATCTCCGCCAGCCATCGGTCTGATGCGTTATTGCTTAATCGCCGCGTAAACGCCCCCCCATCTCCTGAGCAAGATCAACTGCATAGTGGTCGGTCATCCCGCCGATAAAGTCCAGCATGCGTCGATAGCTATCGTAAAGCGGCCAGGAGGGCAGCGGCGTATTCTCTCCTATTAGCGCCAGTACACGCTGATGCTTGAAGGATGACTGTCCGGTATGGTGCAACTCATGAGCGGCGCCAATAAAAGCCTCCAGTAGAATGCCTAGAGTGGTGTAGGCGCCAATCTCTAGTTTGGCCTTACGCTCATTTTGGAAAATACGCTCGCGGGCCAGCTGCTTCGCTGCCTGTACGCCCCAGCCTAAATCCGGGTGGCACAGCTCAAGCAGATCCTCTTTTAGCGTGCCGTTTAACAGCGCCTGTTCATGCTGCACAAAAACCGCACCGACATCGTTAACCGCACGCTCCATGGCAGCACCGCGTAATAGGGCAATACGTCGGCGCTGCGATACCTGACGCTCCTCCATATCCGCATACTCAGGCGGAAACTCCCCAGCCACTTGACGAAGGATTTCCACGACTTCTTCATAACTTAGAATGCCCATTTCCAGGCCATCTTCCAGGTCCAGCAGGGCATAGCAGATATCATCGGCCGCTTCGACTAGCCAGGCCAACGGATGGCGACACCAGCGCTGGTCCCCCTGAGGCAGCAGACCCACTGCGTCGGCGACCTCTTTTAAGAGCGCCTGTTCAGACTGATAACAGCCAAACTTACCCGCTCGCCCGCTATAGCGCACGGTCCAGGGGTACTTCAGCAAGGTTCCAAGTGTTGCGGCCGATAAACGCATACCGCCGTTAAACTGGTTATATTCGATCTGGGTAATAACACGAAAGCCCTGCGCATTGCCTTCATACGTGAGCAGGTCTTCCCGCTCGGCTTCTGACAAGCCATCCAGCAAGCCGCTACCTTGTGCGCGGCGAAACCAGTCGCGGATCGCGTACTCTCCGGCATGACCAAAAGGCGGATTACCAATATCATGGCCCAAACAAGCGGTTTGTACGATAACGCCCATATCAGCAGGCGTAATCCATTCTGGCAGGCGATCATGTAACAGCTCACCGACAATCATGCCTAAAGAGCGGCCCACACAGCCCACTTCCAGCGAGTGAGTCAAACGTGTGTGGATATGATCATTTTCAGTTAACGGATGTACCTGGGTTTTACGCCCCAAGCGGCGAAAGGAACCTGAAAAAACAATTCGGTCATGGTCTTTATGAAAGGGGCTACGGCCAATTTCGCGCGTGTTATCCGGGCGTTGATCGTGCAGACGTCGTGGGGAAAGTAACTGGTCCCAGCGCATTTGTGTCATGGCAATCCTCCTTAATGAGTGCATTTTGACACAGATTGGGTGATTAACGTGAGGCTATGAATAGTGAAGGGTAAATTGTGAGGAGTCAGGTAACTAATTAAGCGCTTTCTATTCACTTTTAAGATGAGATCTCATTTTCCACACAT
>NZ_JBQSYV010000041.1:0-8780 GCF_052379685.1 Halomonas sp. 111
GATAGCTAACTCACAAACAGCTTGCCATAAAGTATCATCAATTGAGATTAACTCACGACCATATCGCTGTCGAAAAGTAGACTCTCCCGGCCAACGTACTTTGCATCCTGGCTTAGCGGGCCTAGTAGCGGCTAAATGTGTCTGAATTCCCTCAACAAGGGCATCACAGGCCGCACGGCCACCCAACTGCTCTGGATCAAAAACCATAAACACCTGGCAACTACCACCACCGCTTCCACGCTGAACTGAATCAATTTCATGGCTTGGCCTCCCTTGCGCGAGTAAAGCGGCCATTGCATCAAGTAGAATCGCAAGCCCTGACCCCTTCCAATAACCGGTTGGAAGCAAGCGCCGTGTCGCGGCGATAGCAGCGGGATCGCGACTCAGCTCTCCACGCTCATTGAAGCCACCATCAATAGGTAACTGTTCACCTTTTAACTGTGTTGTTTGCAACTTTCCATAGGAAAATTGAGACATCGCCATATCGAGTACTAGTGGGCCTGAACTATGCGGTACAGCCATCACTAATGGATTATTACCGATAGACTGCGATACCCCTCCCCAAGCAGGCATGCAAGACTCGGTATTGGTCCACATAATCGCAGCGAACCCTTGCTCGACTGCACGCCATCCGTAGCTTCCTCCACGCATCCAATGGGTAGTATCACGTAACGCTACCAGCCCCATACCGTGTTCACGCGCTAATGCGATTGCTCGATCTGTTGCACTAAGAGCGTTAAGCACACCAATGCCTTGGCCTCCGTCAAGCACCTCAATCGCTCCTAACCGCTGCACAACGCTTGGCGTAGCATTAATATTTATCCATCCACGTCCAACATATTCAATAAACCGGGGGATCCGACCAATCCCATGAGAATGGACACCATCGCGAGTACTTTCAGCATGAATTTGGGCACAGACTGCCGCATCATCTGGTGCGAGACCCGCCTTTAATAGTGCCTTTTCAAGGGTATTTTGCAATGTCGTAAAATCAACGTCAGCCATATTTTCTCCAAACATAATGAAGGTGCTTTTATACTCAAACGAAATAAAAGGACTTAATATAACCGTGCATATTTTTTAATTCGTAGCTTAAAAAGGCCACTCTTGAGAGTGGCCTGTTGTCATTAACATTTATACACGCGAACGTCTTAACTCTCTCGTGCACCATCGACTAAACGACGTAGTTTTAATGGGTTTTCCTGTTTAATAGCAGCGGGCAATAGCGCATCAGGAAGGTCTTGATAGCAAACCGGGCGCAGAAAGCGGAAGATTGCTGCCGTACCTACAGAGGTAGTACGTGAGTCGGATGTTGCCGGGAACGGCCCGCCGTGGACCATTGCATCACACACTTCAACCCCGGTTGGCCAGCCGTTAACCAAAATACGACCTGCCTTGCGCTCTAGCGTCGGCAATAACTCTCGTGCGGCTTCCAGATCAGCATCATCCATTTGTAGCGTTACAGTCAGTTGGCCTTCCAAATGCTCTGCAACTTGCTTGAGTTCTGCGGTATTAGCACACTCAACGATTAACGAGGTCGAACCAAACACCTCTCCCTGCAATGCTTCATTGCCAAGAAAATCCTGGGCGCTGGCTACGAACAAGCCGGTTTGACACTGGTTGGGGCCATCACCCTTCTGCCCTCGCGCGATTTCTTGTGCCTTACCACTGTCGACAAAACTCTTCACACCGCTTTCGTAGGCTTCGAAAATACCTGGCGTCAGCATTGTTTGCGCGCCACTCGCTTTAACGGCCTCACCTGCGGCTTCGATAAAGGTGTTGAGCTCGGTTCCCTTAACCGCAATGACCAGCCCCGGGTTAGTACAGAACTGGCCTGCGCCCATGTTGAGTGAGCCAACAAATGCCTTGCCCATCTCTGCGCCACGCGACTTGAGGGCCGCAGGTAGCGGGAAAACCGGATTAATAGAGCTCATTTCAGCGTAGAAAGGAATCGGCTCGGGCCGTGATTGAGCAGCTTTCCAAAGCGCTAAACCTCCACTTCTTGAGCCTGTGAAGCCAGCAGCCTTGACACGTGCATCAGAAACCAAGGCAGTGCCCACTTCTCGGCCAGAACCAAACATAAGCGAGAAAACACCTTCTGGTAAAGCGCACTTTTTAACGGCAGACTGTATAGCACGGCCAACCAGCTCGCCGGTTCCTGGATGGGCAGCGTGGGCCTTAACGATGACAGGGCAGCCAGCCGCTAGTGCAGAAGCGGTATCACCGCCAGCGACAGAAAATGCTAGCGGAAAATTACTCGCACCAAATACAACAACCGGGCCTAGTGCAATATGACGCTGACGAAGATCAGAACGTGGCATAGGCTGACGATCTGGCATAGCCGGATCAATGCGTACATCCAACCACTCGCCAGCGCGTACAGTTTTTGCAAACAGACGTAGCTGCCCACAGGTACGCCCACGCTCCCCCTGAATTCGAGCCTTCGGCAAACCAGACTCAGCCACTGCGCGCTCAATCAGGTCTTCGCCAATCACTTCAATCTCATCAGCGATAGTTTCCAAGAACCTGGCTCGGTCCTCAAGTGAAGTGTCACGATAAATATCAAAGGCGTTCCAAGCCAACTCGCAAGCCCGCTCGACTTCGGCTTGAGTACCACCCGCATAGGCCGGTTCAAGGAGCTCGTTGGTTGCTGGGTTTATTGCCTGAACGGGACTACGGCTACCTTTAACAGCCTGTTGTCCTATGAGCATTTCACCTGTCAGATTCATCTTGCCTCCTAAATGAGAGTGGTTTTCGTAGTTTCTCGGTTTAGACCAAGCGTTACTTACATTTTTCTCGCGCACCTAGCAGTACCGCGAGCACAGCCCAAAATCTGTTGCTTTGATTGTCTTCAACCGCGCTGAGAAATTAGGCTACTTCGCTTTCGCGACTCGCACTTTTTTACCGCGACAACTTTCGAGTATAGCTAGCCCGAAGCAGTGTTTTTCTGGTTGGTACGATAGTTCTGCCACAACGTTAGCACCAACAAGGCCAAAGCAATGATCAAGAAGGTGATGCTGATGGGACGTGTGAAGAACGGTGTCCAGTCTCCCTGGAAGGACTGTAACCCTCGACGTAAATTTGACTCAGCAATCGGCCCTAAAATCAGCCCTAAAATGACGGGCGCAGTCCCGAAACCATAGCGGTTCAAGAAATAGCCTAAAATGCCAAAGCCAAGCATTAAGTAAAGATTGAACACATCTCCATCCACGCCGTACACGCCGATAAAGCAGAACACCAAAATGGCAGCAAGGAGCTGTTTTCTAGGCACAGTAAGCACCCGAATAAATAGCTTAATTCCGAGGCACATAATCAATAGCATGAAGATGTTGGCAATCAGATAAGCTAGAAAAATGCCGTATACCGTGCCACTTTGATCCGCAAACAGAAGGGGGCCTGGAGTGATCCCTTGAATCATCAGCCCACCAAGCAGTACCGCCGTCGCTGCTTCGCCTGGAATCCCCAGCGCGAGCGTAGGTATCAGTGCCCCACCAAGCAATGCATTATTGGCGCTCTCTACAGACACAATACCCGACGCATGACCCGAACCGAATTTTTCGGGGGTTTTGGAAAAGCGTCGTGCTTGGTCATAGGCTACCAGTGAGGCAATACTCCCCCCAGCGCCTGGAATAGGACCGACCACCGATCCAGAAATCACACCGATTACGACAGCTTTCCAGTGTTTCAACGTTTCAATAAAACGCGGGCGTGCAATATCAATGCGATGCGCACTCTCTTTCATTCGCTCGTGAGGGTCGTACTCAAATGTATCTTTAAGCACCTGAGAAACGGCAAACAGGCCAATAAGGGCTGGCAATAAATTAACCCCTGTCAGCAGCGAAAGTTCGTTAAAGGTAAATCGGCCCACGCCGGTGATAGGATCAGTTCCGATAGTCGATACAAAAAAGCCGATCAGGCCGGCAATTAAACCTTTGAGTAACGACTTACCAGCGACAGAAGCAATGATAACCAAGCCAAAGATACTCAAAGAAAAGTATTCAGCAGGGCCGAATCGTAGGGCGAACTCAGCGATGGGCGGCGCCAATAGGCTGAGAATAACCATGCTCGCGACACCGCCAAAGAAGGAGGCTACGATCGACAAGCCAAGTGCACGGCCCGCTTCGCCCTTCTGGGCCATGGGAAAGCCATCGAAGGTGGTCGCTACCGATGAGGGGGTCCCGGGAATATTAAGCAATATCGCTGGAATTGATCCGCTAGCACCGGCGCCGCAAAGCGCTCCTAGCAGCATACCTATTCCCGCCACGGGCGGCATACCAAAGGTCACCGGCAACAGTAGCGCTATCGCCATTGCCGAGGTCAAGCCGGGGAGCGACCCCATAATGATGCCGAGCAGAGTGCCGCCAGCAATGGCCAGTAACGTGCTGATTTGCAGCACCATACCTAGGCCATCGAGATAACCTGAAATCATATAAGTCTCCCAAATCTCAGGAAAAGAGCTACCCGCTTAAGTCGGGAGCGGAATTTTGAAAAGAACGGTAAAAACATAAAAAATAGCTACGGCTAATATCGTGGAAAACACTAGGGTAGAGAGAAACGACTTCCATCTCTGAGACATCGAAAGCGTCGACCATACGCCGCTTATCACTACGAATCCCATTATGCAGAAAAAGGTAAAAAGCCCTGTGCTGGCGATATATCCAATTCGTTCAAATGCAAAGATATAGCCCGTCAGCAAGGCCACAACAAACAGCCATTGCGCGATACTTCGTACCTGTAAAGCATGTGGGGTATCCGAATGTATTTGCTTGGCTATCCACCATTCTCGCGCATCTTTAATCAGACACGGAATAGCAAATAGAAATATCAATCCAGATAACAGCTGAGGGAAAAAAGCAGGTGATAAATCCCCTACGATTTCGATGTTGGGTAGCGCTGTAGCTGCCACAAAAGCACTTGCCGAAGCGACCAGTAGAAAAAGATTAAATAGCGGCTTTCCAATATCACGTTCCATTATTCAGACCCCAGCCCCTTCTTAATGGCAGCCCCATCATGTTTTGATTAATGACAAAGCAGCCAAGCCATGGAGGCCTTGGCTGCACAAGAGAGCTTTTAATTGGCTAGATCGCCAGCGGCTTCGCGCATGACGCCTGCGGATTCATTGATGAAAACATCAAGCTCTTCACCGTAAAGAGGCGATAGATCAGTACCCAAGTTGCTGGCCGTTTCTTCATACGAGCCGTCGCTTATGATCTGCTGAATCGCCGTCACCCAGCGCTCCTTCACTTCATCAGAAGTACCTTTAGGAGCTACAATGCCGCGCCACACGGTAAGCGTAAGATCGTAACCAGACTCCTGAAAGGTGGGCACATCAGGTAAATTGTCGCTACGTTCGGCGTAAGTAGTCGCAAGCGCATTCAATCGACCGGATTCCAGCGCTGAACGTAGCTCTGCCCCGCCCAGCACTACCGCTTCAACGTGCCCGCCCATAGCGGCGGAGATAGCTTCAGAGCCACCCGGGTAAGGAATAAGGTTGAAGTTGGAATCGGTGCGGTTGGCGATAGCATTAGCGGTAATGTACGCAGAAGAACCGACACCCGACGCCCCAATCCGGATAGCGCTATCTGAAGCGGCTTCCACCAGGCTATCCAGGTCCTGGTAAGGGCTATCTTCGCTTACCGCGATGAGGTACGGCTCTTCGATGATTTTCGCAATAAAATCAAAATCATCATGCGTAAACGGGACGTTACCCATCGCTTCGAGCGTCAACATTGCATTACTAGCGGCAAGCAATGTATAGCCGTCGGGTTTAGACGCGACCGCACGCGACATGCCCACCGCACCACCGCCGCCCGCAATATTGCGAATGACCAGGGTTTCTCCTAGCTGTTCTTCAAGCAACGGCTGAAGCGCCCGGACAAAGGTATCGTTACCACCACCGGCCGAGAATGGCACAATCATATTGATACTTTTATTAGGGTAATCATTTGCAATAGCCTGACTACCAGCGACAAGCCCTACGGCCAGTGTTAGCGTGCCTAATAATTTTTTCATTGTTAAGTTACCTCTATCTAGCGTTTATAAGCCCAATCACTTTTTGAAGTTATTTCCGGCGACTGGGTCATTCGTACCGACTTAGCGCACTAATGCTGGCCTTTTGGGATCAAAGGTCCAGCCATCAATTAAATGCTGCATCGCCATGGCGTCGTTACGTCCGCCTGCCGGTAAACTGCGATAAAGTTCATGGGCTTTTTCGATCTGATCCATATCAATTTCAATACCCAAACCAGGCGCATCAGTAACCGCCACTTTCCCATCAACGATCTCGGGTGGGTTATGCGTCAAACGAGCATCTCCCTCTTGCCAGATCCAGTGGGTATCCAGGGCCGTCGTACGCCCTACCGCCGCTGCGCCCACGTGAGCAAACATGGCTAACGAAATATCGAAATGGTTATTGGAGTGAGAACCCCAGGTCATACCATGGTCCTGGCAAAGCTGTGAAACTCGCACAGCGCCTGACAGTGTCCAGAAATGCGGGTCGGCCAGCGGTATATCCACCGAGCGCAGCATTAAAGCATGTGCCATTTCACGCCAGTTAGTCGCTACCATGTTAGTTGCCACAGGTAACCCGGTAGCATGACGAAATTCAGCAAGAACCTCTCGACCTGAAAAGCCTTGCTCAGCACCGCACGGATCTTCTGCATATGCAATGACGCCATGCAGATCCTTACAGAGATGAATGGCTTCATTTAGCGACCAAGCGCCGTTCGGGTCGATCGTGGTGCGCGCGTCAGGGAAAGCTTTATGCAGCGCCTTGACCGCTTCTATCTCCTGCTCACCCGGCAGTGCACCACCTTTGAGCTTGAAGTCTTTAAAGCCGTAACGATCATGAGCGGCTTGAGCCAACTCTACAATACGCTGGGGTGTCATCGACGCTTCATCGCGCTGGCGATACCACTCATGACTTACCCCATCTGTACCGCGGCGGAAGTCGAGCGGCGTGGCGTGACCATCGCCAATGAAGAACAAGTATCCCAACACTTCGACGCTATCGCGCTGCTTACCGTTACCCAATAGCTCAGCAACCGGTACGCCTAAGAACTTACCCATTAGATCAAGCAAAGCGGCTTCTAGTGCCGCAACCGCATTGATGCGCAACTCAAAGGTCCAAGACCCCTTACCGAAATCCTCGAAGTCAGCGCTACGGCCCGCATTATTGAGCGAGGAGACCATAGAGCGTAAACGGCTAATCGACTGCCCCACCACAAGCTCTCTTGCCTGCTCAAGTGATTGTTCAATCGTTGCACCGCCAGGGGCCTCGCCGACGCCAACGTTGCCAGCGCTATCCTTCAAAATAACCAGGTTACGAGTGAAGTAAGGCGAATGCGCCCCCCCGATATTGAGCAGCATGCTATCGCGGCCAGCAACAGGTATGACCCGCATTTCGGTTATTGTGGGAGTACTGTGACTTGGCATAAACACTTCTCCATCATTCTACTTCTTCAGCGCGTAACCATTTTAGGTGTCAGCTTTTGAAATCACGAGGGCGGCAAAACGCCAGCCCTTATGAACTAACAGAAATACTTAAAAAGACTTTGCTTTCTCAACCAGTTGCTTAAGCTGACCCATCTCTTGATCATTAGGCATAGTCAGGGGCGCGCGTACACTGCCGCCTGGGTAGCCCACGATGCCAGCTCCTGCTTTAACCAAGCTCACTGCATACCCCGGCGTGGTGTCGCGCAAAGTAACGAAAGGAATGAAAAACTCGCGGGTTACGTTCTTAACGAACTCACTGTCGCCTTGACGCATTGCCTTGTAAAACTTCACGGCCATCTCCGGCACGAAGTTAAAGACCGCCGAGGAGTAGGTGCTTACACCAATGGCCAAGTAAGCTTCAGCAATGATTTCTGCCGTTGGCACGCCGCCCACATAGGCCAAACGGTCACCTAGCGTTTTGATGGTGATGTTCAGCGTTTGCATATCGCCTTTACCATCTTTTAATCCGACCAGGTTATCGCAACGATCGGCTAACGCCTTGACACCATCTACCCCCAGATAACCGTTAGCACGGTTATAATAGATAACACCTAGCTCAGTTGCTTCACAAACACTAGCAGCGTAATCAACAATCCCGGACTGCGAGCACTCGGTAAGATAAGGAGGCATTAACAAAATGCCGTCGGCACCTGCTTCCTGGGCGGCTTTAACCTGTTCTTTCGCCAGCTCGACATTTTGGCCCGCACTCGCAATGACCGGCACATCTCCACCGATGGTTTCAACAGCCACCTTAACAATTTCACGATACTCGTCGATCGTAATATTAAAAAACTCACCCGTACCGCCAGCGACAAAGAGTGCGGTCACTTCATAATCTTTCAACCATAGCAGGCGCTTACGGTAACTTTCAGCATCAAATTTACCGTCAGCATCGAAATCAGTTACAGGGAAGGAAAGCAGGCCGTCAGAAATAGAAGCTTTAAGCGTCGCTTTGGAAAAGTTCATGGTAATCTCCTCATTTTTATACAGTAAGCGAACCTAGACGAGCGGTGACTCGTGTGGCTCAGTCATTTAGTACCGGGTTGAATATTTCAATATCATATAGCCAACATTGTCATACATCATACAAAGTTTCCTCTAGACTTTAGCCTAAGACGGTACTGAATGAGACAAGGTTATCGATCAGAACGTGGAGCTGATAACTGGCTAAGTAACTGAAAATTAATATTAATATCAAAAAACACTAGGCAGCAATGTGCAGATGAACCACGGGCCCTGTCTGAAAATTGCCAGGCTCAGCAATACAGCGTAAAAATCAGCTCAGC
>NZ_JBQSYV010000042.1:0-4172 GCF_052379685.1 Halomonas sp. 111
TCTCGACCCAAAGCGGACATTCCGGGAAATACAGCAGGCGCGCGAGTTTTGGATATATAGCCTAATGGAACTTAATAGCCAAAAGAATCACAGGCTTGGAAGAATCTGGCAGACTTCATTTGCCGGAAAAAGTGCCAGCACGTTGATTCAATAATAGAACGCGCCGTCTAATACGCTGTTAGGAAAAAGGGAGGCACATGTTTGATCGAGAAGCGATTGTTGCTACTACTCATCTAGATAGTGAGGGAGACAAACTCACTATTGGCGCTCTGCATGGCCTTGTAGATAGCATTAACGCTACCTATATTCCTATTTGGGATGAACACGATCCACGGAATCCACCAATAGGCCGAATCGCTTCTGCAAAAGTTCGTGAAAGAGATGATGGGGAACATGAAGTCGTTGCCTCTCTTGAGTTATTTGATGGTTCTGAGTCTGAACAATATCCTGGAGATCGAGAGTTGGTGCGGGAAATGCGGCTTGAGAATGGTGAGGTTACAATAGTTACAGACCGATCTTTTCGAACCCCAGAAGACTTGGAAGACATAGAAGAAATTGCCCAGCTTTTAGGAACGCAATCAACTAAAGCAGTTAAAAAAGCAATTGACCCTATTTCAATATTGCAACTGACGGCTGCATTTATGGCTGGGGGAATTGCCTCTGGATTCTTGGCGAAGCTGGGCTCAGATGCGGCAGACCTTGTTAATGACAAGGTTAAGAGATTGATGAGGCGCAAGAATAACCGAGACTCTGATCGAGTTTTCCGACTTGTGATCCAAGTGCAAAAAAATGGAGAGTGTTTAGAGGCTGATGTCTTTATAACCAATCCTACAGATAAAGATATCGACAGTTTACTTGACCATGGGTTATCAGAAATAGACCAACAAGTGTCACGATTGATGAGCATGAGTACTCAACTTAGCAAGCTCACATTTGAGTACAAGGATGGTAGTCTCGAACTAAGGTTTGGCGTTAGAAAGGACTGTGTTCCGGTAACTCTGCATCCAAAGGATAGTGAGTGACAGGCCCTAACAATCGCAGGCACAGCGACGTCTTTTCCGTAGCGGCTCCGCCTTCACTACAAAGTCGCGCGTTCTGCGGGCGTTATGTGAATTAGACCTGGAATATTAATGAAGGAAATTGATATGAAACGAGCAGGAGCTGTTTGTCCTGAGTGTGGTTCTACCAAAACACCACACAAAGAAAAAATCATGGGGCAAGACACACAAGACCTAATTTGTGCTGAGTGCAAACATGTTGGTTGGTGGGCTGACTTTCAGCCAGAGAACCAAAAGAATAAAGACGAAAAGGGTAAGTCATAATCTGGACTCACATAACAAGCAAAGGCAGCATCGCCCTTCGGGCTGGACGCGCTAACGCACGCCGCTGCTTTGGGCGTTATATGTCCAGTCTGGATCTTTAGGCTATGAAACGATCATCATTAGAAAATCAATGCAGAGAGCTAGATCTCCCACTGGAAGAGATCCAATTAGACTATGAAGGTAGACCAGAACCAGCATTGCTCAATCATTATGAAAGTCTTGGATATGTCGGTTCATTTATAGAGGGATATACATTCTTTACTGTATTGAAAGCGTTAATGTTAGATAAATTAGCTGCCTTAAATACTTTTGATGACAGAAATGACGCTTGCACACGATATCTAGAAGCTCAACTTACTATTCATAAAGATAAAGTTGATGAAATAATTGACTCAATTGAAAACACTTCAAAGAAAAAATATCTTAGAAATTTGAAAGAAATATTCAGTCAACCATTTATCCAGAGCGAACATCCAAATCTATCTTTTGAGTGCTGCATCGCTTTGTTTGACGCTATAGATACGCAGCTATTTGTTGATGTGGCTAACAAATTCTCGGAAGATCCTTACACATATAGAAGTGGTTGGCCTGATCTCATTATAGTGAAAGGCAAGGAAGTTAAATTTATTGAAGTGAAAACAACCGATAAATTACACAAAAGTCAGTTGGTAATGATATCAACTTTCCGGAAAGTTATACCTTATGAGTTTTCTGTTTGCAGGGTGTTTAGATAATGACATATAACAAAGCATTACAGCGGACGAGCCGCTGAATGAGGCGTTAAGCATACGGAGAAATAAATGAGCATGACTCCAATTTTTGATCAAAATGTACAGCTATCAGGATGGTTTGATGGAGAAAATATATTTGATCTAGACCTAGAGTGGGTCGCATTTTTAAGTAATGGTAATTGCTTTTCGTCAAGCTCATTGAACTGGCTGGGGCCAATGAATGACGGCTCACTACTTGACCGTAACGGCAAGCCTGTCGCCTGGCTTGAGGGAGCTAGTCCAAGTGGCACTCTAAAGCCTCTTACGCCGTTGCGACCATTAAAGCCTTTAAAACCACTTCGTCCATTAAAACCTTTAAAACCCCTTAAGCCTTTGAAACCACTCAAGCCATTGGGTGGCTGGTCTAGTCTAGCTTGGAACCAGTGGATAAATGCTTAACAAGGCGCAGCAGTACGCGGCCGATGGCTGCCGGACGTCCTTTACGTGGCTCCTTTGTCGCCACTCCAAGGTCGCCGCTGTGCATCGGCGTTAGCCGCGCAAGCTCCAGACCTGAAAACAAGGACTAATAAATGAGCACTGATCTAACTGTTAAATCTGAAATGGGTCTTCTAGCAACTGATACGACCAAGTTTGAGGCATACCTTGAACACCTTGGATTGCCAACTGAAAACATAATTGCGCCGTTGGCAGAGCGTAAAAACATTGAAAATAACCTTCCAGCGTTTATCGAATCTCTCCCTCCAGAAGTAAAACGGGACGCAAGGTACTTATCGAAATTCGTAGCCGGTGCTGCAATAGGACTTTTTGACGCTTCTTTGAACTATGTTTGGAACGAAGTCGTTTTAAACTTGCGTGAAAAGGTGGTTGTGTACGGTCTAGATATGTTTTTTGACGCTGCCGTTGGTGGCGGCCGAAGAGAATTGTATTCAACCGAAGAAGACCTATCTGGACTCAAAGACAATACGCTGATAAACACGTGTCGAAAGCTAGAATTAATTTCTGATGTTGTTTATACAAAGCTTAATCATATTCTTACGATGAGAAATGACATTGGCGCGTCTCACCCTAATGTTTACTCAATCAATGCATTTGAACTACTCGGATGGCTCCAAACATGCGTTCAAGATATTCTAAATGACAAGCCTTCTGCTTCTGCAATCCAGATCAAGTCATTTATAGAAAACCTTAAAAAATCAGAAGTAGTCCTAGACAATGCGACTATACAGAGCATGGAAAGACCGCTTAATGACTTGTCTCTTCAGAATACAGACAACCTACTAAATAGCGTTTTTGGGATATATGCAGCTGAAGCAACAAGCAATGTGGTGCGGAAGAATATTGCTTTATTTGCGCCACATATCTGGAATAGAAGTAGCGATAACGTAAAGTACAAACTTGGTGTCACAATTGACGGTTACAAAAACAACCTTCATAACGAAAAGCACGCACTTGGAATGGAGTTTTTTGCGTTCTGTGGTGGTAACAGGTATCAGTCACTGGATTCACGTATAATAGCGCTTGATGGACATGCTGATGATTTGTTGGACGCCCGCTATGCATGGGATAATTTCTATAATGAGCCGCCTCACATGCGGAAAATACTCTCTTATTTGGGTACAGAGAATGATCTTCCAGTTGAGCGTTCACAAAAAATCATTAAGACAGTTCTGATTTGCCGAATCGGTAAAGGGATTCCATATAATACCGGTGTCTCACCGGCTGGCAAGCCTCTTTACGACCAATTTTTTAATCTCTTGGGTGATCAAAACATCATACTTACTTTAATGACCATGCACTCTAATGAAGTGAGAGTAAACCTTGATAATAAATACTGCCAAGATCACATGGTCAGTGTTCTTGGAATTCTAAAATCCAACGCACGTAGCGAGCGAGTTCAAGAGATACTTGATTATTTAATTGCAAACAAAACCATTCTCAACAAAGTTCACAACGACAAAAGATATAAAGATCTTGCTAAAAATCATATCAATTTCGGCTAACAAGGCCAGTCACAGCGACGGCTTTTTCGTTGCGGCTTCGCCTCCACTACAAAGCCGCGCGTGCTAGCGGCGTTAGACCGCTATATCTGAGTCATCTAAAAGGCCGCTCCTGGCCGAGA
>NZ_JBQSYV010000043.1:0-3194 GCF_052379685.1 Halomonas sp. 111
CCTGACCTACCGCCAGGAGTACGTAAAAGCGCTGGGACCCGACGCCGTGCCCGAGGTATCGATGCTACAGGAGTGGCTGGCTATTCGGCTGCCCACCCTGGCACCCCGACAGCTAGCGCCCAATGCCCCCGGCTTTAAGCTGCTTTCGCACTGCACCGAAAAAACCAACGCCCCCGGAAGCCCGAAAGCATGGCAGCAAGTATTTGCCGCGTTTGGCCTGCCATTGGAGCTGGTCAATACCGGCTGCTGTGGAATGTCCGGCACCTACGGCCATGAAACGCGCAATGCCGAAACGTCCAAAACGATTTATGCCCAATCCTGGCAACCCCAGGTCGAGGCAGAGGAAAACGCCGACAGGCTACTGGCCACGGGGTATTCGTGCCGCAGCCAGGTGAAGCGTTTTTCGCATATAAGCTTACAACACCCCCTTCAAGCACTATTAGTGCAGCTGAAATCGAGTATTCCTTTTCACCGTAACAACATGCATAGAGAGCTGTGAAATGACCCAGTCCGTGTTTTTAGCCACCAATGCTATTCGAGACCGTTTCTCCAGCGCCATGTCGGCGATGTACCAAACGGAAGTCCCCCAATACGGTACGTTGCTAACGTTGGTTGAGCAGGTGAATCAGGAGACGCTTCGCCAGCAGCCAGAGTTACGCCGTCGCCTGGAGGCTCAGGGCGAGCTTGCGCGCCTGAGCGTAGAACGCCACGGAGCGATTCGCGTGGGTTCAGCCGAAGAGCTATCCATGCTGCGTCGCTTATTTGCCGTGATGGGCATGTATCCGGTGGGCTATTACGATCTTTCTGAAGCTGGGGTGCCGGTTCACTCCACCGCGTTTCGCCCTATTGAGGACGACGCGCTGGCCTGTAACCCGTTTCGTATTTTTACCTCGCTGCTGCGCCTGGAACTTATCGATAGTGCGCTGCTGCGCCAGCGTGCTGAGGAAATCCTCGCCCAACGGGATATTTTTACGCCCAAAGTGCGTGAGCTGATTGAACGCTTTGAGTCACAAGGCGGGTTAACCTCTGAGGAAGCAGATCAGTTTGTTACAGAGGCCTTGGAAACGTTTCGCTGGCATCAGGATGCCACGGTCGATCTGGAGACTTACCAGGCGCTGAGCGATGAGCACCGTCTGATCGCCGATGTAGTGTGTTTTCGTGGGCCGCATATCAACCATTTAACGCCGCGCACGTTGGATATCGACGAAGTGCAGCGCCGTATGCCCAGCGTCGGCATGAACCCGAAGGCGGTCATCGAAGGCCCGCCGCGCCGTGAAGCGCCCATTTTGCTGCGCCAGACAAGCTTTAAAGCGTTAGAGGAGTCGATCCGCTTTGCAGGCGATAACCAAGGCACGCACACTGCTCGCTTTGGCGAAATTGAGCAGCGTGGCATGGCGCTAACGCCGAAAGGGCGCGCGCTTTATGACCAACTGCTGAATGAAGGTCGTCAACAAACGGCGGGGCTTGATAACGATGCTCACCAAGCGGTCATGGACAAGGTGTTTGCCGCACTGCCGGACAGCGATGAGGCCATGCGACGCGAAGGTCTGGCCTATTTCCACTACCACCTGACAGAGGCCGGGAAAGCCGCTACAGGCAATGTCAGTACCGATATGGACACTCTGATCGCTAAAGGGTTAGTGGAAGCACAGCCGATTACCTATGAAGACTTCTTGCCGGTCAGTGCGGCGGGTATCTTCCAGTCAAACCTGGGCGGCGGCGAAAACGAAGCCTATGCTGGCAATGCCAATCGTGAAGCGTTTGAAGAAGCTCTCGGCGCCCCGGTGACTGACGAGTTGGCGCTTTATGCCGAGCGAGAACAGGCTTCCAAACAGCGTGTATTGGAGACATTGAATCAGTAATTCCTGATGCTTAATGACATCCTCAGACTGCAATAGAATTGCAGTCTGATTTTTACCATTCAATAAAAGCTCATGGACACATTGTTTGAGAAGATTTTACGAGTGTATCGGTAATCCCCCCATTTATAACCGGGGCGATAAGTAGAGTTGGTTAGGCAGCCATTGTCACCTTCTGTTTCGGTGTTATCCCGCCCAATGCCATATTCGGTCGCTCGTGGTTGTACGTCCAGAGCCAGCGTGTGGCAAAATCCTGTACTTCAGCGATCGAGCCGAAAAGATAATGGCTCAGCCAATCATAACGGACTGTTCGGTTGTAGCGTTCGATGTAGGCATTCTGCTGTGGCTTGCCAGGTTGAATGTGCAGCAACTCAATGCCGTTCTGCTTCGCCCAACGGGTTAGTTTGCCACTGATGTATTCCGGGCCGTTGTCGCATCGAATGGCCTTGGGTCGGCCACGCCATTCGATCAACTGGTTTAAGGAGCGTATCACGCGCTCTGCTGGCAGTGAGAAGTCAGCATCGATGATCAGGCCTTCTCGATTGTAATCATCGATCACGTTGAACAACCGGTACTTTCGGCCATTGGCCAACTGATCATGCATGAAGTCCATCGACCAGCAGGTATTCAGCGCAGTGGGTACAACCAGTGGCGCTGGCTTTTCACGCACCAATCGCTTTTTTGGCTTGATGCGCAAGTTCAGCTCCAATGCCCGATAAATTCGGTAGATCCGCTTATGGTTCCAACCAAAGCCCTTCACGTTGCGCAGATACAAATAACACAGTCCAAAGCCCCAGTTACGCTGATTGTGGGTCAGGCGCACCAGCCAGTCAGCGATAACGGCGTTCTCATGGCCAAGCTTCGCCTGATAGCGGTAACAGGTTTCACTGATCCCAAAAACCTGGCAAGCCAGCCGAATACTGCAGCAACCGGCCTCAACGACATTCTTTGCCATCTCGCGGCGTTGAGATGGCTTTACCACTTTCCCTCAAGGGCTTCCTGGCGCAACTCTGCCTTCAACCGCTCTTCGGCATACATCTTCTTGAGGCGCTGGTTCTCATCTTCCAATTCCTTGAGGCGCTTCATCATGGACGTGTCCATGCCACCGTACCTGGAGCGCCATTTATAAAATGAGGCACTGCTCATGCCGTGCTCGCGACACAGTTCAGGGACAGGCACACCAGACTCAGCCTGCTTCAAAATCGCCATGATCTGGCTGTCAGTAAAACGTGACTTGCGCATGTGAAATCTCCTGTTTTTTCAGGTTACAAAATTCCACTTATCAACGCGATTATTTTTCGGGAGGATTACCTATCTACCCAAGGATTTATAAAC
>NZ_JBQSYV010000044.1:0-2952 GCF_052379685.1 Halomonas sp. 111
CCAGACTCCTTCGGGTTATAGGGTCAAGCAATGAAGCGCACACGGTGGATGCCTAGGCAGCCAGAGGCGATGAAAGACGTGGAAGCCTGCGATAAGGTTCGGCGAGGTGGCAAACAACCTGTGACCCGGACATCTCTGAATGGGGAAACCCACTGACCACAAGGTCAGTATCGTGCCCTGAATACATAGGGGTACGAGGCGAACCAGGGGAACTGAAACATCTAAGTACCCTGAGGAAAAGAAATCAACCGAGATTCCCCCAGTAGCGGCGAGCGAACGGGGACCAGCCCTTAAGCAGGTGACTGATTAGACGAACGAGCTGGGAAGCTCGGCCATAGCGGGTGATAGCCCCGTAGTCGAAAATCTGATCCTGTGAAATCGAGTAGGTCGGGGCACGAGAAACCTTGACTGAAGACGGGGGGACCATCCTCCAAGGCTAAATACTCCTGGCTGACCGATAGTGAACCAGTACCGTGAGGGAAAGGCGAAAAGAACCCCGGAGAGGGGAGTGAAATAGATCCTGAAACCGTGTGCGTACAAGCAGTAGGAGCAGACTTGTTCTGTGACTGCGTACCTTTTGTATAATGGGTCAGCGACTTATATTCAGTGGCAAGGTTAACCGTATAGGGGAGCCGTAGGGAAACCGAGTCTTAACTGGGCGACACAGTCGCTGGATATAGACCCGAAACCGGGCGATCTATCCATGAGCAGGGTGAAGGTTGAGTAACATCAACTGGAGGCCCGAACCAGGATCTGTTGAAAAAGATTTGGATGACTTGTGGATCGGAGTGAAAGGCTAATCAAGCCCGGAGATAGCTGGTTCTCCTCGAAAGCTATTTAGGTAGCGCCTCACGTATCACCGCCGGGGGTAGAGCACTGTTTCGGCTAGGGGGTCATCCCGACTTACCAACCCGAGGCAAACTCCGAATACCGGTGAGTGCAAGCGTGGGAGACACACGGCGGGTGCTAACGTCCGTCGTGAAAAGGGAAACAACCCAGACCGTCAGCTAAGGTCCCCAAATTCTGGTTAAGTGGGAAACGATGTGGGAAGGCTCAGACAGCTAGGAGGTTGGCTTAGAAGCAGCCATCCTTTAAAGAAAGCGTAATAGCTCACTAGTCGAGTCGGCCTGCGCGGAAGATGTAACGGGGCTAAACCAGATACCGAAGCTACGGGTTCATCCTTAGGATGAGCGGTAGAGGAGCGTCGTGTAAGCCGATGAAGGTGAGTTGAGAAGCTTGCTGGAGGTATCACGAGTGCGAATGCTGACATGAGTAACGATAAGGGGAGTGAAAAACTCCCCCGCCGGAAGACCAAGGTTTTCTGTTCGATGCTAATCAGAGCAGAGTGAGTCGGCCCCTAAGGCGAGGCCGAAAGGCGTAGTCGATGGGAAACGGGCTAATATTCCCGTACCGGACATGATTGCGATGGGGGGACGGAGAAGGCTAGGTGGGCCAGGCGTTGGTTGTCCTGGTGAAAGTCAGTAGGCCTGGGTCTCAGGTAAATCCGGGACCCTTCAAAGCCGAGAGACGAGACGAAGACACCACGGTGTCGAAGTCATTGATGCCACGCTTCCAGGAAAAGCCTCTAAGCTTCAGATCATGTGCGACCGTACCCCAAACCGACACAGGTGGTCAGGGTGAGAATCCCAAGGCGCTTGAGAGAACTCGGGTGAAGGAACTAGGCAAAATGGTGCCGTAACTTCGGGAGAAGGCACGCCGGCGTAGGGTGAGAGGACTTGCTCCTTCAGCCCGAACCGGTCGAAGATACCAGGTGGCTGCAACTGTTTATTAAAAACACAGCACTCTGCCAACTCGCAAGAGGACGTATAGGGTGTGACGCCTGCCCGGTGCCGGAAGGTTAAATGATGGTGTTAGGATTCGTCCGAAGCTCTTGATTGAAGCCCCGGTAAACGGCGGCCGTAACTATAACGGTCCTAAGGTAGCGAAATTCCTTGTCGGGTAAGTTCCGACCTGCACGAATGGCGTAATGATGGCCACGCTGTCTCCACCCGAGACTCAGTGAAATTGAAATCGCCGTGAAGATGCGGTGTACCCGCGGCTAGACGGAAAGACCCCGTGAACCTTTACTATAGCTTCACACTGGACGCTGATGTTGCCTGTGTAGGATAGCTGGGAGGCTTTGAACTTCGGACGCCAGTTCGAAGGGAGCCAACCTTGAAATACCAGCCTGGCATCATTGGCGTTCTCACTCAGGTCCGTTATCCGGATCGAGGACAGTGTGTGGTGGGTAGTTTGACTGGGGCGGTCTCCTCCCAAAGAGTAACGGAGGAGCACGAAGGTACCCTCAGCACGGTCGGACATCGTGCAATGAGTGCAAGAGCATAAGGGTGCTTGACTGCGAGACAGACACGTCGAGCAGGTGCGAAAGCAGGTTCTAGTGATCCGGTGGTTCTGTATGGAAGGGCCATCGCTCAACGGATAAAAGGTACTCCGGGGATAACAGGCTGATACCGCCCAAGAGTTCACATCGACGGCGGTGTTTGGCACCTCGATGTCGGCTCATCACATCCTGGGGCTGAAGTCGGTCCCAAGGGTATGGCTGTTCGCCATTTAAAGTGGTACGCGAGCTGGGTTTAGAACGTCGTGAGACAGTTCGGTCCCTATCTGCCGTGGGCGTTGGATGTTTGAGAAGAGCTGCTCCTAGTACGAGAGGACCGGAGTGGACGACCCTCTGGTGTTCCGGTTGTCACGCCAGTGGCATTGCCGGGTAGCTATGGTCGGACGGGATAACCGCTGAAAGCATCTAAGCGGGAAGCCCCCTTCAAGATGAGACATCCCCGAGGCCTTGAGCCTCCTGAAGGGCCCAGCGAGACCAGCTGGTTGATAGGCACGGTGTGGACGCACTGCAAGGTGTTGAGCTAACGTGTACTAATGGCCCGTGAGGCTTGACCCTATAACACCCAAGGGGTCTGGTCGCAGTGACAACGATGA
>NZ_JBQSYV010000045.1:0-1988 GCF_052379685.1 Halomonas sp. 111
TTAGGAACTTTGAGAAACATGGGGCCTGGATATTTGCCAAGAGTCTTGGGATGTTTTCTTGGTGCGCTTGGTGTTCTGATAATGGCTTTTTCAGCCAAGACAGCGACTGATTTTCCGAAAATTAACGTTAGAGCGTTAGTTTGTATTACTACAGGCATCGTTGTGTTTGCTTCCTTAATGAACCCCGCTGGGCTATTCATTTCAACAGTTACGCTTGTTTTTTTGTGCGGTTTAAGTGAGAAAAAGTTCAAGCCAGTAAGGTTGGCTTTGATATCACTTGCATTATGCCTAATGTCGTATCTAATCTTTATACTGGGGCTTAATATGCCAATTCGCCTTTTTCCTTGGAGTTTCTAATGGAAATTATAAATAATTTGGCACTTGGTATATCCGTTGCTTTTACCCTTGAAAACCTTATGTATTGCGCTTTGGGCGTAACGATTGGAATGTTTATTGGGGTTATCCCAGGTGTTGGCCACCTCGCTGCTATTTCGATGCTCTTGCCCTTAACATATTATGTACCCGCTACAACGGCGCTCGTAATGTTAGCTGGCATTTATTATGGGGCACAGTATGGTGGGTCCACGGCGGCAATTCTCCTGAATTTGCCTGGTACACCGTCTTCGTCTGTCATCTGTTTGGACGGCTATCCCATGTCGAAAAATGGGCGGGCTGGTGTTGCGCTTTTTATGACGACGATTGCATCGTTTGTAGGTAGCTTTATTACAGTAATTGTACTGGCTGCTTTTGCACCTCCTTTGGCAAATTTTGCCGTTGCTTTTAATTCGGCAGATTATTTTGCCATGATGTTGCTTGGACTCGTGGCCGCTGCAATTCTAGTGCAGGGATCGCCTGCCAAGGGGTTGGCAGCAGTCGTGTTCGGTCTTATGTTAGGGATGGTAGGTACTGACGTAAGTACTGGTATTCAACGATACACGTTTGGGCTTACTTTTCTCTATGATGGTATCAATATTGTAGCCATTGCTATGGGCATTTTTGGTGTTACAGAAGTCATTGCAAATGTTGGTAAAGTGGCTCAGATAAAAAATGGTCAAAAAATTACGTTTCGTTCACTTTTACCAACGAAGCGTGATGTTAAAGATAGTGTGTTTCCTATATTAAGAGGTACTGGAATAGGTACCGGGATTGGCATATTGCCAGGAACGGGCACGTCAATAGGATCTTTTATAGCCTATGCCTTGGAGAAAAGAGTTTCTAAGGACCCTTCCAAATTCGGCAAAGGGGCGATAGAAGGTATTACTGCGCCTGAAAGTGCAAATAATGCAGCAGCTCAATCTGCTTTTATACCTACTTTAACCTTGGGTATTCCCGGTGATGCAGTTATGGCTCTTATGCTCGGCGCGCTTTTAATCCACGGCATCACGCCAGGGCCTAATGTTATTTCAGATAACCCTGATTTGTTTTGGGGATTAGTTGTTAGTTTTTTAATTGGTAATTTACTTCTTTTGATACTTAATATACCGATGGTGGGGTTATGGGTTCGCTTGTTGAAAATACCTTATCCTATACTTTACCCCGCAATTATTCTGTTTATTGTGATCGGTGTTTATAGCATTAATTATGCCAATATGGATATTATGCTAGTGGCTGTGTTTGGCGTTATTGGATGCGTGTTATTAATCTTGGGTTTTGAACCAGCGCCATTGCTCCTTGGGTATATTTTGGGGCCGATGATGGAAGAAAACTTTCGGCGTGCCATGTTGATAAGCCGGGGAGATTTGATGGTGTTTTTAGAAAGACCTGTTAGCGCAACCTTTTTTGCGTTAATAGCACTTTTTTTATGTTGGTCAATCTATTCAGCAATTAAGCAAAGGCTTAGCCCCGTTGAGGGCGAGCTTTAGCGCATTAATTTTAAATTGAGCCTTAAAAGTTGTTTTTAATGCTTGGGAAGCTTTTAGGTTCTGTCTGAAAAGTTGGCGAGTGAAAGCAAGGTAAAATCGGTAAAGAAGCGGAGTTTACTAAAGAGC
>NZ_JBQSYV010000046.1:0-1768 GCF_052379685.1 Halomonas sp. 111
TCTGATCAGGTAATTCATTGTGGACGTTTACCGCGAGGGATGACGCATCGTTTAAGGAGGTGATCCAGCCGCAGGTTCCCCTACGGCTACCTTGTTACGACTTCACCCCAGTCATGAACCACACCGTGGTGATCGCCCTCTTGCGTTAGGCTAACCACTTCTGGTGCAGTCCACTCCCATGGTGTGACGGGCGGTGTGTACAAGGCCCGGGAACGTATTCACCGTGACATTCTGATTCACGATTACTAGCGATTCCGACTTCACGGAGTCGAGTTGCAGACTCCGATCCGGACTGAGACCGGCTTTTCGGGATTGGCGCACTCTCGCGAGTTGGCAACCCTTTGTACCGGCCATTGTAGCACGTGTGTAGCCCTACCCGTAAGGGCCATGATGACTTGACGTCGTCCCCACCTTCCTCCGGTTTGTCACCGGCAGTCTCCTTAGAGTTCCCACCATTACGTGCTGGCAAATAAGGACAAGGGTTGCGCTCGTTACGGGACTTAACCCAACATTTCACAACACGAGCTGACGACAGCCATGCAGCACCTGTCTTACAGTTCCCGAAGGCACACCAGGATCTCTCCCGGCTTCTGTAGATGTCAAGGGTAGGTAAGGTTCTTCGCGTTGCATCGAATTAAACCACATGCTCCACCGCTTGTGCGGGCCCCCGTCAATTCATTTGAGTTTTAACCTTGCGGCCGTACTCCCCAGGCGGTCGACTTATCGCGTTAACTTCGCCACAAAGTGCGCTAGGCACCCAACGGCTGGTCGACATCGTTTACGGCGTGGACTACCAGGGTATCTAATCCTGTTTGCTACCCACGCTTTCGCACCTCAGTGTCAGTGTCAGTCCAGAAGGCCGCCTTCGCCACTGGTATTCCTCCCGATCTCTACGCATTTCACCGCTACACCGGGAATTCTACCTTCCTCTCCTGCACTCTAGCCTGACAGTTCCGGATGCCGTTCCCAGGTTGAGCCCGGGGCTTTCACAACCGGCTTATCAAGCCACCTACGCGCGCTTTACGCCCAGTAATTCCGATTAACGCTTGCACCCTCCGTATTACCGCGGCTGCTGGCACGGAGTTAGCCGGTGCTTCTTCTGCGAGTGATGTCTTTCCTGCCGGGTATTAACCGACAGGCGTTCTTCCTCGCTGAAAGTGCTTTACAACCCGAAGGCCTTCTTCACACACGCGGCATGGCTGGATCAGGCTTGCGCCCATTGTCCAATATTCCCCACTGCTGCCTCCCGTAGGAGTTCGGGCCGTGTCTCAGTCCCGATGTGGCTGATCATCCTCTCAAACCAGCTACGGATCGTTGCCTTGGTGAGCCTTTACCTCACCAACCAGCTAATCCGACATAGGCTCATCCAATAGCGCGAGCCGAAGCCCCCTTTCTCCCGTAGGACGTATGCGGTATTAGCCTGAGTTTCCCCAGGTTATCCCCCACTATCGGGCAGATTCCTATGCATTACTCACCCGTCCGCCGCTCGTCAGCGGGAAGCAAGCTCCCCCTGTTACCGCTCGACTTGCATGTGTTAAGCCTGCCGCCAGCGTTCAATCTGAGCCATGATCAAACTCTTCAGTTTAAAATCAGTGTGATTCTTACTTGTCGCTCGAAAGCGACAAAGGTGAATCAATCCTGGCTCAAGGTTCAAACGAATTTGAAGAATTCGAAAATTCTTCTTGTGCGCTTGCCTTGATATTTGGTGACTTGTCACCCTCATCGGCAAACGCCCACATGAATTACCTGATCAAATTGTTAAAGAGCT
>NZ_JBQSYV010000047.1:0-1692 GCF_052379685.1 Halomonas sp. 111
CGAGGCTGTGTGAAAACGTAGTACCGACTATACTCTACCCATGACAGATCGTGGGAGGTACCGATGAAACGTTTCGTTGCAGGTGAATCCCGGTCCCAAGCTACGTTGTTTCCTGAGCTTCTGGATGATTTCGTTACTGAAGACAACCCGGTTCGGGCCATTGAAGTTTTTGTAGACGCTCTCGACCTCAAACAGCTGGGTTTCAAAGGTATTGATCCCCAGGCAACGGGTCGGCCCGCCTATCACCCCGCTGTACTTCTAAAAATCTATCTTTACGGTTACCTCAACCGCGTGCAATCCAGCCGCCGACTTGAACGTGAGGCGCAGCGGAATGTTGAACTCATGTGGCTAACGGAGCGCCTCGCACCGGACTTCAAAACGATTGCCGATTTCCGCAAAAACAACGGCAAAGCGATCCAAGCCACCTGTCGAGACTTTGTCGTTATATGTCGGCGTCTAGGGCTTTTTTCACAGTCGGTCATGGCAATCGATGGTAGCAAATTTAAGGCAGTCAACAATCGAGACCGCAACTTTACCTTGGCCAAAATGAAACGCCGCGCAGAAGAAATCGATAAGAGTATCGAGCGCTATTTACGCCAACTCGACGCAATGGACCAAGGCTCCACCGTTGTCACAGAAGCGCAGACGACAGGGTTGAAGGAAAAGATCGCCTCCCTCACAGAAGAAGTTCAGCAACTGCAATCCATTGAAATTCAAAGGACCGAGGCCCCTGATCAGCAAATCTCGTTGACGGACCCAGATGCTCGCTCCATGACGACGCGAGGAACGGGAATCGTGGGCTACAACGTTCAGACGGCTGTCGATAGCCAGCATCATCTGATTGTCGCCCATGAAGTCACTAATGTCGGCAGTGACCGGCGTCAGCTTTATCGGATGGCCAAGCAAGCACGCGATGCTAGCGGCGTCAGTGATCTCCACGTCGTCGCTGATCGCGGTTATTTTACAGGTAATGAAATTCTTGCGTGTCATGAGGCCGGTATTACGACGTATCTCCCTAAGCCCAAAACTTCGCCAAACCAGGCCAAAGGTATGTTTCCCAGGGAAGCGTTCCGATATGTGCCTGAACGTAATGAATATCGCTGTCCCGCGAGAGAGCGGCTTATTTGGCGCTTCAAGAACGTCGAAAAAGGCCAGACGCTACATTGCTATTGGAGTTCGGCCTGTCCGAATTGCTCAATGAAGTCGCAATGCACCACAGGTATTTATCGGCGCATTAAACGCTGGGAACACGAAGAAGTATTGGAGGCGGTAACATCACGTCTGGATCAGACGCCGGATATAATGCGCACCCGTCGTCAAACGGTTGAACATCCCTTTGGCACGTTGAAAGCGTGGATGGGTGCGACACACTTTTTAACCAAAGGGCTTAAGAACGTCGGAACGGAAATGAGTCTTCATGTGCTTGCCTACAACATGAAACGCGTCATGAATATCCTTGGCCCCAAGGGTCTGATCCAGGCATTGCGGGCATAAGGCCTTAGTCCGGACCTAGCTCTGCCAAGCTTGCGGTAGCCAATAACGCGCTTTTGTAAGGGCTTCTTAGGCTTTATCTCGATTAACGTCGGATTTGGCATATGAAATGAAAGCGTTCTGATCTGTCTTGCTAGCCGATAGTCGTGCCAATACGACTGAACACTGTCACCGCCAACTGATTTTTAGGTTTTCACACAG
>NZ_JBQSYV010000048.1:0-1592 GCF_052379685.1 Halomonas sp. 111
GCCAATGCCATTCGCGCCCTTTCCATGGATGCTGTTCAGAAGGCCAAGTCCGGCCACCCTGGCGCCCCCATGGGCATGGCTGATATCGCCGAGGTGCTGTGGAATGATCACCTCAAGCACAACCCCGAAGACCCCAAATGGGCCGATCGTGACCGGTTCGTGCTGTCCAATGGCCACGGCTCAATGCTGCTCTACTCTCTGCTGCACTTAAGCGGCTATGAGTTAAGCCTGGAACAACTTCAGAACTTCCGTCAGTTGCACTCGCCCACCGCTGGCCATCCGGAATTTGGCTACGCGCCCGGCATCGAAACCACTACCGGTCCGCTCGGCCAGGGATTTGCCAACGCCGTCGGCTTTGCGATTGCCGAAAAAACCCTGGCAGCGCAGTTCAACCGTCCGGGCCACACCATTGTCGATCACCACACCTGGTGCTTTTTGGGTGATGGCTGCCTGATGGAAGGCATTTCCCATGAGGCGGCGTCGCTGGCGGGTACTCAGCAGTTGGGCAAGCTGATTGCGCTCTACGACGACAACGGCATCTCGATTGATGGGGAAGTGGAAGGCTGGTTTACCGACGATACCGCCAAACGCTTTGAAGCCTACGGCTGGCACGTGGTGCCCAATGTCGATGGTCACAAGCCGGAAGAGATCCAGGCCGCCATTGCACTTGCCAAACAGAACGATGACAAGCCCAGCCTGATTATCTGTAAAACGGTTATCGGTTTCGGTGCGCCCAACAAGCAGGGCAAGGAAGAGTCGCACGGCGCGCCGCTGGGCGAAGACGAAGTTGCCCTGGCGCGCAAGCAGCTGGACTGGCCCCACGCGCCGTTTCATATTCCCGAGCCCGTGTACGCTGGCTGGGATGCGCGTGAAGCAGGTAAAACCCGCCAGCAGGAATGGGACAAGCGCTTTGCCCGCTATGCCGAGGCGTTCCCGGCCGAGGCGCAGGAATTCAAGCGCCGCATGAAAGGCCAGTTGCCGGCTGAAATACCGACCGAAGCCCTCATCGAGCAGGCCCAGGAAAAAGGCGAGAGCATCGCCACCCGTAAAGCGTCGCTGGAAGCGCTTAACGTGATTGGTCCGAAAATGCCGGAGCTGCTCGGCGGCAGTGCGGACCTTGCGCCGTCCAACCTGACCTTCTGGAAGGGCGCCAAAGCGATTACGCCGGAAGATGCCAGCGGTAACTACCTGCACTATGGCGTACGTGAGTTCGGCATGGGCGCGGTAATGAACGGTATCGCCCTGCACGGTGGTTTTGTCCCGTACGGCGCAACCTTCCTGATCTTCATGGAGTACATGCGTAACGCGGTTCGCATGGCGGCATTAATGGGTCAGCAGGCGATCTACGTATTTACCCATGACTCCATTGGCCTGGGTGAAGATGGTCCGACCCACCAGCCGATTGAGCAGTTGACCAGCCTGCGCACGACGCCGAACCTGAACACCTGGCGCCCGTGTGACGCCGTGGAAACCGCCGCGGCCTGGGATGCGGCCATCAAGCGTCACTCTGGCCCCACGGCGCTGATCCTGTCGCGCCAGAACCTGCCGCACCAGGCGCGCACCAAAGCCCAGCTGGCTTCCATTCAGCGTGG
>NZ_JBQSYV010000049.1:0-1561 GCF_052379685.1 Halomonas sp. 111
TAGCCTGGATTTCTCACGGGGTATAAAAGAAAGCGGCTGAAAGTGCTATGATTTCAAGAACCTAACCAATCCATCAAGCACCAACAGCCGCTTCCAAAATGGTACCTGAAAAACTGACCTTCTCGCCACTCTCACGCCGGCAAATTGAAGCCGATTTCTCTGGGGGCCACATCACCTCCGATGCTGGATTGCTCTTGCTACGGGAAGTTGATAAACAACATCGTCTGACGCACCGCTTGGCCTCCGTGCTTCATGATCCCCGCGCACCGGAACAGGTTCGTCATAAACTCGACATCATGGTTCGTCAACGCGTATTCGGTGTGGCGGCTGGTTACGAAGATTTCAATGACCATGAGACTCTACGTTACGACCAAGCGCTTCAGACGGCGGTCGGTGAAAAAGAGGCGCTGGCGGGCAAGTCTACGCTGTGCCGGAGTGAGCAGAACGCCGATCGACAAGCGATGGTGAAGGCCCATGAGTTGCTGTGGCATCACTTCATTGAACAGTATAACGAACCACCCAAGGAGATCGTACTGGACTTTGATGGCACCGATATTCCCGTGCACGGCGAGCAACCCGGCAAGTTCTTTAACCGCTATTACGATCACCATTGTTACTTCCCGCTGTACGTCTTCTGTGGCCGCCATCTGCTGGTGAGCTATCTGCGCACCAGTGACCACAGCGACAGCCACCACAGCTGGGCCATCCTGGCGTTACTGGTGCGGTTTATTCGCCAGTACTGGCCCGATACGCGCATTGTGTTACGAGGTGATAGTCACTTTTGTCGTCCCCGGATGCTCAACTGGTGCGATCGACATCACGTCGACTACATCGTGGGTATCGGCAAGAACAGTCGGCTGCTCAAGGAAGTGGACGTGCCCATGATGCTGGTGCGCAAGACCCAATGGCAGGTGGGAGGGAAAGTAGCAGAGACGTTCCGCTTCCAATATCAAGCCCACTCCTGGAAATACCCACGCTGGGTGGTGGCCCGTCTGGAAGAAGGCGAACTGGGCTCTAATCCCCGGTTTATCATTAGTTCCCGTTATGACGACGGCTTCAAGCTCTACTACGAGCAGTACTGCGCTCGGGGCGACATGGAAAACCGAATCAAGGATCAACAACTGAGCCTGTTTGCTGACCGGACCTCCAGTACGCACTGGTGGGCCAATCAGTGGCGGCTGATCTTATCGGGCTTCGCCTATACGCTGTTCGAGCGCTTACGCACTTACCTGAAGAAGACGCCTTTCGCGCGCATGAGCCCAAGCAACCTGAGGCTCAAACTCATCAAAGTGGGCGCAGTCATCATCCGCAATACGCGCCGAATCCGGGTGTTGATGAGTGACAGCTACCCCTATAAAGCGCAACTATCCGATCTCGTCAGGCGGTTGGTGCCGAACTGAATGCTCGGGCTCCCCCGGCCCGACGCAATGGGGGAAAGGGGGAAGTGTGTCTTAACGACGGAAAGTGGTTAAAAAGTAGGCAATTTAAGATGTACCAATAGGTTTTTAATAGCATGGCGGCCTGGGTGCGGTACTTGCTGAGGTGCTATGAGAAATCCGGG
>NZ_JBQSYV010000050.1:0-1442 GCF_052379685.1 Halomonas sp. 111
TAGTACTACTGTGTCATAAATAGACATGTTATCAATACGTATTGTGTCCTCTGTATAGCGATTTCGCATTATGGTAAACGACGCACTTCACGACCGCTTCGAGACGTATCTTGATGAGCTAGCGCCTCGCCTGGGCCATGCTGATCGGGTGCAAGGTTTTCAGGATTACTGTCGTGGCTTGATGCTGCCGCTGAAACGCAAGAGTATCGAGCCCATCGCCGCCAGTGTCGATCCGTATAACGTTCAGGCCTGTCATCAGTCGCTGCATCACCTGGTGGCTCGCTCTGGATGGTCTGACCGAGGGATGCTTAATGGCGTGGCGCAGCAGGTGCTACCCTACTTGCTTCCCCCCGATACGACGCCTTTCTGGATTATCGATGACACCGGTATTCGCAAGAAAGGACGGCATTCGGTGGGCGTTAGCCGCCAATACTGCGGTGAGATTGGTAAACAGGACAATTGTCAGGTCGCCGTTAGCCTATCGGTGGCGACCGAACAGGCCAGCCTGCCGGTCGCATGGCGGCTTTATTTGCCCACATCATGGACAAACGATCCGGCGCGCTGTCGCCGCGTCGGTGTGCCAGAAGAGATCGACTTTGCCACCAAACCGGAGATCGCCCTCCAGCAGGTGCGCGAAACACTGGAGGCCGGTATCACGCCCGGTATCGTGCTGGCAGATGCGGCTTACGGCAAAGTGACGCCGTGGAGAGAGCAGCTTGCGGAATGGGGCTTGAGTTATTGCGTTGACGTGCCGGAGGGTATCAGTGTCTGGCCGCCTGGCAGTGAGCCTCTGCCTCCGAAGTGGTCCGGCCAGGGGCGACCGCCGACACGGTGGCAGCAGACCTCGGAGCATCACCCAGTGGCGGCACAAGCACTGGCCGAGTCGCTGGATGCCAATGACTATCAGGATATCACCTGGCGGGAAGGTACCAACAAGCCGTTGTGCTCCCGATTTGCCGCTGTCCGAGTGCGTGTGGCGCGAGGCCAGCAGAAGCGTGAACCGGAGTGGTTGCTGATCGAATGGCCCCAAAGCGACGCCGCGCCAGCGAAGTATTGGTTAAGCAATCTGCCGGAAGATACGTCACTGACCACTCTGGTGGCGACAGCGAAAGGACGCTGGCGCATCGAACGAGATTATCAGGAGCTCAAGCAGGAGTTTGGGCTGAAGCATTACGAGGGGCGCAACTGGCGAGGATTTCACCACCACGCCACTCTGTGTACGGTCGCTTACGGTTTTCTGGTCATGGAGCGCCTACGTTGTGGGGATCAAAAAAAAATCAGCCCCTGCCAGGCAGTTGCCGTACCCGAAGGCTACTGGGCGCGGGGCCATAAAACGCGCACAACGCCACGTGGTTAACTCCATCGCCACCCTGCGATGGGAGCTAAATCAGGCGATCATGATAGCGCTGGGTAGTCGATCACGATGTTTATGACACAGTAGT
>NZ_JBQSYV010000051.1:0-1157 GCF_052379685.1 Halomonas sp. 111
GGAGGCTCTGAAAAAGTCTCTGCCTTCAGCGATAATACGAACATCGTCAACTGCATAGGGTTCAGTGCTGCCATGGATCAGATCACCTTCTCCGAAGCCGAGTACCAGAACAAAAAGCGAAAGACTCGCCGCGAACTCTTTCTGGAGCGGATGGACAAGCTGATCCCCTGGACGCAGCTGGAGAAGAAGGTAGCCCGTTATTACCCCAAGGGCGAGAGCGGGCGGCCTCCGTATCCATTGTCTGCCATGCTTCGAGTTCACTGTATGCAGTTGTTCTACAACTTGAGCGATCCGTCAATGGAAGATGCTCTCTACGAGATCGAGTCCATGAGGCATTTCGCCGGTTTGAAGCTAGACCGATTGCCGGACGAAACGACGATTCTCAAGTTTCGTCATTTTCTAGAACGACACAGCCTTGGCAAGGTGCTGTTCCAGGAAGTGAACAAACACCTGGCGAAAAACGGCCTAATGTTGCGCGAAGGCAGCATTGTTGATGCCACTATCATTTCTGCGCCTAGTTCTACCAAAAACAAACATGGCAAGCGCGATCCGGAGATGCACCAGACTAAAAAAGGTGGCTCCTGGCACTTTGGTATGAAAATGCACATAGGTGTCGACGACAAACTTGGGTTGATTCACAGCATCGACACCACGGCTGCTAATGTGCATGACATTGTGCCTGCCGATAAGCTGCTTCACGGTGAAGAGCAGCGCGTCTTCGGTGATGCCGGTTACCTGGGCATTCAAAAGCGAGACGAGCACCATCACCGCTGCGACGTCTCTTGGTATATTGCCAGACGGCCTGGCACGCGAAAGAAGTTGGATGCCAAGCAACAGAAAGTCGAAAAGATCAAAGCCAGCATCCGAGCCAAGGTGGAGCACCCTTTTCGGTACATCAAGCAAGTCTTTGGTTATGGCAAGGTTCGCTATCGTGGTCTTGCTAAAAACACCCAGCGCCTGCACCTGCTGGCGGCGTTCAGCAACCTGCTGATCAGTGAAAAATACCTGTGGGAATAGGGCTATTGCGCCCGTTTTCCGCTTAATGAGCGGTTAACGGGCAAAAAATGCACAAAGAACGGGAAAATAGTGCCTAAATTTGCAATTTTTTATCAGCTCAAGTGAGCGTTGACGAATATCGGTAATTATTCAGACCTTCC
>NZ_JBQSYV010000052.1:0-1149 GCF_052379685.1 Halomonas sp. 111
CCAGGATGCAGCTAGGCAATGTACTGAACAGCAGATCATTGATCTGAAGCTAAATCTTGATGAGCAGGAAGCTGCCTGTCGTAGAAAGACCTACCTTGATATCGAGCGCCTTGACGAAGAATTACACGCAAAAATAGCGGAAGCAGCCGGTTATAGTGAAGTATGGGACGTTATTTATCCTGTACGTCTACATATCAACCGGGTACGGATGCTATTTCTTGAAGAGCAGCGTATTCCATCCATTATCAGTGAGCATGCTGCCTTGATAAGTGCTATTGAGGCTCGCGAACCGGCACAGGCGCTAGATGCCATGCAAATTCATCTCTCTTATATTCAGACGAACCTAGCCAAACTGGCTGATGCTTACTCGGAATATATTAATAGCTAGTAGTAATTGAAAGTTAACACCTAACAGGTCACCGCACACGGGACTACAGTGTTTCCCTCCTGTCAGGTTGCGCGGGGTCGGTGGCCGACAGATTGGAACTACGCACCGGGATAAGCCCCAGGAGATAGAACTAATCGGCCGCATTTTTTTCTACTGCGCTGAGCCCGCCTTTTTCATCGTGGGGCCGAACGATCGTTTTGAAGCCAGTGGCTGTCGGCACGAACCTGCCTCAACAACTTTTGTCTTAACAATTCGACTTGGTTAGGAGAAGCGCTATGCTCCATGATCGCAATAATAGGCTAGAAGTGTCCGGAGAACATAGGGCAGTCCAAGGATGGTATTCGTGAAGCAGGAGGGAACTCCTCGAGTTTCCTATGCACCCCTTTCGCGAGAAAGTGCGGCGTTCGACAGCGGCGCTGGAACGCAACTTGGCTTACCTGGGATTCGTCCGAATTCCTGCACGATTACCCCCTGGACGGCGTGGTGCTGGATACCGGCTGCGAAAAGACCACCCTGTTCTGCCTGATGGCGGCGCCAACCGTCAATATTCCCGCCATCATGCTTTCGGGCGGCCCCATGTTCAATGGATGGCGCGGTAATGAAAGTATCGGATCGGGAAGCATTATCTGGGCATTGTGCAAACGTTTGGCAGCTGGCGACATCGGCTACGATGAGTTTCTTTTTCGGGCCACCAAATCCGCGTCTTCCATTGGTCGAGGGAAATGCGATATATCAGTCCACGCTGAATGTCCGCTCTTGGT
>NZ_JBQSYV010000053.1:0-1102 GCF_052379685.1 Halomonas sp. 111
CCTGAATTCAAACATTAAGCGCAGCACCCGCGGTTTTCAGCGCTCCTGAATACTCTCCCAGGAACACTTGTGCCGGTGTCCGATACCCCAAGCGTTTTCTGGGGCGATTATTCAGCTTGGCAACGACTCGCCTCAGTGCTGAGTCGCTCACCTTTCGGAAGTCCGTCCCTTTCGGGAAATATTGGCGAATCAGTCCGTTGGTGTTTTCATTGGTACCACGCTGGCATGAGCGGTATGGGTCGCAAAAATAGGTCTTGGCCGAGACGGCCCTGGCAACCTGTCGATGCTCGGCGAATTCCGAGCCGTTATCCAAGGTGATGGTCTGTACTGCACCTCGGCGTGGTTTTAATAACCGGGTCATCGCTTTGGCCGTTCCTGTGGCCGTGATCGTCGGCAGGCGCGCTGCCAAGAGGTATCCGCTGCGTCTCTCGACCAGGGTCACCAGGCCGGATTCTTTGTGGCCCTTGAGCACCGTATCGCCTTCCCAATGGCCGATATGGCGCCTTTCTTCCACTTCGGCGGGACGTTGTTCAATGCCTACCCGGTGTGGAATTTTACCCAATCCCGCATGCTTGGCCAGCCGGCGCTGATAGCGCCGCTGGCGTGGTAGACGGAGTCGCTTCCATAATTCGCCGCCGTGTTTCTTGTCGTCCCAGATTAACGCATAGATCCACTGATGGCTTACGCAAGCCCCGTTGGCATTCGCCATGAAGCCACTAATTTGCTGGGGACTCCATTCGTCCCTCAGTTGATCAGTGACCCATTGAATTAAGCTGGGCAATCGCTTCGTCACTTTCCAGGCGCTGCATCGACGCTGATCACTTCTCAATTGAGCCTGCTCAGGCGCATAGCCAGCAGTAAGCCCATTGCGCTTTATCTCCCGACTAATGGTGCTGCTGTGAACCCCAATAGCCTTGGCTATCTGTCGCTGGCTGATGCCGGTCTCAAGGTAAGCGAAAATTTGGTATCGTTGGGCCTGGGTCAGTTGTCGGTATCCCATTCTCTGCTTCACTTTGGTCGGTAAAGTCGAGAGGGTACCGGCGCTGACCCTCCTTCCTCTACTGTGCGATCCAAAGTGCTGCGGTTATTCTATGAATCCAGG
>NZ_JBQSYV010000054.1:0-1087 GCF_052379685.1 Halomonas sp. 111
TAAGTGGTTACGCAAAAGTTATTGAGTAATCAGTGCCGTAACCATTGCATACGTTTTTGACCGCGTCACAAAGCTTATCGAACGAACTGTAGGCTGTTAACGGTAGCCACCGGTATTTGATTTCGCGCCAAAGGATTTCGATCAGGTTCAGCTCCGGCGAATACGGCGACAAATAGACCAAGTGAATGCGATGTGCCATCCAATCAAGAAGTTTGCGCTGAAATGCCCTGGAACGGTGCATTCTGGCATTATCCAGTATCACGACGGTGAAGGAGTCAGGGTCTTTATGTGCCGCAAACTGATCAAAGGCTTCTATAACGGTCTCAGTGGTCACAGAGTCGGTGGTCATGTGGTGAAAAAACTCACCTTTTCTGGTGAGAAAACCCAGTACATTCAGCCGTTTGCTATGTGGGTAGGCAGTGACTTCCCAAGGCTTGGCTATCGGGCTCCATGCATAAGGTAGTGACGATGATTGCGAGAAACCGGCCTCATCAAAGAAATAGAGATCGCACTTACCATCATCTTCCCACTCCTTCAATACATTGATCATCTCTTGCGTATGGCGGAAATCTGTTTCGTCACGCGGTGCCCTCAATGAGCGGCGTATCCGCTTACAGCTATAGCCTTTTTTTTAACGCGCGCCGCAACGTGTCCTGGCTGACGACGTTACCTGTCTTCTCTTGAAACCTGGCATGGAGGACAGGCAGTTGATGGGGATACTCTTCAACCAATTGCTCTAACACAGCAAGATCACTCTCGCTGAGAAGATGGGGGCGTCCTTCGCGAGGCTTGTCTTGAAGACCTTCAATACCGTCTGCTTCCCATTGGGATAACCACGTCGATACCGTATCGCGCTTAACCCCGATAATATCGCGAACCTGGTTAATCGTATGGCCTTTGTGGTTGAGCAGAATGGCGTGAGCCCGACGACGTAACGCTCTCTTTTCGCCGTACTGGTAGGCTTCATTTAAGAGACGTTGCTGGTCAGGTGTTAAAGAAACGAAACGTAAGCGCCGAGACATGGTTCTGTGTTTTACTCTGTTGGGTCTTTGTTCTTTATACACTATAATTTATGCATAATCACTTA
>NZ_JBQSYV010000055.1:0-923 GCF_052379685.1 Halomonas sp. 111
TAGGCTTTGTACGAAAAGTTGGCTCGCAAGCAACGCTCTATGCAGGCTACGCATACCATCGCTCTGAAACTGCTCGCTAATTTTTCGTAGCGCGTTGCAAATCGACGTAACTCTTTAAGCCATCCAAAGCAGCGTTCTACCGCGTTTCTCTGGCGGTATCTGTGCTGATCAAAACGCCTCGGCAAACCAGGGCGTGTCTTGCGATGCATTTGACGTTGCGCAATAACGGGTTTTATACCGTGCCTGTCACAGTAACGGCGCAGTTCATCACTGTCATATCCTTTATCAGCGACCACGTAGCGGCTACGTTTGCGAGGCCTTCCAACACGGCCTGGTAGATAAACACTCTCCAGCGTCGAGATGAAATGTCGAGAATCAGCCTGCTGTCCTGGAGACAGGGTAAATGCCAGCGGCCAACCATGGGAATCACATACCAGGTGGATTTTTGTCGTTAAACCACCACGACTACGCCCCAATGCGTGATCTACCGGTTCTTCTGAGCCCCCTTTTTGCCGCCTCCTGCGGCAGCGCGGGTGGCACGTATCGAGGTCGAATCAATCATCCACGTATCCAGATCCATCAGTCCATCTTCACGCAGCCTGAGCTGTAAGCGAGAAAGGATAGCTTCAAACGTGCCATCATCCCGCCATTTTCGAAAGCGCTCATAGGCAGTTGACCAGGGACCATACCGCTCGGGTAGATCTCGCCATTTGGCACCAGAACAGAGCACCCAGAAAATACCATTGAGGACCTGCCGGTCATCCCGCCGGGGCCTGCCCATCACCTGAGTTGGCGACACAATATCTGTAATCTGCGCCCAGTTCTCATTGGATATCTCGTACCGGCCAACCATCATTCATTTCCCCCTATGCTTCTATTGCATGGGAAAACTTAGCAGATATCACTTTTCGTACAAAACCTAG
>NZ_JBQSYV010000056.1:0-857 GCF_052379685.1 Halomonas sp. 111
CTAGGGCGTGTCCTCATTTTGAAAGAAAGGCTGTCCCTCATTGATTTTCTGTGGGGTTATGCGACTCTTCTTAACAGAAGGGGAGTACAGCCATGACACGATATGTTTTGACCGATGACATTTGGGAACAGCTTCAAGTCACCATGAAAGCAAAGGGTTGCCACCGCTGGCCCAATGATCGAAATGTGATGGAAGCAATACTCTGGAAACTCCGAACCGGCGCTCCCTGGCGCGATGTTCCAAGTGAGTTTTGCCCCTGGAAAACGGCCTATAATCGCTTCAACCGCTGGGCCACCAAAGGACTGTGGGAGCAATTTTTTTTGAGCTACGAGGCGAAATTGATACGGAGTGGGTATTCGCCGACGGAAGTTACCTCCGCGCTCACCAGCATGCGAGTGGAGCTCGGCATGGAGAAGAGCGGGCCATTGGAAAATCACGAGGAGGAGCTACCACCAAACTTCATATGCTCGCCGATGCGCATGGAAATCCGGTCGATTTTGAAGTCACTGGGGGTAACGTCCACGACGCCACGGTTGCAGAGCACCTCATAAAGAAGGTCGATCAAGCCGACCACTTCATTGCTGACAAGGGCTATGATTCAGAGGGCATCCGTGACCATGCCAGGGCAGGGGGCATCAACCCGATCATCCCCAAAAGATCAAACAACAAGACGCCAAATCCGGAGTTTGACGCCTTTCTCTACAGGCATCGCCATTTGGTAGAAAACCTCTTTGCTCGGCTGAAACACTTTCGCAGCATTGCCACTCGCTTTGAGAAACTGGCACGAAATTTCAAATCCATGGTTTACCTGGCGTGCACCTTCATTTGGTTGAAAATGAAATGAGGACACGCCCTAA
>NZ_JBQSYV010000057.1:0-742 GCF_052379685.1 Halomonas sp. 111
GGCGCTATAGGGCATCACCAACACGCGCAGGTTGAGCCGTGAGAGTAGTTCGACCACGTCCATGACCAGTTTGGCTTCAAAGTGCGTGGTGAACGCATCCTGAACCACAATCACACTATTGGCGCGCTGCTGGTCGGTGAGCAGAGCAAGCGAGGTGGGCGTGGCTTCCGCCACGCCCCAAGCACGCAGCTGCTTTTTCACGCTGGCGCGGGAGAGCAATGGCGAGTCGCTCATGCCCACGCTACGGCGCATCAGCGTTTCCACCCAGCGCTGGCCCATCACGGCGTTATACAGTGGCGCTGCCTTGGCAAGCGTGGGCAGCATGACCTCTGTGCTGCCTATTACGTAGTCGCGCAGGGGGCGTAAATAGCGTCCGTGATACACCTCCAAGAACTGCGAACGGAACTGCGGCACGTTGACCTTGATGGGGCATTGCCCCGCGCAGGACTTGCACGCCAGGCAGCCGGCCATGGCGTCGTAGACCTGATGAGAGTAGTCATGATGCTGCCGGCGGCTGAACGTATTCGCCAGGCGTTTCGGGAAGTGTTTAACAAAGCCCCATCGGCCTTCCGCCTTTTTCTTGCGCGACTCCTCGACCACGTCAATGCCCGCCTGGGACTGCAGGCGCAGCCATTCACGCATCAGGCTGGCGCGCCCCTTGGGCGAGTGAATACGGTTGCGGGTCGCCTTCCACGACGGGCACATGGGGTCGTCCACGTCATAGTTGTAGCAGGCGCCGTTA
>NZ_JBQSYV010000058.1:0-742 GCF_052379685.1 Halomonas sp. 111
AGCACTATAGGGCATCACCAACACGCGCAGGTTGAGCCGTGAGAGCAGTTCGACCACGTCCATGACCAGTTTGGCTTCAAAGTGCGTGGTGAACGCATCCTGAACCACAATCACGCTATTGGCGCGCTGCTGGTCGGTGAGCAGAGCAAGCGAGGTGGGCGTGGCTTCCGCCACGCCCCAGGCACGCAGCTGCTTTTTAATGCTGGCGCGGGAGAGCAGTGGCGAGTCGCTCATGCCCACGCTACGGCGCATCAGCGTTTCCACCCAGCGCTGGCCCATCACGGCGTTATACAGCGGCGCTGCCCTGGCAAGCGTGGGCAGCATGAACTCTGTGCTGCCTATCACGTAGTCGCGCAGGGGGCGTAAATAGCGTCCGTGATAGACCTCCAAGAACTGCGAACGGAACTGCGGCACGTTGACCTTGATGGGGCATTGCCCCGCGCAGGACTTGCATGCCAGGCAGCCGGCCATGGCGTCGTAGACCTGATGAGAGTAGTCGTGATGCTGCTGGCGGCTGAACGTATTCGCCAGGCGTTTCGGGAAGTGTTTAACAAAGCCCCATTGGCCTTCCGCCTTTTTCTTGCGCGACTCCTCGACCACGTCGATGCCCGCCTGGGATTGCAGACGTAGCCATTCACGCATCAGGCTGGCGCGCCCCTTGGGCGAGTGAATACGGTTGCGGGTCGCCTTCCACGACGGGCACATGGGGTCGTCCACGTCGTAGTTGTAGCAGGCGCCGTTG
>NZ_JBQSYV010000059.1:0-616 GCF_052379685.1 Halomonas sp. 111
CACTAATGCCGTATTCTTGCTACATAAGTTTTCAGCCTTTGTCCCCTTATTACAACAGCTTATAGCGTGCAAAGGAGATATCTGAATGTCTAACACAGCATCACACACACCACTCCCAGACCACCCCGAGGCAATACGTTTCCCCTTAATGGAGCTTCGTCTCGTTGGCTTCCTGCTTGCGTTCATGGCGGGCTCAATGAACGCATGGACGTTCGCAAATGCAGAGACCTTTGCAACGGTTCAGTCAGGTAATGTTGTACAAATCGGTTATTGGCTTATCCAGGGAAACTGGGATAAATTCATGGCTCCCTTCCTTTCCGTTATTGCGTTTGGTATTGGCTCGGCTATTTGTGGTGCCATTATGACCAATCTGCTAAGCCATCACAGAATCGTTACCCGCGCCATTCTATTTCTCGAATTTCTGATACTTGCCGTATTGATATGGCTTGTCTGGAAAGGTGAACACAATGTGCTAATGATTGCCTATACCGTAAGCTTTATTGCAGGTATGCAGGGTAATGCGTTCCATAAAAGCCATGGCATGCTGTATGGCAACGTGGCGGTCACCTTCGTTGTCCAAATGGCCTTTAACTTCCTGATTCAGTCTTTCTTTAAT
>NZ_JBQSYV010000060.1:0-548 GCF_052379685.1 Halomonas sp. 111
CACGTGCTGGAACTCGACACGGTACTGCTGGGTGGCCAGCATCTGCATAGCCGGGCACTCAGTGCCGATGAGGAACAGCAGGCCTGCCAGCAGGACGGTATTGTCGGACAGGTGCACCGCACAGCGGCCAGCATTCTTGATCAGCAGCGCGAACTGATTAAGGCGACCTTTCCGCCGCTTAACCGCTGCCTGACCGGTTACGACCTGGCTCACCTGCGCAACGACCAGCATGCGCTTGATCTCAACAGCCTGCTGTGTGGCTCGGAAGGCTCTCTGGGGTTTCTGAACGAAGCCGTGTTGAGCGTACTGCCCATCCCCCAACACGCCACCCTGGTTAATGTGCGCTATACCCGCTTTATGGATGCGCTGCGCGATGCCAAAACGCTGATGGCCAGCGCCAGGCCTGTGTCGATCGAAACCATCGACGATACGGTGCTCACGCTCGCCATGGCCGATTTTGTCTGGGACAGCGTGGCCGAGTTCTTCCCCGAGAGCGACACACCGATTCGGGGTATCAACCTGGTCGAGTTTAGCGACGACGACCCTGC
>NZ_JBQSYV010000061.1:0-442 GCF_052379685.1 Halomonas sp. 111
GGCACTGGCCGAACAGGTAGAGGCCTTCACGCGTCACTTGAATCAGGATGCCACGGTCACGCGATTGGGCTATACCCTGGCCGAAGGCCGTGAGCAGATCAGCGCGGTTTACGGCATGCGCAAACGCTCGGTGGGCCTTTTGGGCAATGTGCAGGGTGAGAAGCGCCCACTGCCGTTTGTTGAAGATACCGCGGTACCACCAGAACATCTGGCCGATTTTATTAGCGAGTTCCGCACCGCGCTGGACGCGCGCGGGCTCGCTTACGGCATGTTTGGGCATGTCGATGCGGGCGTACTGCATGTGCGCCCCGCGCTGGACATGAAAGACCCGGCCCAGGAAGCTCTGATTCGGGACATCTCCGATGAAGTCGCCGCCCTGACCCAAAAATACGGCGGGCTGCTGTGGGGTGAGCACGGTAAAGGGGTACGCTCCGAGTATGCG
>NZ_JBQSYV010000062.1:0-442 GCF_052379685.1 Halomonas sp. 111
AGCACTGGCCGAGCAGGTAGACGCCTTTACCCGTCACTTGAATCAGGATGCCACGGTCACGCGATTGGGCTATACCCTGGCCAAAGGCCGTGAGCAGATCAGCGCGGTTTACGGCATGCGCAAACGCTCGGTGGGCCTTTTGGGCAATGTGCAGGGTGAGAAGCGTCCACTGCCGTTTGTTGAAGATACCGCGGTACCACCAGAACATCTGGCCGACTTTATTAGCGAGTTCCGCGCCGCGCTGGACGCGCGTGGGCTCGCTTACGGCATGTTTGGGCATGTTGATGCGGGCGTACTGCATGTGCGCCCTGCGCTGGACATGAAAGACCCGGCCCAGGAAGCACTGATTCGGGACATCTCCGATGAAGTCGCCGCCCTGACCCAAAAATACGGCGGATTGTTGTGGGGTGAGCACGGCAAAGGGGTACGCTCCGAGTATGCA
>NZ_JBQSYV010000063.1:0-375 GCF_052379685.1 Halomonas sp. 111
AGTTTTATCCATCCCTGCGTTATTTTATGACTCGCATAGCAGGCTATGCTTCGCCATAAAATGCCTTGTGATGAATAAAATTCCGAGAGGTAAGTGCCTAAAATGGGGCCATAGCTCAGCTGGGAGAGCGCCTGCCTTGCACGCAGGAGGTCAGCGGTTCGATCCCGCTTGGCTCCACCATTAACCTGACCGTTTGTTTGTTTTGTGACCATTGATAAGTCGCACATTTTTAGACGTCGCTTTATCACTGTTCATTGAACAGTTGCTCTTTAACAATGTATATCATGCTGACATTAACGTTTTTTAAAACGTTGATACGTAATTGTTGTGTGATACGTCTCAAGCGTATCCGGCAATCGTTGTCATTGCGAGATA
>NZ_JBQSYV010000064.1:0-338 GCF_052379685.1 Halomonas sp. 111
AGCGTGACCACCGGCGATACCGTCATGGACACGAACGGTGTGGGCGTGGGTGATAATGTCCAGCTCAGCGACAGCGGGCTGACGGTCGACGATGGTGCCGGTAATCTCACCACCGTCACCAACGACGGCCTGACCATTGCCGGTGGTCCCAGCATGACCGCCAGTGGCGGCATCGATGCCAATGATCAAGTGATCAGTAGCGTTGGCGCGGGAGAGATCAGCAGCACCAGCACCGACGCGATTAACGGCAGCCAGCTGTTCGGCTCGGTCGACGCAGTCAACACCGCGATCGGCGGCAACGCCGTGGTGAACGCTGACGGCACGATCAGCACCAGCGA
>NZ_JBQSYV010000065.1:0-271 GCF_052379685.1 Halomonas sp. 111
TTCAATGAACAGTGATAAAGCGACGATTTAAACGTGCGACTTATCAATGGTCACAAAACAAACAAACGGCGTTGGATAAAAACCAACATAATGGTGGAGCCAAGCGGGATCGAACCGCTGACCTCCTGCGTGCAAGGCAGGCGCTCTCCCAGCTGAGCTATGGCCCCATTTTAGACACTTACCTCTCGGAATTTTATTCATCACAAGGCATTTTATGGCGAAGCATAGCCTGCTATGCGAGTCATAAAATAACGCAGAGATGGATAAAATC
>NZ_JBQSYV010000066.1:0-236 GCF_052379685.1 Halomonas sp. 111
CCGTTGCAGTACACCGCTGCGTCATAGGCCTGCCAGGCGCGCTCATCAATGGTGCGGTCCAGCTGGCCGCGCATCGGCACGGCGTCGATGCTTAGCAGGTTCGGGTCGCTGTCTTTGGCGATCAGCGCGCCGTTCTCTGCCGGTGAAGCGATCTTGCCAGGGTTAAGCTGGTTAAACGGGTCAAACGCGGCCTTGACCCGCTGCAGGCTGGGGTAAAGCTCGCCAAAAAATTTGGG
>NZ_JBQSYV010000067.1:0-221 GCF_052379685.1 Halomonas sp. 111
AGCACACCATTCACGACGCGATCGACTCAGTGAACACCGCCGCCAACGCGGGCTGGAACGTATCGGTAGATGGCGAGGGAGCCCTGGCCGACGGTAGCAACAATATAGGTCCCAGCGGTGTGATGGACGTCACCAGCGAAGACGGCAATATCGCGATCAGCCGCGAAGCGACGGACCTTGAGTTCAGTCTGGCCGAGGACATCGACCTGGGTGACGACGGC